>RHCX01000037.1 GCA_010028495.1 Nitrososphaeria archaeon | reverse complement strand
ATTTAGCCTAGGCTAAATTTAAATAAACAAAAAACGCATTTGTATTATCTTGAAGCAGTTTTCAAAGATGTTATTTGCCCTAGCAGTAACTGCGATCCTAGCTGTGCTTTTCTTCGTTTATCCTGTATCGTCTAATGCAAATCAAGAAAAAACCTTTCTCACTCATTCTGGGGCTGTAATCAAAACCACAGGAGATGTATTGGATCCAATCTATACGTCCCAAACAGTCAAAATAGATCCAAGCAAGTATCTCAGAGAATTCAATTATGGACGCGTTTCTACCGTTGATGGCAAAACAATACGAGAGTTCACCATAATAGCTGATGATGATAAAATCATGGAGATATCTCCAGGAATATTCTATAATGTCTGGACCTTTAATGGAACGGTTCCAGGCCCGACAATTCGAGTAACAGAAGGAGACTGGGTTAAAGTAAAATTCATCATTTCATGGATTTCATGCAGCAGAAATGGATGGTGTCTTTGAGCCAGTTGGTGGTCATGGGGGCCAGTTCACATACGAGTTTGAGGCAGGTCCAGTCGGTGTTCATCCATATCATTGTCATGTGATGCCACTAGAAGAGCACATCTCGCATGGATTGTATGGAGTGTATATTGTGGATCCAAAAGAGCCACGTCCAAAGGCAGACGAAATGGTGATGGTTCTAAATGGATTTGATACCGATTTTGATGCCGAAAATAATTTCTATGCTGCAAACACAATTCCGTTTTACTATCAGCATCATCCAATACAGATCAAAACCGACGAGCTTGTGCGAATCTATGTGGTGAACATGCTGGAATTTGATCAGATAAACAATTTCCACCTTCACGGAAACCTATACAATTACTATCCTACAGGAACGTATTCTGCGCCTAGCGCCTTTACAGACATGATAACCCTATCTCAGGGCGAGCGTGGAATAATGGAGTTTACCTATCATATGCCTGGCAAGTTCATGTTCCATGCACACAAGACAGAGTTTGCCGAAAAAGGTTGGACTGGATTATTTTTGGTCAAGGACGGAGCTGAGTAGTAATGGAGTCGGCAAAAACATCCAAGGCAAAAATCGCATTGGCGGGAATAATTCCAATAATTCTGCTTTCTGCAATGATTCTGTATTTGTTCGGACCTGGCTCGGACCTTGTAAACTTTGGAACTCCTCTACCAAAAATTGCAATTGAAAAAGTGGATTTCGTTCCATCTGAAATCCAAGTAACGGTACGAAACACAGGACCAATGGATGTTGCCATTGCGCAAGCTGACGTCAACGACAGAATTCAGCCAGCTGCAATAGAGCCGGACAAGAATCTGGCCAGATTTGAAACAGCTTTGGTCAGAATACCGTATCACTGGAATGCCGCAGAGCCGTATGAAATTGGCTTGACTACAAGTGATGGTGTAAGATTTTCACACAAAGTAGAAGCAGCAGCTCCTGTAATCAAGCCAAGTTTTGAGCTTGCATCATACTTTGGAATAATTGGAACCTATGTAGGTGTGATTCCAGTTTTGATTGGGTTGTTGTGGTTCCCATTCATCTCAAAAATGAGTCCTGCAAAGTACAAGTTCTTTTTATCGCTCACTGTAGGCCTGCTCTTGTTTTTGGGAATCGATGCAATTACTGAAGGCTTGGAGATATCTACAGAAAAACTTGATAGCGCATTTAATGGGCCGTTGTTGATTGCAACGGTTGTAGTTGGCTCATTCATTGGTCTGTATTATACTGCAGAAAAGCTGATCAGCCGTGTTTCATCCGCATCAAAGTCAGTGGCAATAGCCATGATGGTATCTGTAGGTATAGGCCTGCACAATCTTGGTGAAGGCTTGGCAATTGGTGCGGCAATAGGCCTTGGCGAAATAGCGCTGAGCACATTTCTCATAGTCGGATTTACCATTCACAATACCACAGAAGGACTAGCAATTGCGGCTCCAATGGCACGACAAAAGCCGATGATAAAAAAACTGGTAGCAATGGGAGTCATTGCAGGGGCTCCGGCCATAGTGGGCGCATGGATCGGTGGATTCCAATATTCTCCGCTTTCTGCAATAATATTTCTCTCAATTGGAGCGGGCGCGATATTTCAGGTTGTAATCGCAATTCTCAAATGGATCAAACAGGACGAGCAAGGCTTGATTTCCGCACCCATAGCTGCAGGAATCACAGTCGGAATGATCATAATGTATGTGACAAGCGTTCTGATCTAATACGGCTCTGGATGTATCGTTATTACGGAATTTTTGAAGTGACTTCGAACATCCTGTTCTATTTTTGATGTAATGTCATGGACTTTTTCTATTGACAGTTCCTTGTCAAACGAACAATCAATATCTATTTTGAGTAAATCATCAAAATTCAAAGTAACAATACTTCCTATCTTTTTGACCTCAGTGTGATCCTTTAGAATCTGGATTATCTTTTCATCGTTGGTGTCAAAGGACTTGAGATCCTTGGGCATTGTGATGTATGGCTCCAAGTGTATGGTGATACGCTGGATTTTTGGCAGCTCTTTTTTGATCTTTTCTTCAATTATTTCAGAAATGTTATGTGCATCATCAAGGCTCATTTGTCTGTCCACCATTGCATGAAGGCTCACAAATGTAGAATCGTTGGATGTGTGCTGGCTTACGTTATGAATTCCTTTGACTCCTGCAATGTTTGACGCAATCTCGTAAATTCTGGAATCTGATGGAACGTTTTCCCAGCTAGGCTCAAAATGTACTGTGATCTCGGCGTTTGGTATGTGATCTTTGATGTTTTTCTCTACCGCAGTGGATGTTTCATGAGCCCTATCAAAGCTGACATCTGCACGCAATGATATAGTAACATCTGCAAATACTGAATCTCCTGATCTTCGCATAAGAATTGGTCCAGTACCTACAACGCCTTCTGTTGCAAGAGCAATGTTTTGTACCTTGTTTACTAATTCTGGCGATATTATGTCAGTGAGGTCCTGCGCTGTTTTGTATACCAGCTTTATCGCAAGCACACAAAGCAATATTCCAAGAACCAGCGCAGCAAAGAAATCTCCATGTTCAAATCCAAACGACACTAACACAATTCCAACTATGACCACCAGAGTAGAGCCAAGATCCAAAAACGCATGGTAAAAGTCGGCCTTTAGTGTGGTACCACCAAGCTTTGATAGGGCACGCCTTAGCATTATAATTCTAAAAATGTCAACACAAATTGTATATGCAGCTCCTGCAAGCGCAACACCTTCGGTTACCGGAAGATGATTTGGGCTCTGTATTCTTAGAATGGATTCGAAAATGAAAAAGCACGCAATCAGAAAAATAGCAATTCCACCAATCAATCCTCCAAGGGATTCCACCTTTCCATGGCCATAGGTATGCTCTGCATCTGGTGGCTTGATTGCAAATCTAGCTGCAAGCAACAAAACCACAGTGACTACGCTATCTAGCAATGCGTGGATGCTATCGGTAAGCAATGCCAAACTATTAGATAATAGTCCGAGAACCAGCTCTACTACAAATGCCGACAAAATGGCGATAAACGATATCTTCAGGGCGCCAGTCCTTTTCAAAAAGACATTTTCCATCAAAGCCCTAAACACCAGTTTACGAATAAATCATACGGAAACGTTATCTGCACGAGCGTAAAATCCCTGATGAATTGAAGAAGCTGGCACTGCTAGGTCTGTTGGGATTGATACTGGTACCGTTTTTGGCACCAGCACACGCCGCCAACCCAAATTTGTATGTCTCTGCGGAAAACTCGTACTATAACAATCATTTTGCCGGATCTATGGTTATCGAAGTTATAGTAAATGACCCAAATCTTGCCGATACTAGCGTCGGCAAAGGCGAGCCGGATGTCACAATAAACGGCAATAATCTTCGAATGGTTCAAGCAACAGATGGCAGGTGGTATGGATACTTTGCAAATCTGGACAAGGCAAAAACAGCTGATCAAACAGTGGGTCTTGCAGGACAAGGCCTGGATTTTGGAGAGTTCTGCAGCAAAAACACAACAGTGTTTGGTCCGTCATTTTCTGAATCCGAAGGCATTGCAATTCCAAAGACAGGAGCTACCGGCGCAACAAACGGCAATTCCGGGTTTTCCACATGCACCAGTGTTCCTGGCGGTTCTACTGTGAATAATGTAGTTAGGTATCCAAAAACAATCAACACCAATTCTGCCATTCCAAGCGGACAGATAGGACTAAACTCTGCAGTTTGGCCTGTCATCCAATTATACTCATTTAACACTAGTGTCGTAATACAATACAATGGTGCAGGTAGCACACAGTCTGTTACATTACAATATGATGACATTCCAAATATCACAACAACTCTGGACAGGACAAGCTATCCTCCAAACTCCCAAGTCTTTGCAACAATCAAAGACATACAGCTAAATCAAGACCCGACAGCTCGTGATTCTTGGTCATTCAATATAGTATCACCACAAACAACGTTTTACATGGCATTTACAGAAAATGGAGCAAATGCCGCAAACGGTGGTGCAGGACTGGTAAACCTTGCATCAAGTCTGTCCAGTCTTGGATTTGACAAAAACGGCAAACTATCAATGACTCTTGGGTCTGTGGCCGAATTGCAAACCAATGGTTATCAAACTACAACCAGCACATCCGATGGTTCCAGCAAAGTAGTAACATTTGTAGAATCCCAGCCAAACACCGGTATCTTTGAGAACTTTGATCGTTCCAACATATCTAATGTTAAAATCGCCTCAAATGCACCACGTGGACAATCTGCCACTATGGAGTATGACCAAAAATCACTGTCTATTGTGTCTGGATTGGGTGATGCCAATATTTCATTGGGAACAAACCAACCCGTATCTGGACAAAAAGTGCCTGTAACGGTAACTGATCCTGACCAAAACCTCAACTCTGGTGGAAAGGACAAACTCGACGTATTTAGAAGCACTGCAATCATTCCTACACTGACAATAGGCAATCCAGGAACTTTAGAAGGTGCAAGTAGTGTCAAAATTTACACTGCATCAACTGACGTTCTGACTGGAGGCACATCTGTGTCGTCATCAGTACCGGATAAAAAATCTGACAGACTAGTACTGGATACAAGAACGTCCACTGGAATAGCAAATCAAAGCTTTGAGAAAATGTCGCTAAGTACTGGTATTTCTGCAACAACACTGCAGAATCTTTTGATAAAAACAAGCTCAGGTGATCAGGGAACAAACTGGGTAAACTATGATTTGCGATCCTTGCAAAACCAGCTTGGAATAACCGACTATGCCGACACTACAATATCGTTATACTTTGGCCTAACGGATGCAACACCTATTACTATAGTCAGCTCTGCAAACATGACTGGCTCTCAGGGATTAGTGCAGATTCCAAATGCAGCAGTCAGTGCAATTGCAGGAAAATCCGGAACCGCATTTTTGGTAATCAACTTTGATGCATCAAATAATTCTAGTCCTCAAGGTTCAATATCGTCAGAAACAGACAAGCAACCAATAGTTGTGGACTTGATGTCGTTTGGCCGCAAAAACAATGTTGATGTAACAAATGGAATTTATCGATTCGAACTGCAAGAGACATCTCCAACATCTGGAGTGTTTGCAGGAACGATGGAATATCTGATCGCAAACCAGGTAAACCAGTTTGATGCAAACACGATCAAATCTCTCCGACCAATCAGTGATGATGTCAAGTTTTTTGTCAACCAAAGACTGATTGATGAAAATGGAATCAATATTGCATATTCTGATGTGGCGCAATCCGGAAGCAACACTGGCACATCTTCAAAGAGTGACATTAGGACTCATTCTGGCGGTGCTTATCTAACTACAAACATCTTTAGATTTGGCCACCCGGTAACCGTGGTTCTAGAGGATCCTGACTTGAACACAAATCATGGTACAATAGACATCTACTCTGTAATTGATAATCCGTCATCTGACAATGTTGATACTGTGGGCGACGCAAGCGGAGGGATCCTGCTTGAAGTTCTCATCAAAGATATCCGATACAAAAGATGCACAATAAGCGGTACTGAGACTGGCGGGCTCGCAGCCAGTGGATTTTCTCTGGTGGAGACAGGACCGGACACTGGCAGATTTGAAGGAGTATTCAAGATGCCCTCAAAAATATGCAACAAGGATGGAACCGAGCTGATATCGCCAGCAGGAGGAACGGTAGACCTGAAATATCATGATTTCAGAGATGCATCAGGCCAGGCAAGCATATCAAGTCTTACAAAAACGCCAACAAAGACCAAGCTTGCAACTCCAAGCTCTGCAAAGCTTGATTCAAAATCTTACACTTTACCAAAGCCTGGAAAGACCACCGACGTAACGTTAACTGGCAAAGTCCAAAACTACAAGACAGGAACTAAGATCAAGTTTACTCTGCAAACACCTGATGGAAAATCATCCACTCTATATGCGGTTGCAACAAAGCTTGGCAGCTACAAGACAATTCTTACACTAAAACCAAACTCTCCCACCGGACAATATTCTGTTGATATCGAATATCAGAAAAACTATGTCGGTAAAGTAACTTTCATGGTAAATAAAAAATAATTTTTTGGAAAATCTGATCGAAATGACTGGGTCAAAAAAGGTTCAACAAAAGCATGTAGGAGTCAACTTTTCTTTCATAGAATACATAAATACCCTGAACTGTTGTATCAGCCTAGACATGAAAGGAGCTGGGAGACTCGTAGCAGTATTATTGTCGGTCGTATTGTTCTCATCAGCTATGTCTGCAGCATTTGCACAATCTTCCCAAGTTCCACCATTATCAGTTACCGCTAATTTACCGCTATATGATGAAGGTGATACTGTTACCTTTAACGGCTTGATAAAAAGCCCAGATGTCAATAATTCAATCGATGTTACCGTGCGTGTAGTCGGTCCGATCGTTAATGGAACCGGAAACAGCAATATTGTCACAGTAAAACAAGTTCACCCACAAGTGGATGGCACTTTTGAAGGCACTTTTATCGTTGGCGGACCACTGTGGGCTAAGAAAGGCGATTACAAGATTCTAGTAAATTATGGTCCTCAAAAAGCAGACACTACGTTCTTCTATAATGGTGGAAAGGGTGAACCCGTAATACCTGATAATGTACCACCACCACCAAAATGTGCATCTGACCAAGTGATTAAAGACGGACAATGTGTCCAAAAAGATGACATCGTAGCCCCGCCACCATCGTGTGGAACTGGTACTGTCTACGATCCAGTGTCAAAGACGTGTATTGTAGCACCAGCTACCGTAGAATGCCCACCTGGAGAAGAACTAGTTGACGGTAAATGTGTTGAAAAGGGTGAACCAAAACCAATAACCCCAACATGCGGTCCAGGAACACACGCAGAAGGAAGCATCTGTGTGGCAGACAAGGCTAAAGGTCCAGGACAATGTGCAATTGCAACCGCTGCATTTGGCTCAGAACTAGCACCACAAGTACAACTACTCAGAGAAGTTAGAGACAACGTATTATTCAGCACCGGTTCAGGTACTGCATTCATGGCAGGATTCAACGAGTTCTACTATGCATTCAGTCCAACTATAGCAGACTGGGAAAGACAAAGCCCACTGTTCAAAGAGGCAGTAAAGACAACGATTACACCAATGTTGTCTACCATGTCGATACTCAACTATGCAGACATTCACTCTGAGCAACAAATGATGGGCTATGGAATCGGCGTGATACTGCTAAACATCGGCATGTACTTTGTCGCACCGGCAATAGTAATAGTCAAAGTTAAAGGCTTGCTGCAAAAAAGACGCCTTTAAGATTATATCCCCTTTTATCAAACCAATTTCATGCATGTAGAGTACGAGGAATTTGCTTCAATCCAAGACATCTTTTCGTACATGGCAGCTGTAATGCCACCAATGAAAAATACAATGCCAATAAACTACTACAAAGGTTATGTCTTTGCATTTATCCCATTGACACACAATGGTGGAGACGTATACCTAATGATATACACCAAGGCGGAACTAGATGGAAGAATCTTAGAATTTGACATCAATGCAAACGCCTTCAAAAAGGTCTCCGCAATAGAGCGAGCAGACAAGACATACTTTGTTGTCATCTCTCCAAAGAGAAACACAATTGCTGATGAGGCAATCAAAAAGCTAGGCTAGTCTTTTTAGAAACCACACTGATATCATAATAATTGAAAATACTGTTTTTTGTCATTATAGGGGTTTTTGTATTATCTGGAATTATCAGTGCAGATGCAAAAATAGAAACCAAATATGATGTACTCAAAAACAAATTCGATGGAGTTCCGACATTTTGTACAAATGAACCGCCACAAGGCACGGGGATTCCTGAAAGTCTGACTCCGTATTTGATGAAAAGGACAAAATCCAACGTGGATGCTTGGATTGGACCGCTCAAGTCCGTCTCTATGCGCAATGCCAACTGGGATGTGAACTACATCGAAGTATCAAGGGACAAACAAGCAAGCTTTGATTACACAAAATGTAATGTCGTGATCAGTTTTCTAAAAAGTGCACCGGAAGGAACAACAGGAGTTGAAGTCTTGGGAAGAGAATATTTCAAGGATGGAAGGAGTCATGTGGAAATCTATTACCAAGGATATGGTGTATGTGAGACTAAAGACAGTGCTTGGACTTATTGGTATACTTGCAAGCAAGACTCACCGAAACTTGTAGTTGCAATGGAGGCAATTCTGCGACACGAGCTTGGCCATGCAATGGGTCTTGGACATTATATTTCTGAGGAATTATTTTTGACTGGAGGCTTAGGCCATCCATCATCGATAATGGTACCTGTCTTGGACTTACTGGCAAGTCCTACGCATGTACCCTTAGATCCTGAGCTAATGGAGATAATGCCTGTTGATCTTGCAAAACTAAAGGAAATCTATGGTGATAATGGCTGGGGAAATCAAGTCCAAAAATCAACTCCTACAAAATCTGAAAAGCTAGTCACAAAAACAATTCATGCAAAACGCACTCTGATAATAACTGAAAAAATAACTGGAATAATTCCATCCAGTTTGTACAAAAAGGGAATCAAAGTAGGCATATCGGTATTGGGCCCTGACGGAAAAACAAGCACTCAACAAATTGCAGCAAACAAGGGCAAGTTCGAGTATTCATTCAGAGTGTCTGATAGTACAATCCATGGAAAATATGAAATAACAATCAGCTATCTTGGGAAGTCTTTAAAGAAATTAGTCTACGAAGTGGTTTAGCTTATCTTGTGTATGTTGGAGCTGCGACCGATCTACTTCTTGCGTATCTCTCAACAATATCTTCTGGCATTTTTCCATTGAACAAGTCCTTGCAGAGTCCTCTAAGATATCTCATGATTGCCCAGGTTCCCGCCTTGATCAAACCATACATGAAGACCTTCATTGGCGGGCCATAAGTTTTGTTTCTGAGAATGATTGGAACAATATCGTTGATGACTCGCATGTTATTCTCCCAGCATCTCCAAAACAGGGTGAACTGGGCTTCGTTGAGATTTCCAAAGTGCATCGAGTTTTTCTCAGAAAAGTCTTGGTACAACAATGGCGCAACTAGGCCTCTAAAGTTGGTCTTTCTGAAATCCTCTATTAGATCAATGGTATATTGGGTTTCATCTGGTGTTTCGTCAGGCCAGCCGATGATCAATGTAGCTGCTGGGAACCAGTGATTTTCGTTCATGATTCTTGCTCCTTCACGCACGACCCAGCCCCATTCGTCAACTGAGAATGGCTTGGTCTTGACACCTAGGTGCTTTTTGACCATTCTTGGCGCAACTGTTTCTATGCCTAGGTTGGTTGCAAGCCATCTACCGTTGTTGTGCATGTCGTTGATTTCCGACATTTGTTTTAGCAATATTGGATCTGCAGCAATTGCAGAAAATGTCATATGTGTCGTTCCAACAAAGTTTGCGCCCATTCCTTTGAGGCTTCTCCACAGCTCAGTAATGGCATCTCTATTTGGCTGGAAATCCTTGCTTTCGCATCCGTATAGAAGCATTTCATCAGAGTGCAGCCAAATGGAATCAAATCCGTAATCAAGATTTATCTTTGCTTCATGTTGCAGTCGCTCAATTGGCAAATCCTTCTTTGAGCGTTTGTTTACATCACAAAAGTCGCAACCACGACCACATCCTCGCATTGCCTCGATGAGTGAGTTGACTGTTGGCCCTTCTATCTCTGGAATGTTTTGTATGTTTTTGACAAAGCAGTGCATTAGCTCTGGCGCGTCGCCGCTTTCCAGATCCTTGAATAAATCTAGTGCAAGCTCGTCCGCTTCACCAACTACTACAGTATCAATTCCGTGGATCTTCATTCTGTCAGATTTTGCAAGCTCCCATGCACCGTTTCCTCCGACTACGACTTTGAAATCATATTTTTTCTTTAACTGGATAATGTTTGCGCACATGCGCTTGAATTTCATTGCGACATAGGATAATTTTTCAGGAGACATTGTAGTTGTGACTGGCGCCATTCCTAGCGGGTCCATCACGTTTATTCCGACAACCTTGGTGTCAGGACCGATTGATTTTGCTAGATAATCTGGATTTGCGACAAAGATCTCATCTCTTTTGTATCCTTGAAGCAGTGCTGATTCTACACGTCTAAGACCAACCTGTGCTACTTTTGCCTCACCGGTGTTTGGGTCGGTTTCTACTGCCGGACAGAAGACCTTGTCAAAGACCCATTCTGGGAGCAACTCGTATGGTCCGCATGCAATGAACCCATAAAGGAAATTGCCTCGATAATTTGTCATTAAACTGCGGTCAGCAGTAAGAACAATGCGTTTGCCAGCCAACTACACACTGACTTTCTATATGGTATAAATTATTTTCTGACTTGCAACTTAAATTGCGACTAATCATAATAATTCCATGAAAGAAGTCTCAGAACCTCGTCATATTGAGCCTCACTTGTCAGAATCAAGCGGAGTTCGTGACTTGGTTTTTGGATTTGGAGATGGAATCAACACTTCTCTTGGAATAGCTGCAGGTGTAGGAGGTGCCGATGTTTCATCAAATATCATAATTTTAGCAGCTCTGGTTGCAATGTTTACTGGAGCAAAGGCAATGGCGGTTCAGAATTATCTGGCAGTCAAAGCCCAACGTGATCTGCTCAAATCCGAAATTGCACGCGAAGAATGGGAAATGGAGCACAAGCCAGAAATCGAGAGACAGGAAATAGAAGAGATCTATCGAGCAAAAGGCTTTGAGGGAAAAGACTTGGAAATGATTGTAAACAAAATAACGTCAGACAAAAAAGTCTGGCTTGACACAATGCTCACTGAAGAGTTAAAGCTAAATGTGGAGATACTCGGCAACCCACTCAAGAGCGCTCTGAGAATGTTTGGTTCGTTTTTGCTTGGAGGGATATTACCAATACTTCCGTTTTTCTTTGCACATGGATATATTCCACTTCTTATAGCAATTGGAATCAGTTTGTCTACATCGTTTGTAGTTGGCGCAATAAAATCAAGGCTCGCAAAAACTAGTATCGTCAAAGGTGGATTGGAGATGGCAGGCCTGGGAACAGGAATTGCGCTGATTGGATTTGGAATAGGTGCCGAGCTAGCAAATTTGGGAATTATTGGCGTTTAACTCTGTTTGCAATGTTTGATGCGACAGCACCTGCACCAATGCCGTTATCTATGTTCACAACCGAAAGGCCTAGCGAGCAACTCTGAAGCATTGATGCCAGAGCAGCAACTCCTTTTTCGCCATAACCATATCCTACTGATGTTGGCAATCCAATAACTGGCACATTGACTAGCGATGACACCACAGAAGCTAGAGCACCCTCCATTCCAGCAGCCACTATTATGACATCAATATCTTCTTCGATGAATTTTTTTATTATTGGAAATAGTCTATGCAAGCCTGCAATTCCTACGTCATATGTCGTAATTGCGTCACAATGCATAGCCTCGCATGTGAGCCGTGCCTCTTCTGCAACTCCAATATCTGACGTGCCTGCGGTCAAGATGCCTACTTTGCCGCCAGTATTTTTGAGTGCAGTTTTGTGTATTAGCAGAGTAGTGGTGTTTTTACCATCCTTGATTTTGTATTTCTTTGACTTTGCAAAGCTGACTATTTTGGCGTAATCATTTTTTTGGATTCTTGAAACCAGGACAGAATTTGATTTTTCTAATATGCGCGCAATGATTTTTTTGATTTCATCTGGTGTTTTTCTTTCAGCAAAAATTACCTCAGGTATGCCTTTACGATGCTTTCTACCAATATCGATTTGGGCAAAATCCTCAATCTTTTCTATTGAATATAATGAAAGCAGTTTTTTTGCCTCTGAAACTGTAATTTTGCCTAACTTTAGCGATTCTAAAACATCCGTAATTTCCATGATGTGATTGGAGTGATTTAATTAAAAAACTGATCAGATACCTGCAAGTGCGGACTTGACACTTTCTATTCCTTTGAGGAACATTTCTTTTTCTTGTGCATCCAAGTCTAATTCAATTATTTTCTCAACGCCCTTTCTGCCAATTACTGCAGGAACTCCGATTGATACGTTGGATTGGCCGTACTCTCCTGCAAGTGGTGTTGCAACTGGGATGACCTTCTTTCTGTCTTTGAGAATAGCATCAACTATGGTAGAGATTGCGTTTCCTGGAGCATGAACTGTAGCACCTTTGAGCTCAATTACCTTTGCCGCTACCTGCTTTGTGTTTTGGACTAGCTCGGTCAGTTTTTCTTGCGATAACATGGAGTTTAATGGGATTCCGGAAACTGTGGAAAATCTTGGCAATGGCAACATGTTTTCTCCATGCTCACCGATGACTAGTGCTCGTATTGATTCTCTAGAGTGGCCTGTCGCTTCATGGATGAACTGGATGAATCTTGACAAATCCAGCATTCCACCCATGCCTACGATTCTGTTTCTCTCAAAGCCTGATGTTTGAAATGAAATGTGAACCATTGGGTCCAACGGATTTGTAACCGGCACGATAATGGAATCGTCTGCATATTTTTTGATGTTTTCAACTACGCCTTTTACTATGCCTGCATTGATCTTGAGCAGATCCATTCTTGTCATGCCTGGTTTTCTTCCAGAGCCTGCAACTACTACTACAACCTTGGAACCTTTCATCTCGGAATAATCATTAGAACCTCTAATGGTAACGTCGATTCCCTGCTCTGATAACATATGGTTGATGTCCATTGCTTCACCTTGCGGCAGCCCGTTCACAACGTCAAGCAATAGAATTTCCTTGTCGACCTTTTTCAGTGCAGAAAATAATGCTGCATCTCCGCCAACTTTGCCGGAACCAATAATTGTAATCATTTACATTTTGCGACTTTTTTGATCTGTAATTAAATCTATTTGTAATAACCTGAACTATCTACAAATTTTTCATTTTTGGATCTGAGAATTTATATGCATTTTTGAAGCCTTGATGTTATGGTTCTTGTAATAGATCCACAAATTGCCGGAATTTCTGGTGACATGCTACTGTCTGGTTTAGTGGATCTTGGAGCAAAAAAATCCAAGATCATTACAGGAGTCAAAGAGGCGGAAAAGTTTCTTCATCATTCTAAAATATCAAAAATTGATTTTAAAAAAGTCAACAAGCACGGAGTAAACGCAACGTCGCTTGTTTTGAAGCTGGACGAGCACTTTCATGACAGAAAAGGAATAGAGATCCAAAACTGTATTGCAAAAACCGTAGCCAAAATAGGACTGTCTGACAAGGCCGCAAAATTTGCCAAAGACAGCATTGAAACCTTAATTTCCGCCGAATCTAAAATTCACGGCGTTCCAAAGAACTTGATTCATTTTCACGAAGCTGCAAGCGTTGATACTGTAATTGATATTGTTGGCACTGCAATAGCGCTAGATGATCTCAAGTGCTTTGATCAGGAAATAATCACGATGCCTGTGGCAGTAGGAAACGGAACCGTGTCGTTTTCGCACGGAACAGTATCTAATCCGGCCGGCGCAATACTGGGAATATTTGCAAAATCTGGAATATTAATTTCTGGCAATAATTCACATAGCGAGCTTACAACTCCTACTGGCGCTGCCATGATTGTTAATCTGGCTACCAGATGTATTCGGCATTATCCGTTGATGAAAGTAGAATCTGTCGGATATGGTGCAGGCCAGAAAAACTTTGAAGGATTCTCAAATGTTTTGAAGCTAGTACAAGGAGAAAAATCAATCTTGGAATCCGATATTGTCAGCATTTTGGAAACAAACGTGGATGATGTGTCTGGTGAG
>RHCX01000036.1 GCA_010028495.1 Nitrososphaeria archaeon | reverse complement strand
GTGGATTAACCATCATTAGCTGAATCCGGCACCAAATTTGTCCCCATCTTGTAGAGGATCGACGTCTTTGGCATTTTTCAGGGTCAAATACAGAAAGGTTTCATTGATCAGATCTACAGAATCATCGCTGCTCAGATTGAACTTTTTTTGTGCAAAGTCATAGTATTTTTGGAGTTTTGATGAATCCTGTTCATTCAGAGAGATATTATCTTGCACAAGTAACTCTGCAATATCCATTATCTGAGAGTTACGCGCGTTATCATCCATGATTTGATATCGTATGACGGGTTTTTAAGCAGTTGTAAAATCACTTTTGGCTTTGCTGAAGCTTGTCCCAGTCTGCCAAAAACGCCTTGAGTCCATTATCCGTAAGCGGATGCTTTAGCATTTTTCCTAAAACATCAGGAGGCAACGTTACCACATCTGCTCCAATTTTTGCTGCTTCTACTACATGCATTGGGTGTCGAACACTTGCAACCAGAATTTGTGTCTTAAAATCATAGTTTGAAAAGATTTGTTTGATTTCTGCAATTAATGACATGCCGTCCTGGCCAACATCATCCAGTCTACCAATGAACGGACTGACGTATTTTGCTCCTGCCTTTGCTGCCAAGAGAGCTTGATTTGGAGAGAATACCAGAGTCACATTTACTGGTATGCCTTCTTGTGAGAAGCTTTTGCAGGCCTTGAGGCCATCTGCAGTCATTGGAACTTTGATTACAACATTAGAACCGTATTGTTTTAGCTTGTGTCCTTCGTCCATCATTCCGGCATAATCCGTTGCAACCACTTCAAGGCTGACATCTCCTTTGATTATTTTTGTAATCTCCGCCATCGCAGCTTGTGGATTGCCGCCTTCTTTTGCTAGCAGTGAGGGATTTGTAGTGATTCCATCAAGTAATCCCATGTCATTGTATTGTTTGATTGCTTGTAGATTTGCAGTGTCAAGAAAGATTTTCATTTTTTCTTACCGATGACTTCTTTGACTGCTTTTGCTATATTAATTGATGTTATACCATGCTTTTCAAAAAGCAGAGGAATTTCTGCATCACGCGCAGACTCGCCGAATCTATCATTGACTCCCACACGTTTGATTGGAACCGGATACAATTCAGATACAACTTCAGATATTGCGGAGCCAAATCCTCCCATAATGTTGTGTTCTTCGCAGGTAACAATGCACCCAGTTTCTCTTGCAGATTTTTCTAGCAGTTCTGCATCGATTGGCTTTATTGAGAACATGTCAATTACTTTGCAGTTGATTCCTTCTTGTTTTAGCGAATCAGCCGCATCAAGTGCCATTTTTACCATTAGTCCGCATGCAGCTATGGTACAATCAGTTCCTTCTCTCATTATGATCCCTTTTCCTATTTGAAATTCTTGTGAGTCTTGGTGCACTATTGGAGATAGGTTTCTTGTAAGTCGCATGTAATGAGGGCCATATCTTTGTGACATTATCCAAGTAAGCTTGGATACTGCCACAGTATCAGCAGGAATCAAAACTGTCATGTTTGGCATGACTCGCATTATTGCATAATCCTCTACTTGTTGATGAGAACCACCATCTGCTCCAACAGATATTCCTCCATGTGAGACTACCAGTTTTACATTAAGCCCCTTTCTTTCTGAGGTAGAAGGATATGCGATTGCATTTCTGATCTGATCAACACATCTGCCCGGGAGAAATATCGCATAAGTACTAGCAAATGGAACTTTGCCAGAAATTGCAAGTCCTGCAGCTACTGAAACAAGATTTGCTTCAGCTATTCCTACATTGAAGAATCTGTTTGGGAATTTTTTCCCAAAATCTGCGGTTTTTAGCGAATCTGTGGTATCAGCACCAAGCACCACTACATCTTGGTTTTGCTCTCCAATATCCACTAGTGCCTTTCCATATGCACTACGCATGTCAGTCATGTCTCCAATCATGCGTATCCAAGCTCCTTTGATATTGCGTTAAGCTGGTTCTTTTTTTCTCCGACAATGTGCAGATCAATCCATTTTGCGACCAAGTCATTTCCTCCCAGTTCATGCGCCTTTTGGATTAGCATTTTGCGTCTGGCGTACGCGATTTTATTTCTAAATTCACGGATTACTCCTCGAACATCCTGCTGTCCGATAATTGCGCTTCCCCCGACAAACGCGCGTGCACCATCTACAAAACATGCTCCGATGTTATCCAGTGTAACACCGCCATCTGCTTCAATATAGCCATCAAAGTTATGCTGGTTTAGAATTTGGTTTAACCTACGCATCTTCTCATGAGTTTCTTCGATGTATTTTTGGCCTGACTTGCCAGGTACCACAGACATTACAATAAGCTGGTCCAGTTTTGAAATAAACTGGGTCGACCATTCAGGCAGTTCTGTGTCTGGGTTTATCGCAAGGCCTACTCCTATTTGATTTGCTTTTAGAGTATCATAGATTTGGCCAAAGCTTGAAGCATCACAAACTTCAACATGCACAGTTACAATGTCAGATCCTGCATCAACATAGTCTTTGACGTGTTTTACTGGCTCATTTATCATCAAATGTGTGTCAAACGGTATTACAGTTAACGGTCGTAGTTCTCGAATTTTATTATGATCAAATGTTTTGTTTGGAACAAACATTCCATCCATTACATCCAAGTGAATGTAATCCGCTCTTCCATTTACGCATCTTTTTACCTCATTTGCAAGATTTGTCATATCTCCTGCAATAATTGACGGAGCAATCATTGATTGAGAGTCAATTTCCATGTCAATTATTGGAACAAATTCCTTTTTTGGAGCCTGACCATGCCATTTTGGATTGTCCTCCATGTGTTCTACACCTTTTCCTTTGATTGTTCTTGCAATGACTATGGTCGGTGCTCCTTTGGTCTGTGTAGCTTTGTTTATTGCGGAATCTAGCTGCTCAATTCTGTGGCCGTCAATATCTATGACATTCCATCCAAATGACCGCCATTTATCTCCGGTCTTCCATCTGCTGGCGTCCTTCCACATTTCAGATAGATCGTTGCTAGTCAGCTCTTCATCAAGCGGCATGATTTTTTCCGTATAGGAATCCTGTTGAATGAAATTTCTATCCAGAATAGCAGTGAGATTGTCAACTTTGTATTTTGCACCAGTCATTGCTGCCTCCCAGACTTGGCCCTCATCGGTTTCCCCATCACCCATGACAGTGAATATCCGAGTCGGTTTTCCATCTATTCGTGCAGCTAGTGCAGAGCCAATAGAAAACGACAGTCCTATCCCGAGTGAGCCTCCACAAAACTCCACTCCGGGGCATTTTAGATCAGGATGTCCTTGTAAGCGGCTTTCAAATTTTCTCAAAGTATCAAGCTCTGTCGGATCAAAGTATCCTGCAAGTGCCATGTTTGAGAACAATCCTGGAGATGCGTGTCCTTTTGATAAGACTAGTTTATCACGGTCTTGCCAATTTGGATTTTTTGGATCATATTTGAGATGCTTGAAGAAAATACACCCCATGATTTCTGCCATGGAAAAAGAGCCTCCAGGATGGCCTGAACCTGCAATCGAAGTAGCACGGATTACCAGCTTTCGTGCCTTTCTAACATTTTTTTTAATTTGATAATAATTTAGGCCCATTTTCAATCAGTGTGCAAAGGCACAGTCATGTTTTGAAGCTGCTGCCAAATTCAATAAAAAGCTATTTTCTGCTCAAAGATTTAATCTCGATCTTATGTGATGATATTATGGATCTTTACAAGATGATGCCGCTTGTTATCTATGACAACCAATGCTATCTTTGTACCAAATTTGCAAGAGTTGTAAATTTTCTGGCACGAGGCAAACTGCCTCTGGTGGGTCATTATACCAAGCTTGGCGAAGAGATAAGATCCCAGATTCTCGACTCTAGTGCACTCGAGATGTTTTGGTTTGTGGATGGGAAAACAGCGTATGGGGGACGAGCTGCATTAGGACCTCTAATCTCAGCGATAGTGCAATCAAAAGGCATTGGAAATGTAGAACTACAAGAAATTAATGCGTGTAGTATGGAGTGCAAAAATACTAAGGCAGTATTTGTGAGATCTGCGAGTCTTTTGACACATAGTAAGAAACTGACAATCACACATGTATGAAGGTCATATTGCTTCACTAAAAGATCTATTTCAGTTACCCATAGTTTCCCATATAGCAGATCAGGGTCAACATATTCATGTCAGACAAGCCCGCAGAAGAAAAGAAAGGTCTAGTAACAGAATTTGTAGGATTTCTCAAGACATTTGGAATCATAGGTCTGGCAATTGCATTTGTAATCGGTGCCGCGGCATCAAAGTTGGTAACAGCACTAGTCACAGATATCATTAATCCAATTATTGGCCTTGCACTTCCTTCAGGTGACCTCAAGACATTACAGTATTCTGTAACAAACTCGCTTACTGGAATCACATCAGATTTCAAATATGGAGACTTGATTGCAAATATTATCGACTTTTTGATAATTGCAATGGTGGTATTCCTACTATACAAACAACTATCCAAGTTCAAGCTAATAGACGACAAAACGAAGTGATAGAATATTTCTGCATCTATTTTTCACAAGTCTCGCCCCTTGTATCAAAAACGATATTCAAGCAAGTCCAAGATCAGTATTTTAGAAATTAGTTAAAAGAAAGAATTAGTGGTGATGTCCACCGCAGCCACATGAACCATGGCCCATGTTATCCATGTCAGTGTTTCCGTCCTTTTTGATGCACGTATTGCATTTGTTGTATCCCATAGGAGAGAAGAAACTCTTTCCACAAGAGACACATTTTGTGCTTGACATGTTTTCTAGTGCAGAGATCCAGTATTTATCAATAAGCCCAAATGTTAATAGAGACAAAAAAGACGAGCCAGAATTGTGTTTGTAAAAGCAGAAAATTCAGATCCTGTCAAGAAAAAAACAAAATCGTTGTGTTATTTTGTTGCAGAAAAATCGGATTTGCCGTTAGGTTTTCCAAAGACAGACCAAAAACTAGTAAATTCAGTAAAAGAAGCAGTCAAAGAAACCAAGGGAAAGCTCGGTTCAATCGCTATAATTCATACTCATGATATGATACCGGCGCAGAGAATTCTAGTTGCAGGACTAGGTCCACGCCATAAAATTACGCATGAATCTATACGCATAACATCAGGTAAAATTGCCAAAAAGGCAAGTGATATCGGCCTTGACGAATACTGTCTGGCAATTCCAAATAATTTGCCAGTAAACTCCAAAATCGCCATTAGTGCAATAGTAGAAGGTGCAAGACTCGCGTTATACTCATTTGACAAGTATAAAAAAGACAAAAAGACAAAACTCCCAAACCTCACAATTCTAACATCAGATGCCAAGGTATCTCAGATCATAGCAAAGGCAAATTCTGTATCAGAGGGAGTCCTATACGCAAGAAGCATTGCAAATCTTCCACCTAACGAATGCAATCCTGCTCAATTAGCTGGCTTTGCAAAGTCACTATCATCAAAGAACAAGCTCAAATGCACAATACTATCAAAATCAGAACTAAAACAGAAAGGCTTTGGCGGAATTACCGCAGTGGGCCAGGGAAGCAAAAATGAACCCAAATTGATCATACTGGAATATCACGGTAAAAAGGATGCCAGCCCAACCATACTAGTAGGTAAAGCAGTCACATTTGACACAGGTGGAATTTCGATAAAGCCAGCAGACAAAATGGATGAGATGAAATTTGACAAATGTGGTGGATGCACAGTTCTTGGAATAATGAAAGCTGCATCCGACCTAAGACTTCCAATAAACCTAATCGGAATTGTACCATCTGTTGAAAACATGCCTGGTGGAGAATCCTACAGGCCTGGCGACATCATACGACTATACGATGGAAAAACTGCAGAAATCCTCAACACTGATGCAGAGGGACGCCTTATTCTCTTTGATGCATTATCATATGGAATCAAGACATACAAACCAAAGGAGATAATCGACTTTGCAACACTGACTGGTGCATGCATTGTAGCACTCGGTGCAAATATTGCGGGTCTAGTAAGTAACAACAAAAAAATCGTAGACAAGATTTCAAAATCATCTCAGAACACCGGCGAGCAGGTATGGCAGCTGCCAATCAACGACGATTACATGGACATGATAAAATCAGATTATGCTGATATTAGAAACACTGGTCCGGGTCGAGTAGCAGGTACTATAACTGCAGCTGCATTTTTGGCAAATGCAGTAGGAAACACACCGTGGGCCCACTTTGATATTGCAGGAACTGCATGGATTCAAGGTGGATCTAAAGAAAAATCATACAACCCAAAAGGCGCAACTGGATTTGGTGTTAGATTAATGCTGGATTATCTCAGTAGCCCCTAGAGTTTCTGTCCGGGGTTCCGCCAGTTGGATTTCTAAAGTTGTGTTTTTCCATCATGTGATTCATGAAGCGGATGTCATTTTCTAATTGGGCTCCGCAAACTGAACAGGTTGGCATGAATAGAGTCGGCACCATCACTATAAGAATTTGATTAAAAGATGCCAGCACCACTACTTCCCAAGGGCTCTCGCACCTTAGTAACACAGTGGCGACATTAGGTTTGACTTCCAGGTTCGGAAAGAGACTGGGTCGCGCCCTAACGCTGTGGCCGGCTTGAAGGTCGTTGTCAGATTGTTCTGTATTAAGATTACGACCGGCTCCCGAATGAAGTATAAATTGACCGGGCCGAGGATAGTGCTGTGACGCATCGCGTAGCGGTTTTAGACAAGGAATTATGCCAGCCAAAAAAGTGCGGCTTAGAATGTATCAAGTACTGTCCGGTTAACAAGTCCGGCGCAGACTGTATTGTATTAAACGAGGAGATAAAAAAAGCGCAGATCGATGAGGATATCTGTAATGGGTGCGGAATTTGCGTCAAGGTTTGCCCATTTGAAGCAATCACAATAATCAATTTAGCAAGCGAGCTTGGAACGGATAAAATCCACCAATACGGCAAGAACTCTTTTAGATTGTACCGTCTTCCTACTCCGAAAAAAGGCGAAGTCGTCGGCCTGCTCGGCAGAAACGGTATGGGGAAAAGCACCGTTGTTTCCATATTATCTGGAAATCTCAAGCCGAATCTTGGCAACTATGAGAATCCGCCAGAATGGGACCAAATACTAAAGACATTTGCAGGAACCGAATTAAAGGATCATTTTGAGAAAATCAAAAACAACAACATAAAGGCCGCAATAAAACCGCAACAAGTCTACAATATCTCCCAGGTTTTTGACGGTACTGGAAAGGAACTATTAGACAAATATGATCAAAGAGGAGTCGCCAACGAGTTAATCAAAGAGCTAGACCTCAAGAATTCGCTCGAGCATCATGTAAAGGAATTATCTGGAGGCGAACTGCAAAGAATTTCTGTTGCAGCCGCCGCATCCCGAGATGCTGACTTTTACTTTTTTGATGAGCCATCATCGTATAACGACGTATTCCAAAGAAGAGGTGTAGCACGAGTCATACACGGATTGGCAAACATTGGAAAATCCGTAATGGTAGTAGAACATGATTTGACGTTGCTTGACTTTTTGTCAGACTATATTGAAATTTTGTATGGAGAGCCAGCTGCATACGGAATTGTTTCTGGAATTTTATCAACCAAAGTTGGCATCAATGTATTTTTGGATGGATATCTTCCAAACGAAAACGTTCGATTCCGAGACAAAAAGTTCAGTTTTGACGTTTCCACATCTGTAGACGATTTTGAGAAAGGTGAAGTCCTTATACAATATCCTGCCCTGAAGCGAAATTATCCAACATTTTCTGTTTCAATAGAACCTGGCCAGGTACGACGTGGTGAGGTAATGGGAATAATGGGTGCAAATGCACTAGGCAAAACTACAATGATGAAAATGATTGCAGGTGTCGAAAAGCCAGACGAAGGAACTGTCGATAAGGCAATCACAATATCCTACAAGCCACAATACATTCCAAATGATTATGATGTTGAGGTTCTATCAGTACTAGACAAGGCAAATGATGGGCCAATCTTTGGCAGCATTGAAGAAGAACAAATCATAGATCCTCTAAAAATCAAAAAACTATACAACAAATCCATCAAGAATTTGTCTGGAGGGGAGCTTCAAAAAGTAGCAGTTGCTACGTGTCTTCTCAAAAAAGCAGACGTATACGCACTAGATGAACCATCTGCGTTTTTAGATGTAGAAGATAGAATTGCAGTTGCAAAATTCATCCAAAGATTTGTCAGATCATTTGCAAAATCTGCTATCGTTATCGACCATGACATTCAGATGATGGATTTGATTTCAGATACAATGGTCATTTTTGAGGGCGAATCTGGAAGGCATGGTAGCGGAAGTACGCCCATGAGTAAAGCAAATGCAATGAATAGATTCCTCAATTCTTTGGATATTACATTTAGACGAGATGAGCACACGCTTCGACCCCGAGTCAATAAGGCAGACAGTAGATTAGACAAACAGCAAAAGGACTCTGGCAACTATTACTACAAGAATTGACACGGATGCTAAAAAAAGCACTAGAGGGAGTGCTGACAGAGCAAGAATCTGCAGAGGTATATTCCTCATTTGATCAAATTGGAGACATTATAGTAGTTAGAATCCCAGATTTGTTATTATCAAAGAAAAAAATGATCGGTGAAACTTTGCTGGAATCGGTTCACAATACACGTTCTGTTTTCTATCAAAGTTCCGATGTGTCAGGGGACTTTAGAACAAGAAACTTGGAGGTAATTGCAGGGGAAGACAATACTGAAACTGAATACAAAGAGCATGGATGCAGATTCAAAATAGACGTGGAAAAGGTGTTTTTCTCACCCAGGCTATCCACGGAAAGAAAAAGAATAGCAGATCTGGTCCAGGATGGAGAGGTTTTGATCAACATGTTTGGCGGAGTGGGAATGTTTTCTATTGTGGCTGCAAAGACAAAAAACTGCACCGTATACAATATCGACCTTAATCCATATGCCTCCAAGTTATGCGAAGAAAACATCAAGCTGAACAAAAAGATGAAGGGTAAAATCATATCAATCAACGGAGATGCTGCACAGGTCGTAAAAGAACAGCTACAAAACGCAGGAGACAGAACCTTGATGCTATTACCGGAAAGATCCGATGAATTTTTAGATTCGGCGATTCTTGCAACCAGATCAGGAGGAATAATCCATTATTATTCACATCAACACGCAGACAAACGTCAAAACTCTGTAGAATTATCAAAACAGCACTATCTAGAAATCGCACCAGTCAAATCTGAAATAATCGGTGGTAGAATGGTGCGTGCAGTCGGTCCACACTATTACCAAACAGTAGTGGACGCAAGAATTACAAAATAGCTATTTGTCATCAGGTAGAATAGAAGATGGTGACGATTTTGTTGTTGCCATCATGTAGCCAATCCACGATATCACACCTAGGATTCCCCCGGTAATCATCAGAATAGACAGCTGTAATACAATCGGACTCCATTCTGAGAGCATTACCAAATATGCATAGACAAAAAATCCCACAATGCATGAACAGAAAATCAAGATTCCCGTAATTTTTCGTCTTGTCATTTAGCTAAACACTCGATTCAAAGTATATGAATCTAATATGTAAATTCAATGGCCATCAAAAAGGCATCCTCTCCATCCCTGTAGTATGCCTTGAGTCTTTGCTTTATTGTAAATCCGATTTTTTCGTATAATCTGACCGCGTCGTTGTTACTGCACCTAACTTCCAGATACAGCTCATCGCATCGTTTGGATTTGATTCCATCAATGCATTCCTCAACTATTGCCTTACCAAGCCCCTGTTTTCTGTGCTCTTCTAGTACCGCAACAGATACTACATGTCCTTTTTTGACAAATCCAAGTTTTTTGAAATTTGAAAATCCATATTCTGTTTTGCACATGATATACGCTACAATTTTGCCTTTTTGCTCTGCTACCAAAAATGCCTCTGGCAGTTCCGCAAGCAGGCTCTCATAGAAGTAATCCGAATAATGTTCAGGTAGCGTCTTTAGGTTAATCTCCATTACAGGTATGAGATCACCCAATTCGCAACGCCTTACAACATAGTCACCGGTTTGTCTGTTGATTATCTGCATTGTAATATTCTAAAATAATCAATATTTAACGTTAAAGTAGAAAATTACACAAATCAATTAATGTCAAATGTGTATTTTGAGAGATATTGAGTGAGCCTACGCAAGAGCAAGTAATTTCCATAGTATCGTCGGTATTTCAAATTCAAGAAATAAACATCACATTGGAGAAAATAGAGTTTGAGATAACAGACTCGAATTTCAAAGAAAAATTTGTCATATTAGCGCAAAAACTGGAAGCGATAGGAGTCATCTGCTTTGTACGAAAATTAAACGGCAAAATTTTGATTCAGGTAAATAGACTGCCTCCAGAAAACAACAGGAAAAAAAGACTCTCGCGAGCATGGATTCAGCGGATTCTATTTGGTGTTGTGGTGTCATTTGTCATGATTGACGGATATTACAAAACACTAGGAGTAAACAGCCTGATCCACATCGGTGATCCGTGGGATTTTGCTGTATTATACACAATATCACTTGTTGGAATTTTGGGTGTGCATGAAGCAGGCCATCTAGTTGCAGCAAAAATGCACAAAATACGCACATCTTGGCCATATTTTATTCCAGGAATTCCAGTCATTGGTTTACCCACATTTGGAGCAATGATCCAGTCTCGCGGTTTGTTGATAAATCGCGATATTGTATTTGATGTTGCAATAGCGGGCCCAATCGCAGGTCTCATCATTGCCATTTTGGTTTCATTTTATGGAGCATATACTTCTCCAGTTTTAGATCCTGCAATTGCACAGCAACTACCTCCAGGTTCACTGCAAAAGCTAAGTGATAGCATTTTCATGCAGGCAGCACTTGCATCGTTTGGCAAGGCAGGCCCTAATGTGGAAGTTTTGATGTCACCGGTTTTGTTTGCGGCATGGCTCGGGTTTTTGATCACATTTTTGAATTTACTTCCTGCATGGCAGCTTGACGGAGGACATATGTCAAGAGTCATGTTTGGCGAGAGGGTTCATCGATTTGCCACTTATGCGAGTGTTGGAGTTTTGTTTTTGCTTCACTATGAAATGATGGCGATTTTCATTTTGATGTTTAGCATACGAAACATGAGTGTACGGCCATTAGATGATGTGTCTCCATTATCAAAGAATAGAAAATTACTATACATTATTGTCGTGATATTGGCAGTGTTGTGTGCGCCACTGCCATTTTCAATTTGGGGCTAACAGAATTCTTGCGCCGTCTGGAACAATAGAGACCTTTTGTCTTGCTCCTTGATGTTTTAGAACGTATTCCAGCGTTTCTTTTACTCCATCAAACGATATCATGCTGAGCTTTTTTGTGTAAAATTCCGGCAATACAGATACCAGACCTATCTGTAATTTCTTTTGGATTTCTGAGAGGTACAACAAATCCTCCATACCATCTACATATTTTGCGGGTTTTTGCAGTCTCTCTACACTCATTCTCCCCTCGATGAATTGACGTATTGCCTCAGATCCTATTCCTGCCCTGCATTCACCAAGCAAAATCGCAAGGCCTTCATCTCGTATTACACTAAAACAATTCCAGAGTGAACCCAAAGATCTTCCCAAAGTGTCGTTACTTGCATCTTTGCCAGTACTAATTAGGAGAGTCCTGTGTTTCTCGATTGATTTTGTGAATCCAGTCATTGTTTTTGATATAGATATGGTGTTTGACGGATGTCCGATTGAAATATCTGCAATGCCTTTGTGGTTTGCAACCAGCTCTATTGCAGATATCTCAAATGTACTTGCAAAGCTTTTTGCCACTTCGATGCTTTGTGTTTCCTTGCCAGAATTTGGAAGGTTTCCTTGTCTTTTTTCATACGCGGTAAGCATCTGGTCCTTACCAAATCGACGCAAGAGTCTTGTAGATATAGTGTCAAATCCAAATAATCCGTCAAATTCCATTTCTCCAACAAAGACAAGATTGGAATCAACATTTTCAATTCCCTCAAATGCTAAAACTTGGCTTTCTGGAGGAAGGTTTGCTCTAACCAAATTCATGATTTGCTTGTCGGCAAAAATTTTTGGCCGTGGAACAGACTTTTCTGCGCACTTTGTAAAAATTATAGACAGTGTTTTTTGAATTGCAGTAGTGTAATTCAAAGTTACAAGTGTCAGAGGCTTTGTAATGTCTAATCCATCTAGCTTTTCAGAGATCTGCGCATCATCTAAAACTGGGGTATCGAGTTCTATTTTTTGGTCCAGATTTTCTGCTTTTATATCAAGAACCACATCTGTAGGTCCATAGTTTAACCAGATTTCAGGCACTATTACCCCACAAAACAAAGCAAAATAAATCCAGTTTAGTAAATTTTGGTATGGAGTTTGTAAAAGAGTTTGCAACCTTTTTGCACCAAAACGGCATAATCAAGTTCGGTGACTTTACTCTGGCTAGCGGTAAAAAAAGCTCGTATTATGTGGATTTGAGACTGGTTCCAAGCTACCCGCACCAGTTCAGACGCATGATAAAGCATCTGCAGAATTTGATATCAGAGCAGATTGGCTTTGATAATATCGATTCTGTGGCATCTGTGCCAACCGGCGGTCTTGTTATTGCATCATCTTTGGCATACGACTTGGTAAAGCCGTTGGTCTATGTCAGATCCCAGACAAAAGAATACGGAACCGGTAAGCTAGTAGAGGGAATAGTAAAACCTGGAATGAAGATTTTACTGGTAGACGATGTTGCAACAACTGGCGGCTCGGTCATAAATGGAATCAAGGAACTCAAAAAATCAGGAGCTAAAGTTACCGATGCATATGTGATAGTAAACAGACTGGAGGGGGCGGACAGGTCTTTGCTACAGGAAGGAGTGACAATGCACTATTTACTTGACATATTGCAAATTGCAAAAATTCTGCATGAGCAAAAGATGATTGATGATGTAATCTTGGATAAGGTCCAAAGACAAGTTCAATCATAATTTGGCAGCTCAGTCAAATGCCTTCACATCATTTTTCAGATATAACTCTGATTCTTCATTGCGGCCAATGATATTCTAATACGACTTCTTTTATTGATTGTCCCATTATTCAAAGAAAAATGGGCCCAAAGGTTCACGCCATATCTGTTCTAGCGCGTCTACCCAAATTTTTTGAATTTTTATTAAATTTTTGAGGATTTGTTAATAGCGATATCATAATTTGTTGAAACTGTTTTTTTGAGCAATCTGATCTATAAGATACAAATGAAAACTAACGAATATTACAAAAAGACTTTGAGAAATAACTTTAGAAATTCAATGAAAAACTTAACTAGTTTTGATTATTCGTTATTTCAATGTCTTTTATTTTTCCTGCAAGAATCAGAAATGAATTAAACCGTTTTGAAGACAGGACTGGAATTCCAATCACGCTCATTTTCAATTTACTTGTTCTGTTATTATCACCAAATCCTCTGGTCAAGGCGGCTGCTCTGATTGGAGCAATAATGTCTGGTGTGGAAACACATGTGAAAAAGGGCAGTAGAAAGTTCACTCTTCCTGCCAGCGCATGGAATCTAATTGACCAGTTTATAGAAGAGAACAACTTCCCGTACAGAAGAAACTATAACAAAATAATCACATATCGTGACGCAAATCTCGCATCAGACACTACTGGAATGACGTTTCAAAATCGTATCTATCTACAGAGTATTCCGTCAAATAATAAAGAACTTTCAGAGTTTTTCCACGAATATGTGCATACTTTTCAATATCACCGATACGGTCAGATTGTCTTTATTCCGGTTTATGTTGGCGAATATTTGTTTGAACTTGTTAGACAAAGAAATGCACAAGAGGCTTACGAAAACATAGAGTTTGAAGATCAAGCTTTTGATTGGGAAGAACGATTTTTGGATTGGTTAAATGCTAGAGGAATTTGGGTTCACAAGGTTAGACCGTCTTAGTTACTAAATATCTACACGAGATAATTAAAAAAGGAAACAGAGTGTCAAGCCCGTGGGATTGAGTTCTAATCATCATTCATCTCACTATCTCCGTCACCTATTTCAGATGTATTACTTACAGACACATCGGCACTATCCTGCGATACAAACAACACGTTACCGTTAATCGCATCAATACTCATTTCATAATTCTGTCCATTTTTTGTAATATCTACAGAGTAAATGGGATTGCCACTTTCACCTTCTAACGAGATAGATTTGACATCCGATGTATTTGCAGAGATAAAGCCAACAGCTATGAATTTGGCATGATCTGAAGTTATATGGTCGGCATCAGCGGATTTGAAGTCAATTGCTTTGCTCTCATTATCAGCTTCAGCCTCAAACATGTTGTCGTCGCTTGCACCTTTTGCCTCAAGGTCTTCATTATCTTGAATTGCTCTCGGTTTCTCATTTTGAGCAGACTGAATTAAAACTGCCTGGTCTTGATGACCTGTCTTTGAAAGACTCATTGATGTTGCAAATGAATCATTCACCACAAATACTGTAACAAACAGAATTGTTATTACGAATACAACGGATATTGCATATTTTGTTCTTATTGGGTTCACTTCCATGAAATGATATTGTGAATTTTGTATATTACATTTGAGAGACATTCAGCTAAATGTATTCAATATTACAACAAATAATCGGAATATTGTTAAGATGAATGTATTATTGAAATAATCATTTTGTTATTTGTAAAATAATTGTTTTTAATAAAAAAGAAAACA
>RHCX01000035.1 GCA_010028495.1 Nitrososphaeria archaeon | reverse complement strand
CCGGAATGGTGATGCTCGGATATGAAAGTACCATACCAGTAACAATGGAGCAGATGGTCTTGTTTACAGAAGCTGTTTCTCGTGCAAGGCAAAGCTCTTTGGTAGTGGCTGACATGCCTTTCATGTCGTACCAAGCAAGCATTTCGGATGCAATTGCAAACTCCGGTAGGCTGATAAAAGCTGGAGCCGATGCTGTGAAATTAGAAGGCGGTAAAATTGTTGCTCCCACCATACGAGCCATAGTGGAAACAGGCATTCCTGTGATGGGCCACATTGGATTTCAGCCTCAGACTACCACTTTGGCTCAGGGGTATAGAGTCCAGGCAAAGACCACAGATGCTGCACTTATGTTGATTGAAGACGCAAAAGCTTTGGAAAAGGCAGGTGCGTTCTCTATTGCATTAGAAATGGTAACATCTGAGGTTTCAAAGATAATTTCAGAGTCGGTATCCATTCCAACAATAGGAATCGGCTCTGGAAAATATTGTGATGGCCAAGTTCTGGTAGTGCATGATTTACTTGGAATGTATGACAAGCTAAAGCCAAAATTTGTAAAACAATATCTGTCATTGTCCGATCAAATAACAAAAGCAGTATCCTCATACAAATCCGAGATAGAGTCAGGAAAGTTTCCCGCAAAGGAAAACTGGTTTACAATGGAAAAAACTGAGCTGGATAAGCTCATGAAAGAAATTGGATAAACATCCATCTTTAGATATAGTAGAATCATACGGAACGGAACTATCTGGCAAGAAAATAGTTCTCTGTGTTGCGGGAAGTGTTGCGGCATACAAGGCAATTGAACTTGCAAGATTATTGATGAGACATGGTGCAAATGTGAATTGCGTTGCAAGTGATGCCGTGACGAAATTAATCCAGCCGGATTACTTCAAGTGGGCTACAGGTAATCCAGTGATTACAAAGCTTACCGGAAAAATGGAGCACGTTGCATTGGCTGATTACAAAAAATCCGATTGTATTGTAGTGTATCCTGGTACGGCAAACACTTTGGGAAAATTGGCAAATGGAATTGATGATACTGTTATCTCCACTGTTCTGACTGTAGGCTTTGGTGCAAAAATTCCCATAGTAATGGCACTTGCAATGCACCAGGCAATGTACGAGAACATGGCGGTGCTGAGAAACATCGAGTTTTTGCAAAATAAAGTCGAGTTTATCGAGCCTAAAATGATGGAAGGAAAAGCAAAGGCTGCAGAGCCTGAGGATGTTTTGGACTATATCTTGGATAAATTCGGTAAATCGTCTGTTTTGTCTGGGAAAAATGTGTTGATTACTGCAGGCCCAACAATGGAACCGATTGATACCGTTCGAGTATTGACAAACCAAAGCTCCGGAAAAACCGGCGTGTTACTGGCAAAAGAAATGATTTCAGCTGGTGCCAAAGTAACACTGGTGTATGGCCCAGGCACTGAAAAACCACCCAAAGGTGCCAAGGTTGTATCGGTAAAAACAGTGCAGCAGATGTTTGATGCAGTCAAAAAAGAATTAAAATTAAAAAAATTCGACGTTGCAATTTTATCTGCAGCTCCTGCTGATTATATCACAACACCAGTGAAATCCAAAATAAAAAGCGACAAGTCTAATCTAACAATAAAGCTGCGAAAGGCACCAAAGATTATCGATAATATCAAAAAACTGCAAAAAGGAATTTTCCTAGTTGGATTCAAGGCGGAGACCAACATTTCAAAACAAAAACTCATAGAATCTGCAAAAAAGAAAATGAGAGAATCTGATTCCGATATGATAATTGCAAATGATATTGGAGTACAATATCAGAAAAACCGTGAGCTAAACCAGGTCATAGTAGTGGATAAATCCGGCAAGATAACAGATTCTGGAAGAAAAGACAAATTAGAGATCTCAAAGTTTATCAGAAAGCAGATAGAAAAAAGACTCGATTGAAGAGACTGGTATTATCATTAGCACTAATTTCTGTTCTTATCATACAATTGCCAAATGTATTTGCTGAATTTGATTCAAAATCCATGGGGTTGCAATCTCCAGATATTACAGTAAGCCCAATTTCCGGTCCCCCAGGTACGCAAATCACTATTACAATCAAGAATCCGCACCCAGTTCCACAAGGCCTTGATCCAAGAATTGAATTTTTTGCGTATGTTCCGTTTGTTACTGCATTGGGAGATAATGTTGCAAACAATTGCAATAACGAGCATTGTTTTCCGGTTTATTCCTTTGAGGAGATAAACGAGGACAAACTAGCTCCAAAGACGATCAAGTTTGCATTGTTTAGTACCGATAATCCAAAAGCAACTGTTCAAGGTGGATTCCAACAATCAGTTTGTGATGTTATAGTAAATGAAAAGACAATAGAACGATATGGAACTGTCTGCACAGACAAGGACCAACCAGTTGGCGATTATTATATCAAATTTGCATGGGGAATCCAGGGTTCTGATAATTTTGATGTTGTAAAAACTGTCAAATTTACAGTAACTGAGAAAGGAACTCCTGTTGTTGAGGAAGAGCAAGACCCAGATGAGGCAATCATGGACTTGTACAAAAACGGCGAGATAACAGAGCAGGAATTCGATGATGCAATGCGAGAGCTAGGATACGATGATGGTGGAATCAGAAAAGCAAAGGCATTGCTTGGCAAGCTTCCACATCAACAAGGGGAATATTCGCCAGAGCAAAAAGAGGCAATAGAGCAAGGAATCCAAAAGGCTGAAGAGCAGGCAAAGGAGAAAACCGAAGCTTCAACACCAGAGCAAAAATCTGAAGATTTCGTAGGTAAGGATACAGTTGGGCCACAAGCTACACAGTCCAAAGAAGAAAAGCCTGCAAAATCTGGCTGTCTGATTGCAACTGCTGCACTTGGAACAGAGTTAGCCCCTCAAGTCCAGATGTTGCGAGAGATTAGAGACAATGACCTGTTTGGAACTAGCTCAGGCACGACTTTCATGGCTGGGTTTAACGAATTTTATTATTCATTTAGTCCTGCAGTTGCTGATCTAGAAAGGGAAAATCCAGTATTTCGTGAAGCTGTAAAATATACAATAACTCCGATGCTGTCTACACTTTCTATTTTGCAACTAGCTGACATTCATTCGGAATCGCAGATGCTTGGATATGGAATTGGTGTTATACTGCTGAATGTAGGAATGTACTTTGTTGCACCAGCAATTGTTATTCTAAAAATTAGAAAATATTTGAAAAGATAGAGTTACTCGTTGCAAATCGTCTGCGTTTGCTCTCGCAAAAATTGTGTCAAATAATACGCACCGCCTGCACCTTTTCCTGATATGCCAGAATTTTTCCATCCAACAAAAGGCTGCGCCTGAACCATTGCGCCAGTAGTAGCCGATTGTGCTCTATTTGCGTATGTGACGCCTGCTTCTATTTTTGAGAAAAATTTATCCACTTCCGATTTGTCTTGCGAAAATATTCCTGCAGTCAAGCCATATTCGGAATCATTTGCCTGCTGAATTGCATCATCAAACTTTTCAAATTCCTGCACGCATAAAAATGGCAAAAACAGTTCTTCTTTGATCAGCTTGTGGTCTTTAGGCAGATTAGCCACTATTGTAGGCTTGACATAGTAGCCGTTTTGGTACATTCCTTCGTGTAGGATCTCCCCACCAAAAACAATCTTGCCGTCTTTTTTTGCCAGCTCCACTGCGGATTCAAATTTTTTTCTTGCAGAGTCGTTGATTATTGGTCCCAGATACGTGTCCTTTTCCCATGGTAGACCAATTTTGAGATTTTGTGTCTTTGATACTAGTTTTTCTAGGAATTTTGGTGCAATCTGTTTTTGCACGTATACTCTAGAGCATGCGCTGCATTTTTGTCCGCCATAACCAAATGCTGCACGGAGTACACCATCTGTTGCCTTTTCCAAATCAGCTGATTCAGTTACTATAACTGGATTTTTGCCGCCCATTTCAGAAATGAACGGCTTTGGTGATTGATTAGTAAATGTCCTAAATCCTGCCAGGCCTACTTCTTTAGATCCAGTAAATGCAATTCCTGAGACATCTTTTGATTCAACTATTGTTTGGCCTACTATACTTCCCTGGCCTGTTACAAAGTTGATTGCGCCTGTAGGTATTTTTTTGTAAATTGCACTTGCAAATCTGAATGCAGACCAGGGCGTGTCGCTTGCTGGCTTGAGCACTACAGAGTTTCCTGTGATTAGTGCCCCGCTGCTCATTCCAATTGCAATTGCTGATGGAAAGTTGAATGGTGAAATAATTCCCCAGACACCGTATGGTTTTAGAACGGATGTGGTTTTTTCATTTGGACTAGCATTTTTTGTTGCATTGACAAATCCTTGATGAGCTTCCAGCTGATCTGCGTAAAATCGTAAGAAATCAATTGTTTCGTCTAATTCTCCCATTGCTTCAAGCCTGTTTTTTCCGTTTTCCAGGCTTACTATAGCAGCTAGTGTGAATTTTTCTTGGGAAAACTGGGCTGCCACTTCGCGGAATATTTTGGCTCTATTCTGGTATGGGATTGCGCTCCATTCTGAAAATGCCCGTTTTGCTGATTGTATTGCCTGCAGAGTTTGCTCTTTTGTTGCTAGCGGGAATTTAGCTAGGATAATTCTGGTATCAGATGGCGATCGTACATCAAATGTTTTTTCTGCTTGTACTTCTTTGCCGTTAATTATTAGAGGATAGATTTTGCCAAATTCTGATTTTAGAGATTCCAGGGCAGAATCGAATTTTTTGTGGAATTCGTCTTGAGAGTTGGTTTTGACTGCATTTGTCCAAGTGTTTTCATTCTCTATCAAGGTAAATGATATACTGGATTAGCAAATAAAATGATTTAGTATGATTGTAAAATCTCCTTTACGTTATCCTGGCGGCAAATCTCGCGCAGTCAAAATTATATCAAAATACATACCTCAAGACACAAAACAGATCTGTTCGCCATTTTTTGGTGGCGGATCATTAGAGATTCATTGTGCGCAAAACGGAATCCGTATTTATGGCTATGATAGCTTTGGGCCGTTGGTTGATTTTTGGCAGATATTGCTAAAGAATCCAAAAAAACTTGCAGCTAATGTACAAAAATATCATCCATTAAAAAAAGAAGAATTTTACAAACTACAAAAAATCCAATTAGAATCAAAAAGTAAGTTAGAGCGTGCAACCGTATTTTTTGTCCTCAACAGAACTTCATTTTCAGGTTCTACGTTATCCGGTGGAATGGCAACTGGAGGAAAAGACAACAATCCAAGATTTACAAAATTATCAATTGATAAAATACAATCATTTAGAATCAAAAATCTCACAGTACAACAGATGGATTTCAAAAAATCCATTCCTAGGCACAAAAATGCCCTGCTTTACCTAGACCCACCATACCTAATCCAAAGCAAGCTTTACGGAAGAAAAGGAGACCTGCACAAGAACTTTGATCACCAAGGATTAGCAATGATTCTCAAAAAAAGAGATAGCTGGATTCTATCGTATAACAATTCTAAAGAAATTCACGATCTATATTCAGATTACAAAATACTATGCCCAGATTGGAAATATGGTATGTCAATAAACAAGAAATCAAGAGAGGTTTTGATACTAAGTCACGACTTAGAGTAGCTCTATTTCTGGTGCACAGTGCTTGTGGACCCATTTTCCTGACTCGTTTTTTGAGATTTCCTTTCCAGGTGCTATTTTATCCCCGCATGCTGAACATGAGGTAGCAAATTTTGCTTTCATGGTTTTTCTACAATGTATAACATAATCAACAATATGATCGAAGTGTAGCTAACCAATAGCTAGCTAGCTTTCGTTACTATCCTACAATTATAACCACTCCATCTAGGGGTAAGATGTTGCAATTTGACGCCCTAGGACGCAGAATGCGCTCCAGTTATCCAGAAATCAATCTCAAAAACCCTCGAGAACCCATTTCCTTGGTCGAAGCACTGGAGCTGGTAGGGCAGTTTGCCGGAAAAGAGCCAACCCCAAAACAATATGAAATAATCAAAAAAATTCAATTTGCGATAGAAAAAGGCTACAAGAAGATTCTCTTATCAGCGCCAACTGGAACAGGTAAAAGCTGGATCGCTATCGCATTATCACTATACCTTAGATCTGCAACTATTCTGACTTCAACAGTATTATTACAAGATCAGTATCGAAATGAGTTTGGCTTTTTCAACACAGTACGAGGAAAAAAGAGATTTCTCTGCGAGCAGACAAACAAGGTCTTTGACTGTACCCACGGATATTGTAATGACTGCACCTTCAAGCCAGAGCCGGAATTGTATAACATTCTCAAAAAAGGAACTATTGCTGAAAAAATAATCGGCCAAGACATGCCAAGAAAATGTCCTTATTATGATCAGATAGAAATCGGCAAAAAGGCAAGTTTTGTTGCATATTCTTATGCATCATATCTTTCGCATTTGCTATCAGGCGAGGAAATGCCGCAAAGAAAGCTCCTAGTCTGTGATGAGGCACATGAATTGGATGAAGAGCTAGCAAATCAGCTAGCAACCAGTTTATCGGGATTTTATGGAGAGATGCTAGGCGTGGAAATGCCCAAGTTTTCCACAAATTCCAGCCTTGGTACAATAAAACAATACGTCAATTCATTTTCTGAAGCCTTCAAAAAACGCGAGCCGACAATAAAGCAGTGCGCAGAACATTCGCTGTTTTTGCAGTCAGAAGAGCACATCAAAAAACATGTACACTGTATAAAACACGGAATCAAGTTACAGTCAAGCTGTTTGGATTGTAACAAAATCCGTGATTACATCAGAACAAAGGAATTTCTAAAATGCAAAGACCATGTCGATTGTAAATTTGACCACAAATTCATCAATCACTTTGTGTTAAATGATTTGAAGAACTATACTACAAAAATGAAGATTTTGCAAAAGGGATTGGAATCGGCTGACCAGAATTACATCATTACTGATATCCAGTCAAAATCCCAAGATACTCGCAATCGTAATTTTGATGAGGTTACTATCAAACCGTGGCATCTGAACTGGTTTATGGAAGAGATGAGCTCAGGCTTTGACTTGTCATTGTACATGTCAGCCACTATCAATTTGGAATTGTTCTGCAAGGAAACTGGATTTAACAAGGATGAGGTCTATTTCATCAATGAAGACTCTAACATACCGGTAGAAAACAGAAAGGTGGTATTTCTCAAAACAGAATATGTTGAAGCCACATCAGAAAATGTTCTTCCTGACAAAATAATATCTCAGATAGAAGCTATCTTGAAGATTCGCCCGAATCAGCGAGGGATAATTTTGCTTACTAGTTATTCACAGCTGGATTACATTATGGAAAAAATTTCGCCAGAATTCAGACCTAGATTGTTCCCATTGGAGCGAGGCCAGGACAAGGCAAATGCAATTGATTCGCATCGAGGCACGCCAAACTCGGTTTTGATATCACCAGGATTAGAATCAGGCGTGAATCTGCCAGATGACGACAGTAGGTTCCAGATTATTGTCAAAGCTCCATACTATCCAACTGTTGATGATCTGCGAATGAAAAAGATCTATGATTCTGAGCCAGACCATCGAAGATATTATTTGAAATCAGCATTCCGCTTGTTGCAGATGGCCGGCAGAAGTATTCGGCATGTTAGCGACAGCGCAATGACCTATGTTTTGGATACAAAGGCAGAACGCATGATATACCACCAGAGAAATGATTTGCCAAAATGGTTCATGGATGCATGTGAAGGAATTCCAAAAAACTAGCTTTGAGTATCAGATTCTAGTTTAGCTTCTCTTCTTTTCTTCAGATACAGACTGATTCCGCCTGCAGTCATTCCACCTAAGAGTATGATTCCAGTAACAATCCACTCTGGATTCATAGTGATTTGAATTTCTTTATGGCTTCTTTTGCCAAGTTTTGCAGATCGATTTCAGATTTTGTTGGATCATCAGATGTTACAGCCTTGTCATAATCATCTTTGGTTGTACTGAGCTTCTTTTTTTCTTCCGGCATGATACCAGATCGTCTCTGAATTAATTAAATCTGATCTCTTTTTTGACCAAACAAAACAGCATTCGTCTATCTAGGCCTGTGATGCTCAGCTTTATTGCATCTTGTACTAAAAGCTGGATTCTGTCGGATTTTTCCTCAAATCCCTTGTTTTGCATGAACTGTACAATTTCTTTGATGCCCGTTTTTGTTCCAGATAGATAGCCAAGCTGCATTACATCGTCGTCCAGTCGCGATGTCTTGTTCCATATTCCCATTGCTTGCGGCTTGGAATTTTTGGAATGTACTATAACACGGCCTGCCTTTATCAGCTTGCTCAGTGCTTTTTTGTCCAGAATTAGCCAGTTCCAGGATTCGCAGTACGTATCGGATTTGATTAATGATTGCAGGTTTTGAGCACTAGTTGCAAGTTTTGCGCTAGTTTTTTGCCTTTTTGGGGACAAATTGTACATCCACCATTTGTCTTCTATACGGTATCCTAGCTTTTTTGCCATGGATAGAGATCTCTTGTTGTTATTAGCTATTATCATGCGAGAATAATGCAGTTTTTTTCGTTTTGCAATTTTTTCTGCGGCAATTATCAGCTTGCTTGCATAGCCTTTTCTTCTATATTTTGGATTAATTCGAATTCCTTCAATCCAGATTTGATTTGGAGATATTCCAACATTGCATATGCCAACTGCTTTTTCTTTTTCTTCTAGTGTTAGTAGATTTTTTTCTGCAATCCACTTGTCCCAAACTCGATCAATATAGTCACCCCAGCTAAACGTGTGAGTGCAAAATGGAAGAATCTGTTGCTTGTCTTTATTTTTGGCGCGTCTGATTTTCAACTGTTTTGTCTGAAATGCAAAGATATTTCTTAGTTTGTCGAGCCTGACTTGCATAACATAGTTAATCGAGTCTTTTATTGTACGAAACTATTCTAGTATCATGAACAAATCAACACTAGGACTGCTAGCAGTCTTTGTCTTAGCTGCAGGAGTTTTGGCTCATTCAGGCGAAGCGTTCGCTATCTCATACAAGAACGAGACATCATCCACTGACAAGAAAATGGAAGACGACAAAATGAAAGCAAGCGAAAAAAGACAAAAAGACGACACTACAAAAAAATCTGACAACAAAAGCATCGGCAAGATGCAAAAAGCAATGAAACACAGAGCAACAACTATCAAAAAACAAAGACTAGCGCAAGGAATCAAGCCATAGACGCTTTTTTGGTTAAATTTTTTAATTTTTTATAATCAATTTTGTTTTGTCTTTAACAGCATTTTTCCCTTGGATTTTGTCAGTTTTTTTACCTTCTTTGAATCAGTCTTTTTTGGCTCTTTTTTGTCAAGCCTGACATCTTTTTTGGCGCTTTTAGAGCCTGTGTCTTTGGGCTTTTTGTTATCAGTTGACATGTCCATTGATTCATGCAATGTTATCGAGAATGATTTTGCAAATGCATCATGGGGAACAAATATTGTGCAAACTATAACGCTAAGTGCAAACACAAGAATCTGCTTCAAGTAACATCAATTGTTTTTTGTTCACAATAAGTATTATGATCGATTATCGTCCCTAGCACATATCTTCCATAATGCAACAAAAAATGATCCTCTTTGGTTGCATAAAAGGCGCTGGTATGATTTCTACTAATTCGTTAAATACAAAATCAGCGCGCGCAAATTCGAATTGGGCATCAAAAGGGAGACGTTGCTCATAGGAGTATTGTGTTTATTTGCAGCTGTTCCTGCCTTTGCAGATCAGGAATGGCTCATAGCTCAAACAGACAAGGACCAATATAGTACAGGCCAAGACATGGAGATCTCCGGTTTTGTGATGAATGATGGATTGCCGCAGATTACAATCAAGATTTACGATCCTGAAAACGATGTTGTTGGTGCATATAATGTAGAGTTGGAACCAGACGATACCTTTACCAAAATTGTATCACTCGATTCCCCATCTTATGATCAGTCAGGTCTGTATCTAATAGAATTCCAGTATGGTGACCAAACAGATGATCTGTTCTTTGAGGTGGTTGGAGCTCCAAAACAAGCGCCAACGCCAATATCCCAGCCAGGCTCTGCGCCGGAGGTTTTGCTAGTTACTACCGACAAAGGCACATACCACGACAATGATTTTGTCACAATTTCCGGCCTGGTATCAGACATTGATGAGCCTACCATACTGATTGGAATTTTTGATCCTGACAATTTCCCTGCGGGATTTTACACGCCAAAGATAAACTCTGACCAGGAATTCGAAGTATCGTTTTTGGCAAAAAGCGGCATCAATTTCAAAAAAACTGGCACTTATACAATTAAGGCAAATTATGGAACATCAAAGATTACAACTACATTTGGATTTGCAGATCAGCCACTTGCAAAAACTATACCTAATGATAACATTCCAGCTCCTCCGATTACTCCGCCGCCACAAATCATTCTAAATCCTACACCTGTAGATGCACCAAAACCTGCAGATACTACAAAGGTAATTCCTAAAATACAAAAATCAGCTCAGATCTCTCAGCCAGCAATAGTGCCAACAAAACAATCCATACCACAAGATACACCGCAACCTATACCAGTAATACAAAATTCAAAACCAACAACACAAAATGAGCCAGACCTGACTCCAAAAGAAAAAGAGATAGGCGAAGTATTAAACAAAATAACTCTAGACTGCGACGGCTCTTCATACACTGATTCGATTGTGCAATTACGATCAAGCAGTATCATATTTTGAGCGCGCATTAGCTAAAGACCCGTACAATCCAGAAATTCTGACCAACCTAGGATCTGCATTATCAAAGCAAGGAAAATTTGATGATGCTTTACAAAATTACAATTTGGCGCTAAAAAAAGATCCTAATTATATTTCCGCGCTAAACAACAAGGCAAATGTCCTTGCAGAGACAGGAAACCTAGAGCAGGCAATTACAATCTACAACAAAATACTAGACCAAGACAGAGAAAACCAGCTCGCAAGACAAAACCTGCAAAAAGCAAAAGAAGAGTTTGCCCAATATGCAAAAATTCAGGCTGCAAAGGAATCGGTTTCTGTAAATTTAGATGATTCAATACCAAAGATAGGCTCGGCCAAGGTAAACTATGACAAGGCAAGCTTTGATGCTCCAAAACCAGGAGTGTTGGAAAACATTGGAACTATATTTGCAGGAATCTTTGGTTTCTGGAAATAATTACGATATAATTTTGCCTGGATTCAAAATATGATCTGGATCAAACTCGCGTTTTAGCTTGGAAAATAACGAGTATGTTTTAGAGCCATACTGCATCTTGACAAATTTCGTTCGAGCAATTCCATCACCGTGCTCGCCTGTTATGGTTCCTCCCAGTCGAATTATCTCGGCGAAAAACTCTTTTGCGATTTTATCCACATTGTCCTTATTTTTTGAAACAGAAACCCGAACGTGTAGGTTTCCGTTTCCGGTATGGCCATACATTACAAAGACGGGATTGAATTTTCTTTTCAGTTTTGATAATACAGGCAGGATTTGCTCCAGCTTTTCAACAGGCAATGTTGCATCCTCAATAATATGAGAGGTTGTCTGCTTTGCAAGCAGATTCTTGAGACTGTAATGCAGTGAAGCATTTCGCAAAGCCCACCATTTTGATATCGTGTCATTTTTTGCTGTCTTGTACAAGATTGTACCATCGGAGATTTTCCTAAACTGCTTGACGCTGTATTGGATATTGCCATCAAATTCCACAAACAAAAGACATTTGATACTCTTTGGGAATTTTTTGCCAAAATTTCTCATGGTGTAATCATCAATGTATTCAACTGCAGAAGGCTCTAGTTGGATAATTTTTTGGCAGTTGTGCAAAGCTAATTTTGGAGAATTATATCCTACAACAAGCAGTGTCTTTTTCTTCGGAATGTTGTATATTCTGAGCTTGGCAGATACCACAATTCCTAGCGTACCTTCCGAGCCTGCAATGATTTTGTGAATGTTTTTTGGATCCTTAACCCTGTCTAGCCTGTACCCGCAGGAATTCTTGGATACATTTGGATAATTTGTGACAACTACGGTCACTGCCAAAAGATTGTCAATCATGCTTCCGTATTTCAGAGAGCGTGTTCCGCTTGCATTAGTCCCAATCATGCCGCCTATGGTACAGTATGGCCCAACAGACGGGTTTGGCCCAAGAAACTTTCCTTTTTTTGCCAAGACTTGATCAAGCTTGCCTTTTCTTACGCCAGGCTGCACAGTAACGTAATTTTTTGCAAGCTTGATTTTATCAAAATTTTTCAAATCCATTATAATTCCGGAATTTAGCGCACTTCCTACAAGGCCTGTTCCTCCACCACGGGCAGTAACAGAGATTTTGCTTTTTCTTGCAAATTTCACACATTGTATCACATCGGAGACATTTTTTGGAATCACGACACATTTTGGCCTTATTTTGTAAAAGCTGGAATCGACTGAATAATAATTCAGAATATAATCATCGCATAATACCTGACCACGGATGTCTTGCAGGCTCAATGCTATTCATGGACACAACTAGAATTTCAACAAACGTTTTTATCAAAAATTTCACCCATTCTATTCATGAATAAATTTGCAAAATTTGCCACATTTTCTATTCTAGGGTTAGCTTTGCTGATTACACCCCATGCAAGCCATGCATATTACGCAGCGACACCAACTGCCAACAAGTTCACAACCACAGTCACTGCAAACAAGAAAAGCTATGGCGCAGGTGAATCAATTGAATTATCAGGCCAGGCAACTCCCTACGAAGAAGGACGCAAGCTTTCAATAATTGTTCGAGATGGCGCAAGCAACATCATGGTACTAAAAACAGTTCCAGTAAATCCAGACGGCACCTACACCTATAGTATCACAGATACTTCAACTTGGAAAAAAGGAACTTACAATGTCGCTGCACAGTATGGATCTTCTGATGTAAACATTGGAACTACCATTGTATCATTTGATCCGTCAGTAAAGGCAGAGCCAGCACCAGTTGCAACACCAACTCCAGAGCCGACAAAAAAAGCAGATGACGAACCAGTAAAGAAAACTAGCGAAAAACAAGCGAAAAAGGCAGAGCCAAAGAAGGTCAAAGAAGTCAAAAAACCAGTAAAAAAGACAAAACCAAAGAAGAACTAGGCGATCAGCTTAGAACTTTTTTTATACTTTATTCACATAGTATAGCAGATTGAAGTTTTTCAGTCTAAAAAAGAACACTTGTGAGGATTGTAAGCAGGACTTGGGAAGCTATGCAGAACTAATTGCACATGCAAGACATGCGCACAAGCGAACCATTGTAAAATGCACTGGTTGTGGAAAAGAGTTCATACATGAAAAAGATAGATTACATCATGCAAGAGAAGAGCATGAGCAAAAAGTAAAGTCTCGTTACAGATAACTAGTTTTTTTCGTCGTCAGATTCTTTTGCCTTATCTCTGACGCTTTTCATTACGCAAAATTTGCGCAGTTTTTCTTTTAGTCCCATGTTTGTGTCTGCCGGAATTATCAACATAAGTGTTTAGACATACAGAAGCATTGTTACAGGTTAACTTTGCCAGACAATTTTGAAAATCGTGCTAAAATAATTAAGGCAGAGCTAATTTGCACACATCATGCCTTTCATATTTTGCCCAAAGTGCTAATCAAACAGAAATTGCAATTATTTTTGATTGAAAAAACTTGGAATAGGAATTACATTGGGAGGAGTTGTAACTATAATCTGGATTGTAATGAACGGTCACGCTTCACAACCCAGCATTCAATATTGTGATCCATCATATCCTGACTTTTGCATCTCGTCATATTCAGCAGATTTGGACTGTAATCAAATCCCATATCACAACTTCCTGGTATTGCAACCAGACAGGCATGGATTTGACCAAGATCATGACAGAATTGGCTGTGAGAGATAACAAACGATTTTCGTGTCCTTTTAGCATCAAATTATTTTGAAATTATAAGATCATCTGATTGATAATTCAATCTTTGATAATTCAGACAATCCTTAATAGTTCAGAAAAAGAAAGTATTTTGTGGATTTCTTACACAGAAACAAGAACAAATGTGATCAGTGCAATGAAAAATTTTCGTCCTATGATGAACTAATTCATCATGCCAGACACGTTCACCATCATGCAATAGTCAAATGCTCAGATTGTGGTAAAGAATTCATTCACGAAAAGGACAGACTACATCATCAAAGAGAGGGCGATAAACTTTGAATAGATTAGAAAGAGAACATCATAACTTACAACATAATCTAGTTACGTCATATTTCTAAGGCTAAGTGGGGGATTTCCCTTTTTACCAAACGTCGTCTACTTCGTCTAGTTCCTTGTAATCAATTGGCTGGTCCTTTCTGAGAATCTTTAATCGAGAAATATCTCTATCAAACAAAAGATCCGCAGTCCAGTCAAGCAGAATTCTGAGTCTTTTGTTCAACTTTGGAATTTTTTTCAGATAGACTGCTCTCCAAATCCACCAAGCGCCAATACCAGCTATGTTCATTCCAGATACGGATGCAATTGCCGTTCTTTTTCCAATGATTGCCATTTGCCCTTTGGAAACATAATCGAGTTTGCGTTTTTCTTTTCCATTGATTTCTGCATGTAGGTTATACGCAGCAATCTTTGCTTCCGCCTCGGCGTTTTGTGCAGTTGGCGGATACGGTTTTTTTGTGATTGGATCTATCGTAAGACTGCAATCACCAATAACAAAAACTTCTGGAAATTGCGGTACCTGCAAGTTTTCATTTACTATAATTTTTCCCTTGTCGGTTTTGAACATTGAATTTTTAATTGTGTCAACAGGTGTGACTCCCGCAGTCCAGATCAGTGTTTTTGTCTCAATTGCAATCATGTGCGGAGCCTTGGCCGGTACTTTGGAAGGATCAACTGCTTCCTTTGTAATTACTTCGGATCCGTCAAATGTCACAACCTGCGTGTTCAGTCTAATGTCAATTCCTCTCTGGATGAGCTTATCCTTGGTGAATTTGGCAAGCTTTTCAGAAAATCCTGGAAGCACAATAGGTAGGCCTTCCAGAATTATTACCTTGATGTCGTCTTCTGTAATAGTTGGATAGTATTTTTTTGCATCAAGTAAAAAGTCGTGAATTTCGCCAGCTGTCTCAATTCCAGCAAATCCAGCTCCGACAACAACAAATGTCAGCAGTGATTGTTTTAGTATCGGATCTTTTTCATTGTCGGCCTGCTCTAACATGTCTATGATTCTGTTTCGCAAAACAACTGCGTCGTTTAGCGTCTTCATTGTATATGCATGGTTTTCAATTTCGACATTTCCAAAAAAGTTGGTCTGACTTCCAAGTGCCACTACCAAGTAATCATAATTCAGTGATGTTCCGCGCTTTTCGTTTGTTCCATACAGCGTAACACGTTTTCCGTACGGGTCAATGTTTTTGACCTTGCCCTCGTAAAATGTGGTATTTTTGATCATTGTCCTAATTGGGATAACGATGTGACGGGTCTCAATCATTCCAGATGCTACCTGTGGAAGCATTGGTGTAAACAACAGGAAGTTGTCTTCCGATACCATCTCTATTTTGACATCAGAATTACGTCCAAAGTATGACTCTAGCTTCTGGACACATTCCACTCCGGCAAATCCTCCGCCCAATACTAGAATCCTTTTCAC
>RHCX01000034.1 GCA_010028495.1 Nitrososphaeria archaeon | reverse complement strand
GTGGATCGATACCCAAATTAAAAAACGTAGATTTGCAAATCGCTCACATGCTTTTGAGTATGGTATTCAACTGATGATGGAAAAAGAAGAGTAGGACAGTAGACGCACATTATTATGTTTTCATATAAATGTAAAATATTATTTGTCTCTAGTACTCTATACCTCTTTCTAATGTCTCATTTATTATAGATGATAAGCTTACTGCCTTGTTGGTTTTTATGATTTTTCTTGCTTGAGTCTGTCTTAACTTCAAAAGTATTTTTTCATCAAGCACTATTGTTATTCTTTGCATAGTTTTCCGTTTTTCTGTCATTCGTATTGCAGGAATATCTTAATAATAAAAAGTTTTTAAAATTTAATCATTTAAGCAAAAACTTTGATTAGTATTTCTCAAAATTGAGAACAAGCACATAATTCTAATTCTCAGCATTTGATATATGCAAAGTAAATTTGTCTGCATTCGACAATTGTTATCGTATACATTGTCATAAATAACATCCAATTCAAAACGATAGTTACTATATCTGCCTTGATTCTGATTTCATCGTGTGTTATTGTGATTGTTTATGAGCAAAAATTATCTAATCTTCAAAAACAAAACCATTTTGATAGAAAACTACAATCCTATTCTGAGAGTGTTGTCTTGCAGATGCAACACGGAAAAAATCAACTATCACACGATTCTAAAATAGACGAACTTGCGCTTGCAAGAGTAAAGGACATGTACCAGTATGGTTATCTGGATCACAAAAATCCTTACACTGGAACATGTTCAAGTAATCTAAAATCAAAATTCGGCTTTGATCAAAATGAATCCCTAATCGAAAACGCAATACTATATCAGTATGATGAACTAGCAGATCCGCCGATAACAGATATCGTTGATGCGTGGATGAAAAGCACCGGGCATAGGTATAATCTCCTATATTATGATCATACATCGGGCGGTTTTGCCTGCTATGGCGGATATTGTGTTTTTTTAGGACTCTCTGAGGGCGGATACACAGGCTCATCTGATAATGAATGCCATACTGCAAAAGAAGGATCTGAATTTTTTAAAAACTTGGCAAATTGCTCTGATCAAAAAATGATGGAATACGAATCACTCCAAAGAAAATTCAAAGAACTTCGTATGGAGTACGAGCAAATCCCACATACAGTTAACTCGGAAATAGAATATCTGAAAGCAGAAGCAATGTTCAAAAAATTAGAGAGTAATAAAGCCCAGATCGAGTCTTTTAGGTGCTGATTGGAATCATTTCACTGATAGGTTAAATAGGGCAACGCAAGCATTATTTCACGTCATGTTGTTGCAGGCAAGTCAGATACTGGAAAAGGCACAAGAGGAGATCTTGGCCGATGAAATAACTCGACTATTCAAAGAAAAGGAATTCATCGAGCTAAGTGAGCGTTGGCTGATCATAAACCACAGAAAAACCGTCTATCGAATTATGCAAGCATATGGAAACGACATAAAAAGACAGGTGTTAATGTGCACAGCAGAGAATGCACTGACCGCATCACAAATCATTGAAAAGACAAACTTGCCCATATCAAGTACATATCGAGAAATAGACGAGCTAATTTCAGATGGCCTACTCTTGCGAGTTGGCTATGACAAAACCCAGAAAAAAACCGCATCAAAACTTTTGGCGTTAATCCAAAACATGAAAATCGACATAGATGGCAACAGAATATCCGTTTTAATAAAAACAAACAAGTCCAACGATGCCTTTTTGCTATGAACATTGTCGCAGAAAAACAACGTGAGGTAGAACAGCAAAATCTCCTGCTTGAGGCAATAAATGCTCTTTTGGAAGATGCAGTCAAAAAATTTCAAAATTTGCCCCAAAACCATGAAAAAAATGAACTAAAACAACAAAACATGTTGCTAGAACAAATCAATAGTTTCATACTGGACAATAATCAAAAATCCATTGAGAGTATTTTTTCAATCGTGTCTCATGAACTGCGAACGCCGCTGGCACCGATTAAGGCGTATTCAAAAATGATCCTTGATGGAAAGTTTGGCTCAATCAACCAAGATCAGATGGCAAAGTTAAGTACGATCTGCCAAAATGTCTCGACTCTTGAACAAATCATCCAATCCTCCATTGATTCAAAAAAAATTGAGACAGGATTATTGTCTCCAAAATTAGAAAAATGCGACATTGTTTCAATAATGGAGGATGCAAGAAAACAACTTGAGGATCAAATAAATGAGAAAAACATAACATTCTCAGTTCCTGCCAAGAGGCATTTTATTACCTGTGATCATGATCTTATGAAGCGCATGTTAGTTGAGATAATCAAAAACTCGATTGTCGCAGTACCAAAAGGAGGTAACATTATGTTATCCGTTGAACAATTAGACGGCAAAACCCAGATTAAGATATCTGACAACGGATGCGGAATTCCAAAAAACAAGATTACGGGATTGTTTTCAAAGCTTTATCAAATAGACCAATCCAATACAAGAGAAAAGTCAGGACTAGGCGTTGGATTATTTTTCTGTAAACAAATAGTTGAGGCCCATAACGGCACAATTTCCATCCACAGTGAAGGTCAAGGCACCACAGTCAGCATAACATTAAAAACTTAATAATATGATACCAAGTCTGAGATTTCTACCAATACTATATTAACAAACTTTCTCAATTATCAGAAATGAGAATTCTTGTAGTAGATGACAATGAAAATATTACAAAACTACTAGACAGATTTCTAAAATTAAAAGAGCATGAATGTGTCAGTATTAACGATGCAAAAGAAGCACTGTCTATCATTGACAAGGATAAATTCGATGCCATAATCCTGGATTTGGCAATGCCTGGTTTTACTGGAATTGATTTTCTTCAAACATTAAAGAAAAATGAGAAAATAGATCAGCAAAAGATCATAATTTTAACCGCATCAAACATTTCAAGTGATGAGGAAAAGAACATCCTTCAGATGGGAGCAAGAGCATTGTTGAGAAAACCAATAAAGCTGGACTCTCTTATGGAGAATCTTGTCAGATAATCATGCATTTGATTCATCTGATGAGGGAAATCAAGCAAGAGAACCTGCTTTTTGATGAAATAAACAAAATCCTAGAGTCTGACAAGAGAAGTTTAGAGTTCAGCGTCATAGATCTTGATAATAAAATCAAAGAAAGTAAACACCATCTAAACGAAACAGAACAGCAAAACAAGATTCTCAATGGAATAATAGAACAAAAATTATCAAAAAACCATCATATCCGTCACACAATAATTGTATCTGTGTTTGTGGTTTTGTTAGTTTCAACGTTTGTAATCCTTGATCGTTATGAAAAACCAAATGAGCCGAAAACTGGATACTTTACTTATGATCTCAAGGGAGATCAAGTGTATGGTGCACAAAAATGGAACAAACCAGAAGGATCATCATTTAGAGTATACATTCAAAATCCTGCCGGTGTATCCGACGAAAAAATTCAGCAAGTAAAGGACGCAATTTCCTCAATGGAAACCATACAAATAGACGATACCATAACACACAAGGCTCCGTCTGGAGAAAAATCAACCTTTTACTTTGGATGGGAAAGAATACTAGAAGACGATTTGCATCTTTCAACGACTTTTGTTAATTCAATGCATGATGCAGACATCATAATATCTCTAATTAGAACCAAAAACATGGACGGCTATTCGGGCTGGACGGAATCAACCACAAAAGATGGCGAGGTATTACAGTCCAACATTACAATTTTTAATGCTCACGAAATATCAGAACAAGCTATCAACACCATAACAAGACATGAGTTTGGCCATGCACTAGGACTTGGTCATTCAACTGATCCTGCAGATCTAATGTATCCTACAATAACTACGGCAATGCCGTACATTTCTGAATGCGATCGTGCTGCACTTGTATCCATTTACAAACTTGATTCAGACGTGCATACTTGTGAGAAATGAATCATAAAACCATAATTTTAGAGGTTCAGCAGGAAAACTACATACTAAACGATATAATGGATGTTCTATCAGCAAAATTGGCAGACGCTGAAATTGAAAAATCAACCCTAAAATTCGAATTCAATAATGTAAATCTGCTAAAACAACATCTGTTGGGTGTATTTTCATTTTATTCCGACATTATCACAAAACTCAATCAGGCAATGGAAGAAGACAAAATAAAGCGAGAATTTGCCCAAGAAGAAAATGCCCTTTTTGAAATTGTAAAATTACTGTCTGAAAATGTTAATCATTTAGAGAAAATCAACCAGCAGCTCGAACAGAGAATACGAACGGATCAAACAAGATGATGTTTTTGACAAAAAAGGAACAAATTCTACTTGTGTCTTCACCATCTTGGCAATTTCAAAACATGATCGCATTACCACGGGTGAGCTGACAAATTTTGTTTCGTTTTTTGCCGCGTTTCGTTCTTAGTCCAAAAAATGTCATTCCATTCATAATCGGAATCACCGCGTTATCCATACTCGTAAACATTGGTGGCACGGATCTGGCTGGACTTTTTGGCAATTATGTATATTTTCCAATTGTTGGCTTGTTCTTATTTGTAACAATGCTGAAATTGAAAAAATCGCTAACAAGATCTACAACTCCCATTATGTATAGCATGATTGGTATGTTTGCAGCACTGTCGTTCATTGCACAGATGATATGGACATATAATGAAATATACCTGAAAGCAGATCCATACCCATCTCTTGCTGACGCTTTTTATTTGGCTCGCTATCCGTTTCTTCTGATATTTTTTCTTGAATATTTACACGTTACAAGGATATCCATAACAAAAAATGATATCGCTTTATTTGTAATCTTGCCAATTAGTATTCTTGCAATTGTTTTGTTTTTTGGTTTTGAAGTAATTCCACATAAGAATATTTTTGAAGGTATTCTTGGATCAATGTATCCTATTGTTGACACAGTAATCATCATTCCTGCATCGTTTGGTGTTGTATTGTCTCATAGAAGGCGCCTTGGTTCTGCATCATTGTTGTTGTTTTTTGGAATTGCTACGTTGTTTGTTGCAGATGTTGCATTTTTTTATGCACAAAATCTTGGATCATACTATACCGGTTACATCTGGGAATCATTCTTTTATTTCAGCTATATTTTTCTCATATTTGGTACATACAATCAAGTTGTTTCACCCATCACAAAAATTCAAACCGATTATCTGACAAAAAAGAAGACAGAATTAAGCTCTATGATCAATGACAGTTCCAACAAACTTTCGTTGTATAATGAAAGAGTAAAGGTTGATCTTTTGCCCTGGATTGTTTTGTCGATTTCTATTGTGTCTGTAATTATTATGTGGAATCTGTATAATGATTACGTCTATACATCTGCACAAGCTGAATTTGAAAAAGATGCATATCGCATTGTTGATAAAATTGAGAAGCGTATGGCTCACTACGGAGAGGTATTACAAGCTGCAAGAGGATTATTTGCAGCGTCTAAAACTGTTGAACGTGAGGAATGGAGACAATTTATTGAAACACAGAAGATCCAAGAACGATTCCCCGGAATTCAGGGAGTAGGATTTCAAAAACGAACCCCAGATGCTAAAGTGTTTCTCAAAGACATGGATGAACTACGTATGTTTGGGCTGCTTAACAGGGAACCCCCCATTATCAATCAGGATGGATATTACAGGTATATTTTCTATCTTGAGCCTGTCAATGAGCGAAACAAGCAGGCATATGGATATGATATGTTTTCAGAACCAATAAGACGCGATGCAATTGAACGCTCTCATGATCGAGATGCACCTGCACTAAGTGGTAGGGTAACATTAGTACAAGAGATTACAGAAAAAAAACAGGCTGGATTTTTGTTGTATTTGCCAGTATATGAAAACGGCAAACCTCACAACACTACCGAAGAACGCAATACCTATCTTATCGGTAATGTCTATGAACCATTTCGAGCTGGCGATTTCATCGAAGGCATCATTACAGAAAAATTGAATGATATGGATCTTCACATATTTGACAACATTGTATCTGATGAAACTGAATTGTATGATTCAGGATCTTTAGAACGTAGCGACAAACCGATATTTACTAAAAATATCTTTATCAACAATTATGGAAGGACTTGGATTCTGTCATTTAATGGATATTCTGGATTAATATCGCCTATAAACTACATGGTGGCAAATATCATTTTGGTCATGGGTTTGATGTTTAGTGTATTTCTTTTTTTCATCAGTAAAAATATCAGAAATACAAATAGGGAAAAACATGAGAAAGAAATAGAATCAAAGGTTACTGAGGTCAAACATCGTTCAGAAATAGAAAATTTGGAACAAATTAGCAAATTGAAAACAGAGTTTATTTCTATGGTGTCGCATGAATTAAAGACTCCCCTTGTTTCTATTCAGGGATATGCAGAAATGCTTGATATGGAGCTAAAAAATATCTCAGAGGAACAAAAAGAAGAAATCTATGAAATTCACAAAAATGCAGTCTTGCTGAACACAATTATAAACGATTTACTTGATACGCAAAAGCTTGATCTACACAAGATAGAGATTTTCAAATCCCAGATAAACATCAATGAATTAATTAAAAATGTCATAACTAGCTTCACGCCATCACTTGACAAAAAATCTATACTGTACGAGACTTTAATCTATGAGAAAATTATTCTCCACTGTGATGAATCCAGACTGGTTCAAATTCTAAACAACTTGATTAAAAATGCAATCGAGTCCATTAATCATAACAACGGCATGATCACAATATCCGTAAAAAAAGAGAGTGGCAAAATCCTCTTCTCAATAAAAGATAATGGGATTGGAATGCCCAAAGAGCAGTTAGCCAATCTGTTTAAGAAATTCTACCAGTCCGACACGTCTTTGGCAAGGAAAAAAGGCGGAAGTGGTCTTGGACTATACATATCAAATGAGTTAGTGAGACTACATGACGGGAATATGTGGGCTGAAAGTGAACTTGGCAAAGGTTCCACGTTTTATTTTGAAATGCCGCAGTAAAAAATCAATTTTCGTGGTGTAGGCTAACCTATATTTTCATATTTATCAAACGCATGTCTTGACAATTCAGTACCTTTGTGAGCATAAGACAATAATCACACGTGTATCTGTTTGGATTATGTTGTCAGTTTATTGATAAATCTTGGTTCGATGATATCATCAATAGGTGGAATGTTTGTTTTTCCATTTTTCTTGTAATGTTCTATTATGAAATTACCTGAATTGTAGAGAGATTCAGTGCTGTTGGAGTTTGTAAATGCATATAGATTCTCTTTTAGATCCAGAGAATTCATGCCATCAAAACCAGATTCAATGTCTGATGCTAATAATCCTTCGGCATCGGCCATGATGATCATGGATTCTTTCCAGTTGAGATCGCGATATTCTTGCGCCGCAATCATTGATTTTACGATTGCCATGATATCATCTGGCCTTTCTTCGATAATTTTTGAGTTGAATACTAGAGTGCTGGTTATTGTACCGGGGATCTGTCCGCCACTAAAAAGAACCATGTATCCTTTTTTGACGGCGTCCGATTTTGTAGGCTCCCAAGTATGTCCTGCATCTATCTGACCATTTTCTAGTGCAGATAGCACTTCATGTGCAGGAATGACTGCGAAATTAACATCATTTTCAGACAAGCCTGATTTTTCAAGAGCCTTGAGGACAAAAATCCGTGAGTAACCGTCAGTGTCCTCTGCACTTATTGTCTTGTCTTTCAGATCTGACATTAACGCTGCTCTTCCAACTATCACGTCTGCATCATTGGAATAATCTGTGACATAAACTACTTTGGAATTTATTCCATTAATGTTGAAATTAATTGCATCAGTCAGTGTAGCAAATATGCCATCCAACTCTCCTGCAAGATATTTTTGTTCTATCTCTGAATATTGATCTGCAAAGTACAGATCTACCTGCACATCATTTTTTTCAAATAGACCTTTTTTCAGTGCAAGAAATGCATGAGCATCCCCCGACCAAACGGTTATGCCAATTTTGATTGGATCTTTTTTAGTAGCAAGCCCTACCTTGTCATCTTGCACCAAAGTAAGAACAATTATTGAAACGGCTATTATTGAAACAATTATTGCAAGAATGGATTTTCTAACCATGTTTCATTAATCCTTGTATTGTTGGTTCACAAATCGCGGTTCTATGATTTGCTCATACGCTGGAATTGATAAGATTTGTCCTCTATCAAAGTAAAACTGGCTTACAATTTTGGCATTCTGATAAAGTAATCCTTCGCTACTTGCAATTACATTTTGATTTTCATCAATGTTAGTCACATGTATTGCGTTAATTCCACTGAACATCGTTTCAGACGGCATTTGACTGTTTTTTGACATTATTTTAAGTGCTTCATCTGGATTTGTTTTGATAAATTCTTGTGCCTCAGATAGTGATATTACTATGGCATGAAGTTCTTTGGGCCTATCATTAATTACTTTGCTATTGAATGTAATGACATCTGTTACGAGATACGGAAATTCTGCGGCAGTTCCAAGCGAATAGTAATTTTTGGATAGAGCTAGAGATCTTGTCGGCTCCCATGTGTGCCCAGCAACAATATTTCCACTTTCAATTTCTTTAATGACATTATGTGCTGGAACAGATTTGAAAAAAACATCATCCTCACCCATACCGTGACTTTCTAGTATTTTGATAAAAAACAAATGAGAAAAAGAGTTAATACCTTCGACTCCAACTGCTTTTCCCTTCAGATCATTTACAGAACTAAGCGGAGAAACTATTACATCCCCAGATGTAGAATAGTCAATAACATACACGATTTTGGATGGCAATTCTTTATTTTGGATAATAGTATCCGCTAAAACTTGGCATACGCCGTCAACTTCACCGTTGAGATATTTTTGTTGAGAATCTGAATAGTCGATATTAAAAATTAATTCTACATTAACGCCATTTTTCTCAAAAAAGCCTTTTTCTTGTGCAATAAATAAAACGGCATATCCAGGCCACTGATTTAATGCTATTTTGATTGGATCTTTTTTAGTAGCAAGCCCTATCTTGTCATCTTGCACCAAAGCAATAACAATTATTGAAACGGCTATTATTGAAACAATTATTGCAAGAATGGATTTTCTAACCATATGTGGGTGGTTTGTATATTTATGATATAATCTCTTTTTTTCCTAACGAAAAATCTAACGAGCCTACACCATATTTAGAACGGAAAAGTGCAAAATCACCAAACCCAACTACTATCCCCGCACCTTTGATTTTCTAAATATAATGCAGATCTTAAATGGAATAATTCCTTTCACAATATATGCAAAAAGCTATCAAGATAGCGATCATTGCAGGAATTTGTGTTGCAGTAATTATCGGCGTGCTTGCATTATACGTTGATTCTAAACTATCACAAATAGAGAAAAATGAAACTGGATCGGAAAGCGCAGAGCAAATAGCAAAAGAGGCAACCGAAGTTCTTAGCGGCAAACCTCATTCTGAAGCTGACGAAGCTGTAGAATCTAATGAATCTGCAGAGACAGGAAATGAAGCAACCGAGCCCACAGACTCCAACGTTAATGACACTGGTTATTCGCCAGAAGATCCTGAAGCGAACGAATCCGCAGAGGAACGCGCAAGCGAATCTGACCTGCAACCCTAAAATATTATAAAAATTATTTTTGTACAATGCCATTTCAGCCTGATGACATCGACATTGCAATAATCCAGTCCATGATGAAGGACGGACGCAAGTCGTTTCGACAAATATCGCGAGAGATCAAAATCAGCACGCCTACCGTGCAAGCCAGATACGAACGATTAGTCAATGTAGGTCTGATAAAGTCGGTATCGCCAATAATTGATAGTACAATACTGGAGAAAAAAACCCAAAAGCGAATTGGCGGAATCAAGGCCAAAACCACCAAAATAACAAAAAACATGATTCTAAACATGAACTGCGATTTCTGCCAGGGGCCGATTCCTGACAAGCCTTACTCTCTAAAGGTGGGTGATTTTGAGAGATTTTTCTGCTGTACTACATGTAGGGCAACATACAAGGAAAAGTACAAGGGGAGAATCGACTCGTTGAACCTTTTTGTAGGCTGCCTTTCCAAGCCTGTTCATTATTCCAAGGCCAATTCCTTTTTGACTAATTTCTTGGGCAAGAACAATGTCGATTTTTCTATCATCGAATTCTCTGAATGATTTGAACAGATTAGATGCAATTCTATTCGGATTATTACCTATGAATCTGGTCATGTCTGATTTTGTACTATTTTTTTCCATGCTCAGTATTCCTATGTGCAAGCCTTGATTTTTGTAGTATTGTACAAGCTGGGAGATCTTTTTGTTTACTTTGGATTTTGTTCCCTGTATCAGAATTATCTTTGCCCTTGGAGAGTAATGCCTGTATTTCATTCCAGGGGAGCGATGAGCTGATTTTGTTTTTTTGCCGTAAATTATAGGATGAATAGCAACCTTACCAAGAACTTTTTGCAGCTGCTCCAGCGTTATTCCGCCAGGTCTTAGCAACATTGGTGTGTTTCTGGAAAGATCAATCACAGTGGACTCTATTCCGATCTTTGTAGGTCCGCCATCCAGAATCATGCTTATTCTGCCAGACAGATCATCGATGACATGTTTTGCTGTCGTTGGACTGGGCCTGCCTGCGATATTTGCAGATGGCGCAGCAATTGGAGTTCCGGCCTCGACAATCAACATGTTAGCTATCTTGTTTTTTGGCATTCTAATTGCTACAGTGTCTAGTCCACCTGTGACTATCTTTGGCACAATTTTTGATTTTTTGAATACTATGGTAAGTGGTCCTGGCCAAAACTTGTCTATTACATCAAATGACGATTCTGGAATATGATCTACCAAAATTCCCAGATCCGCAATATCGGAAATATGTACTATGAGTGGATTGTCAGATGGCCTTCCTTTGGCTACAAAGATTCTCTTTACTGCAGAAGGGTCTAGTGCGTTTGCACCTATTCCGTATACAGTTTCGGTTGGAAATGCAACTAGCTTGCCAGATCTGATTATTTTGGCAGCTTGCCTTATCTGGGATAATTTAGGATTTTTTGGATTAACCTTGAGAATTTTTGTCTGCATGAGTCGATTTTAAAAAAGGTATATCGCAGTCATATGATTGTATAGTGATATAATGAAGCACGATCCAAAAGCAATAGCGCTGGATAGAATCCGAATTTTGCTAAAAGAGGCACAATCAAACATTTTGCAAAATCCAGATCTTGCTCAAAGACAAGCAGGTATAGCAAAAAGAATCAGTACTAAATACAAGGTCAGACTACCGTACGAAACAAGAATGCAGTTTTGCAAAAAATGCAAGTCCTTTATCCCTCCTGGGACAAACGCCAGAATCCGTATGGGTCGATCTGCTCTAAAATCAATCAGAATAACATGTAGGTTTTGCAATCACACCTACAGAAAGGTCATCATCCAACCTAAATGATTATAAGACGATTTGAAAGGTTGACTTTCACATGGCAAAAGCCTACGATGTACCAGCAAATGCACTGATAGCAAGACTAGCTGCAACGCTCAAGTCTGAAAATATTGGCAAGCCTGACTGGGCTTCATATGTCAAGACAGGCTCGCACGCAGTACGACCTCCACAAGACAGTGAATGGTGGTACACAAGATGTGCATCTGTATTTCGCAAAATATACCTGCACGGCCCAATCGGCGTAAACGATCTTAGAATCGATTATGGCGGAAACAAGGCAGTAGGATATGCATTTTCTCACCACAGAGATTCTGGAGGAGCTATCATTAGAAACGCAATCCAGGAACTAGAAAAATTAGGCTATGTAGAAAAAGTGCAAGGCAAAGGCCGTGTAGTCACTCATGCAGGAATGAAAAAGCTGGACAGAATGGCTTCTGAAATTCTGGATGAGCTTGCAGTGCAAAACCCACTACTCAAAATCTACTCCTAGTGATATTCTTTGAGCTACGATCAAGGCGAGCCAAACAGACCAAGCGACGAAGAAATTTTAGCGCAAAAGGACGCAGTCATAAAACAACTATTATCTCCAGAGGCAAGAATGCGACTAAACAATGTCAGAATGGTCAAGCCGGACTTGGCGTTGATGGTAGAGAATTATTTGATTGGCGCAGCATCCCAGGGAAAGATACGATCGCAAATATCTGATGATCAGCTAAAGCAATTACTATTATCAATTCAGCAACCAAAGCGCGACTTCAAAATAGAAAGGCGCTAAATAAAATATAATTAGGGGTCCAAAAGAACTACAACCATGAAGGCAGTAGTTTATGATGAATACGCGCCAGACGATAATTATGCACGAATTTTAAAAGTCAAAGATATAGCAGAACCAAAACCAAAACCAAACGAGGTTGTTTTCAAGGTCAAATCAACTGCTCTGAACTATAATGATATCTGGGGAATGAGAGGCGTACCAGTTGCGGTTCCATTACCACACGTTTCAGGCTCTGATGCCGCAGGCGATGTAATAGCAGTAGGCGAAGACGTCGTTGACATCAAAGTGGGCGATAGAGTCGTATCACACTCAAACATGTCATGCAGAGTATGCAAAGCATGCACAGATGGTCGCGAATTTGACTGCACAAGAAGAACAATCTGGGGCTTCCAGACTGGCCCAACTTGGGGTGCATATCAGGAAATTACACATCTCCCAGAAGTAAACGTATCAAAGATTCCAGAAGGAGTCTCTTATGATCAAGCAGCAGCTGCATCAATGACATTACTAACATCATGGCATATGCTAGTTGGCAGAGCCAAAATAAAGCCAGGACAAACCGTATTGATAATGGGCGGGGGTTCCGGTGTCGGCTCATTTGGTATTCAAATTGCAAAACTATATGGATGCACAGTAATTGCAACTGCATCTGGAGACAAGCTTGACAAATGCAAGCAACTTGGTGCAGACTATGCAGTAGATCACAGAAACCCAGACTGGAGCAAAGAAGTATTCAAGATTACTAAAGAAATTGCAAAATCCGGCGGCGGAGTGCCTGGAATCGATGTATCATTTGATCACATCGGCGAAACTCACTGGAATCCACAATTGACATTGCTAAAGTATGGTGCAACACTGGTATCATGTGGTGCAACAACTGGCTATGATGCAAAGACAGATCTAAGACACATCTTCTTCAAGGGAACAAACATCCTTGGCTCAACTCAGGGAACAAAAGCAGAACTCGATGATGGACTGTATTGGATGGGTAAAGGAAAAATAAAATCAGTCATTGACTCTGTTTACACCTTTGAGCAGGCAGCAGAAGCCCACACAAAGATGTTGACAGGTAAAGGCCTCTTTGGCAAAATCCTGATGAAGCCAGAAGGCGTCTAAATTCTTGGCAAGGCTTTATCGTAGCCTCCTATTCGTACCTGGAAACAATCCTCGCTTTTTAGAAAAGGCAAAATCCTCTCCTGCAGATATCGTCTGCTTTGATCTGGAGGATTCTGTGCCTGATTCTGAGAAAAAGACAGCGCGAAATCTCATCAAAGAGGCATTAAAATCGCGTAGTGCGTATTCTAGCTCTGTTTATGTTAGGACAAACTCGCCAATATCCGGCAAAATTCCAGATGACCTCAAAGAGATAATCCAAAAAGGACTCGACGGTATTGTGATACCAAAAGTCAACAATGCAAAGGAGTTTAGCAAAATAATCAAAATCGTCAAGTCACTAGAAAAGAAAAGAAAACTAAAACCAGTTTCAATAATTCCTTCCATAGAATCTGCCGAAGGAGTGGTAAATACATATGAAATTGCAAAAAGCAACAAAAGAATTCCAGCAGTCGTCTTTGGGGTATTTGATCTACTCAATGACATGGGAATTGAATACACAAAACAGTCAGAGGGTGCAAAATATGCCCGTGCAAAAATCCCACTAGATGCACGAGCAGCAGGAATTTTGGCAATCGATGCAATCTGGCAAGACCTCGAGGATTTGGAAGGACTCAGACAAGACTGTATGATTGGAAAATCTCTCGGCTATTCTGGCAAATCAATAATTCATCCTGATCAAATTACACCAGCACACGAATTGTTTGCACCAAACAAATCCGAAATAGAGTGGGCAACCAAGGTTTGCTCTGTTTACGAATCGTCATCTCAAAAGGGTAAGGGTGCTACAGTAGTCGATGGCAAGATGATAGACGAGGTCCACTACAAGCAGGCAAAAACTTTGCTAGAATTCATCAAATCAACTCTGTGAAAACACATTACTTCGAAAATCCGTCATTTAGAAACTAGTTTTAAGACTGATCAGCAAGAGTCTGTCTTATTGACTCCATTACTTCCATGTACTGTTTACCTACGTACTTTGCTATCTTGATTACCAAATCAAGGCTGTCAGTAGCCATACATGTGTATTTTAGACTGAACTCTTATTCCATACCAAATTTACAAATCAGTAGCATATAACTAATGGTAAAAATAGCTTATAGTGCTAATTGACTTTCTAGTGCCAATTAATAATGTTGAAATCTCCAGTTTTTATTCTAAAATCTAACCAATAAGATATGGCTAAACTAGATCCCCACAAATTTGAATTCAACAAGACAGACTTGCCGATTCTTTCCCAATTAGATGAAAAAAAGATACCGATTAGACTAGGCTTAATACGATCAAATGAATTTCCTCTGGTAATTTCCCTTTGGTATTATACTGATAATGAAAAAATCTACTGCGCAACCAAAAAAGATGCATTAATTGTAAAATACATCACACATAATTCCAGATGCAGCTTTGAGCTTGCTGCCGATAATCCACCTTACAGAGGAATCCGTGGGTATGGAATATGCCATATTAACCCTGATTCAGGCAAGCAAATCTTGGAAAAATTAATGAACAAATATCTTAGTGAAAAGCAGACTAAACTAAAACAGTATCTTACAGCCCATAACGATAGAGAGGTTGCATTAGAGATAATACCATATTCTGTCTCTAGTTATGATTATACAAGAAGAATGAGCGCGGATTAGTGAGTACATGGTAACTGCTAGAGATGGAACACCAAAATTCAAGAAATCAGATATCTTACGAGATGATGGTTGTCCTACTTGCGGTTCCATGGATTTTGGCGTAATGGAGATTAAAAACTCTCAGAATACAGTTGAGAACAAACTACAATGTTATAACTGTAAAAAATTTTGGTATGTTAGTCCATGAAATACGAGCTTAAAATAAAAAATCTTGACATCCAAGAAAGTTACTTTGTAGGTAAAGCCGAACTTCTAGGGCGGGAATACAAGATTAACATTCAGCATGAAAGCAGACTAGGTAAAGCTATTCTAATCCCATCAAAAGAAAAATTGGGGCAACAAATGCTAGTTACCCTATCGGGACCAGAAAAATTTGTAGAGGATTTTCTTATTTATTCTGGGGAATCTGAATGGATTGAAATTGATTCCAATAAGATTACTGACTATGTTGCAGACAATCAAGACAAATTTGATTATCTGGAGATCCACACTATCTAATAAATCCATCATTAATTTGGTAACAATGTTGAAAAAAATTTATCCATTGGTTGCAGGAATAATGGCGGCATATTTTGTTTTGATGCTTGGAGTTTTTCCTCAAATTTACTCTAATCCGGAAATCGGCATCCCAAAACCGACTCTTGAAGTTACCGTGCCGCAACAAGTCAAGCTTGGAGAATCATTTGAAATGACTCTGTCATCGAACAATATTGGTGCAGATGCTGATCTGCAAACTGTAACAGTAGAATTTCCGCAAAACCAAAACCTAGACAATATCAAAGTTGTATCGTATGATTTTTTACAATCACCAAAACTCTTTGTACCTGGAAAACAAATTGGCTCTTCATATAACGGCAACAAAAACCCGGTTGAAGCCAAATATCCGTTCCTAGAAGCATACAATAGACCGTCAAGGACTGGGCATTCCTCATCTATAACATTGCAAATCACACCTACAGAAGCAGGAGTCTTTACAATATATACAAAGACAGTCGCAATGCCGCACATATCAGACCAATCTTACTATCCAAAACAAGGAATTCTAGATCAGCAAAACGAATTTGTCCAAGAGCACAAAGTAATGGTGGTACCATAGGTGGTATCATGAAGCGGGAACTAGAAACTAAACTGGACTATTCACAGATGCTCAGAATAGCAAATCTTGTAGTCAGTATTGGCATAATAATGGTCACAGGCGGCGGAAGCTGGGATATTTCCAATCATATCCTAAACAAGCCAGAGACGTTTTTTGCACC
>RHCX01000033.1 GCA_010028495.1 Nitrososphaeria archaeon | reverse complement strand
AAACCCATACCTAGTGTTTTCTGCAGTACTTGCTGCAGGCCTAGATGGCATCAAGAAAAAGACAGACCCAGGCGACCCGGTCTTGGAAAACATTTACCACATGACAAAAGAAGAAAGGGCAAAACGCGGAATCAAGACAGTTCCAGCAAATCTGGGTGAAGCATTAGACGAGCTAGAAAGCGATAGAAAGTTCCTCAACCCAATTTACTCTAACGATGTAATTGACAAGATTATAGAAATAGGCAGAAAGGACCACAGAGAAATATCAATCCGTCCTCATCCTCACGAGTTTTATCTGTACTTTGATGTCTAGAGTGGTCTGCCAGTAAGCTGCAAAATAAAGAACAACGCAACTGCTGCAAGGCCAAATCCTATACCCAAGTATAGTCCGCGACCCTTGTCCGATGTTCCTGCCTTGTAGATCATAATGCCGCCAGCTAACCCTACAAACAAGACAATGATTCCATAGATGGCATAGTCTAATGTGCCGCCTTGAACAAAAGGATAGAAAATGCCGGACAGTAATGCAAAGAATCCCAGCAGATATCCATATTTTACGGATGTGAGAATCTTGCTAGTTCCGATCAACAAATTTTGTGATAATAATTAGCAAATAAACGTTTGATGGACTTACATGTCCATGCCCATATCGCCCATGCCGCCCATTCCCGGCATGCCGCCCATACCTCCCATGCCGCCCATTCCCGGCATGCCGCCCATACCTCCCATGTCTCCTCCTGGTGGTCCGGCAGATTTGGCGACTGCGATTACGTCATCAATTCGTAAAATCATGCATGCAGCCTCTGTTGCAGCAGAAACAATTTGGTTCTTTACTGCGAGTGGTTCGATTATATCACTGGAATGCATGTTACCTACTTTTGCCTTCATTACGTCAACTCCGGTCCATTTCTCACCTTTGAGTTGCTTTGATCTTAGATTGGTCAAAGTATCAATTGGATCCATTCCCGCGTTTTCAGATAGTATCAATGGAATTGCCTCCAAGGAATCTGCAAATTTCTCTACTGCTAGTTGTTCTCTTCCTTCTAGGGATTTTGCCCAGTTTCGGAGTTTAGTTGCAGCAAATGTCTCTGGTGCCCCGCCTCCTGCTACGATGGATGGATTTTCCATAACATCTTTGACTACCATTAATGCATCGTGAACTGATCTTTCTACTTCATCAACAACTCTTTGCGAGCCACCTCTTAGTAGCAGCGTAACAGCCTTTGGATTCTTGCAGCCTTCCACAAAGACCCATCGGTCCTCTTCAATTTTGCGTTCCTCAACCAGTGCTGCAGAACCGAGCTCTTTTTCAAATAAATCATCAAGGTTTGTTACAATTGTCGCGCCAGTTGCTTTTGCAAGTTTTGTCATGTCAGATTCTTTTACTCTTCTTACTGCAAGTATACCAGCACGTGCCAAGTAATGCTGAGCCATGTCGTCGATTCCTTTTTGACACAACAAAACATTTGCTCCAGAGCCGATTACTTTATCGACCATGTTTTTGAGCATTCTGTTTTCTTCGTCCAAAAATGTCTTCATTTGCTGAGGATTTGAAATATTGATTTTAGCATCAAATTCAGTCTTGTCGATTTCCAGTGCATTGTTGATTAGTGCAATTTTTGCCTCGGTGATTTTCTTTGGCATTCCGCCATGTACCACTTCTTTATCCAAAACAATTCCCTCTACTAGAAGGGAATCCTTCATAGAACCTCCGGCCTTTTTCTCTACTTTGACATCATCCTCGTCTATAGTGAACTTGCCTTCGTCTTTTTCTGCAACAGACACCACCGCCTTTACAATCATCTCAGCCAGATGATCAGATTCCTTTTTGACGAGTTTTGTCTGCATGGAGGTTTTTGCGATTTTCATTAAAATTGATTTATCATTAGCGGTTACTTCTTCGGCGATTTCTTTTAGGAATTGGAGTACTTTTTTCTGCGCCTTTCTATATCCGTCAACTATTACGGTTGGGTGGACGTCTTGATTGATCAAAGACTCGGCATTTTCTAGCAATGCGCCTGCAAGTATTACTGCAGATGTAGTGCCATCGCCTACTTCATTATCAGTAGTTTTTGAGATCTCGACTAGCATTTTTGCTGCTGGGTGCTGGACATCAATTTCTTTGAGTATAGTGGCACCATCATTTGTAATGGTAACGTCGCCTAGAGAATCAACAAGCATTTTGTCCATGCCTCTTGGGCCTAGACTGGAATGAACTATTTCTGCAATGATTTTTGCAGCTGCAATGTTATTTTTTTGGGCCTCACGACCTTTGTTTTCGGTAGAACCTTCCTTTAGCAAAACTATTGGCATGTTCCCCTTTGGAATTTGCGTACTCATTCGATCGACAGTCCGATTTTTCCCCTTTTATACCTTGTTTACAAAATTGAATCCATCTATCGGATCGGGATTTTTGTCTCCAGACCAATCGCTGTTTTTAAATTGGGACGGCATATGGCAAAAACATGGCAAGCTCAGTCAAGAATTCCTACAAAAAAGTTCTTGCCGATCTAGTAGAGCACAACAAGTGGTTTGAGAATTCCATTCCGCTAATCGCAAGCGAAAACGTGCCATCCCCAGCAGTAAAAGAAGCACTACTATCAGACTTTGGAAACCGTTATGCGGAAGGCTGGCCGGGCGAACGAGTCTACGCAGGTTGTGTATACATCGACAAAGTCGAAATCGAGTGCATGAATTTAGCAAAAAAACTCTACAAGGCAAAGTTTGCTGACGTTAGACCAATTTCAGGCGTAGTTGCAAATCTAGCAATTTATTCGGCATTTTCCAACCCTGGCGATGTAATGATTGCCCCATCAATTCCGGCAGGCGGACACATTTCTCACGGCAAAAAAGAGCATTCTGGAACTGCAGGCCTGGTACACGGATTGGACATAGAATTCTATCCGTTTGATGCAGAAGAGATGACAATAGATGTCGACAAAACCAAGGAAAAGATCAAAGAACTGGAAAAGGCAAACCGCTTGCCGAAAATGGCAATGTTTGGCGGATCATTGTTCTTATTCCCACATCCAGTTAAGGAACTATCAGAATTTCTCCATTCTTACAATATTCACATTAATTATGATGCAGCTCATGTTGCAGGCCTAATTGCAGGCGGCCAGTTCCAAGATCCATTAAGAGAGGGAGCTGACACCATGACAATGAGCACCCACAAGACTTTGTTTGGTCCACAAGGCGGACTAGTCCTAGGAGGAGAACAGCATGGTGAGGCAATCAAAAAGGCAACCTTCCCAGGTTTGACATCTAGTCATCACATTCATCATATGGCAGCAAAAGCAATTGCTTTTGCAGAAGCTTTGGAATTTGGCAAAGCGTATGCAAAGGATGTGATCAAAAACGCAAAGGCATTAGCCGATGCACTGTCAGCTGCAGGATTCAAGGTGTTGGGCGAAAAACGAGGTTACACAAAATCGCACCAAATAGCTGTAAACGTTTTGGATTATTCCGATGGAGGTAAAGTCGAAGCAGACCTAGAAAAAGCAAACATTATCGTAAACAGACAGCTCATCCCAGGCGACATCAAGGCAGGCCGCAACTATTTCCACCCAGGAGGAATCAGACTGGGAGTTTCAGAGTTAACAAGACTGGGCATGAAGCCGACAGAGATGAAAGAGATCGCAGATTTCATCAAAAAAGTAGTCATTGACAAAAAGGATCCAAAGAAGCTTGCTGCAAAGGTAAAATCATTCAGAAAGGACTACCAAAAGGTGCACTATTGCTTTGATAACAAGCTGGGCGCCTACGAATACGTAAAACTGCGTTAGTTATAGTCAGTCATCAACAGCTGGTCGCCGCTTCTTTTGCCAAATACCAGATTTATCTCGTCCTCCAGAGTGCCGATTCTTCCTTTGAGATACGGACCTACATCGTATTTTTCCACTAGGCGTTTTGCTAATCTAAGATATTTCTCAATTGAAGGCCTGGTAATGGTTTGAATTAAGTTGTTCCCGCATATACAGTGTTGAAGTAACGGAGTTCGACGGTATTTTCTCCCACATGATGTGCATCTGAATTTCTGTCTGCCATATGCTCGAAGATTGCCAATAATATCCGGCACCAAATGAGTGGTGATTACATTGGTGACAATTTCTGTAGTATCTACTGCAGAAATCAATTCCGCATTTCTAATTTGCATGTCGAATTTATCCAGCATTGAATTAAGTGTAGAATATGCGCTTCTAGATCTTGATGTGGTCAGTGTTGTAGTGCTATGGGTGAAATGGTAATCGTAAAACTGGCGCTCTGTTTCCAATCTAGACTTGATTATTTCAACACTTTTGACCTCATATGCTTTCTTTGCAGAAACAGTGTCTTCAAAGAATTCCAGTGGTAGCTTTTTTGTCACCTCAAAGTTGTGTGCTTGAGGCTGGGATTCATGAGGCAATACCACAGGCTGGACCAAAAGCGGTGCATCCATGAGTCCTCCGATTTTATCAGACAGGAACTGCCTTGAGAAATTCAACAATGCGTCCATTAACAGCATTATAGAATCTGCGTCACCATCAGCATCACGTCTTTTTGCGGAATGCCAGTTTGGCGTGCCAAAGCAGACATGTGTTTCCGTATATCCTATGATTCTGCCTACAATACCTACAGATGTGTGTGGTGCAAGGCCTATGACTAGATGCCCAATCAACTCATCTGTATTTTTTACATCATAAAACGAGGTTTTGCCGTAGAATTTTGTAAGTTCTGTGTCGATATACTTGCATGTCTGCACCAAGTATTTTCCGCTTTCATGTGGTATTATCACATCCTGCATTTTGATCTCCACCATTTGGTCAGGCGAAGTCAGCGGCTTGCCATCAATGTCGATGTGATATCCAAGCTCGTTTAGCTTTTGTATTGATGTGCCAATCCATGCTGGCTTGAAGTGAGTCAGCGGAGAATTAGTTGCATCAAAGCGTACAGTGCCGTCCTTGAATACGGTAAGGTCAAGGCTTTGCCGAATGAGTCCCTTTTCTAACGGCTCTGCAATTCTATCTTGGTTAATCAGCTCCATTACTCCTTTGAATGGCTCCTGAACCCGGACGCCTATTTTTTCCTGGGCTGCAATGATTCGCTCTTTTAGTGGGAATTGCTTGAAGGAGTGAGTCGGGACCTTTTTCTTGCATTTTTGGCAAAATGTCGCATCTAGCTCAGTCCTGCACACAGGGCAAATATGCTCTATTACAGTTCTGTTTCCGCATTTTTGGCAGTTTATGCTAATTGATGGAACATTGCAGTTTTTGCAAATACGATTGTAGATGTTGCAGTAAAATTCCGAGCCGGAGCAAGCCTTTAGCAAATCACGGGTCATTCCACCTTTATCGCCAATAGGAAATAGAGTGTGTACTGGTGGTTTCATTAATCGAGCTGCGGCTTTTTCGGGCCTGCCAATTCTGACCCCGATAGATGCAGAAAACTTGGGTTTTATGGTAATACCAGTAGCCTTGGTGATTATTTGCGGAACCGAGTCTGTCTCGTCTGGTTTGATCTGGTTCGATAGCAACAATTGGTAGAAAACCTCGGCTTCTAGCCCCCTGAGGATTATAGAATCTTCAGACACAACGTGTGGAACGCCAATTTTTTCCAGAATTGGCTTTACTATGCCAGGATAGGTCACTGTTTCTTCTTCAATTTTGAGCGGCTTTAGTAGCGGTTCGAGTTCAGATGGAGAGATCTGCTCCCAATAAAACAGGTATTTTGGATGCAGTGGAATTTGAAAGTTTAGCGATATTTCTAGTGCTTCTTCGAGGCTTGGTATTTTGGTCAGAAATTCCTGCAGCTCTTTTGCCTCGTATTGCCGGATTTTCTGCTCCAACTCCTCAAGCCAATATTCCTCAACATATCCAGTCGGAATGAGCTGTGCATTGTTTTCTAGAAAATCGCCAAACGAGATCAAAATGTCGCCAAGATACAAAATTCTAGCAATGTCGTCCTTGATTCGAATTCCTTCCTCAGTTGTCTGGATTTTCACAACGTTGCCGTTTTTGAGCCGAACTATAGGAGTATCAATAGAATCCACAAAGGCCACAGTTGCGCCTTTGCCTGGAACATCAATCTTTACCTGCGTTCCAACGGCTATTGTATGGTTGAGGATTTCAGCTACTATCGGATGAATTCCGACCGAGGCAAAGCCGGTATTGCACGCACGGCCGTATCTGAGCCGAAATCCGCCAATTTTGTTAGGCATTGACAGAACAGACCTACCGGCAATGACTTCTTTGAGACGTTTTGCGGCAGAGTCGCCTTCTTCTCCTTTTTGCACAGCTCCCTTGAGGTCTGCAAGCCAGTCCCAGCCGGAAAGCTTGTACAATTCAATTCTTTTGAGCAGTTTTTTTGCACGTCCAATAAGTCCGTCATTTAGAACACGTAGGGCGCCTCCGCGAACCCGGTCCGTTTTGATTCGAGTCATGTTTTTGTGGTTGACGACTTCGTTAGGATCAGTATCTACTCCGTCAAGCTCGACTGGTAGATTAGCAATTACTTTGATGATATCTTGGTCCTGAACATGGTACTGAAAGCTGCCAACGTCTCTCTCATAGACGCGTAATTCCTCTACAAACCTGCCTGTTTCATCATCAAATGAGTTAGCTTGGTATTTTGATAGGCCAACTGTTTGGCGTACATGATCAGCTATTAGCATGGTAACAGCAGATTCCGTGCCTCCTGCAGAACGCATTGGACCAGCAATGGATACTGAGAGATAGTCTGTTCCATCCTTGTTTTTCTTTATTGTAACTGCAGAAATTCCCTGTAATGGTGCTATTGTGACGCCCTCTGTGACTATGGCAAGCCCTACACGCACGGCATTGTCTAGCCTTTGCTCAAGGGTGCTATCTTCTGGGAGATATTGCCCCAATGCAATGCTTTTTGATAAATCTAGAGCTGCAATCTCCTTTCCCTTTATTTTTAGCAGTTCTCGGAGCGGTTCTGCAATGTCAATGTCGTGCATTTTTGCAACACGGTCAGCCAGATCAAACGCTATTTTGGGCTCTACTATTCCAGAGGAATCAACCAAAGTAGACTTTGCCTCGGCAGCTTTCTCAAAGATTTGGTAAACCTGCTCGGATATTTTGGAATAATACTCTAGATAGTTCTCTGGCATTGGAACCCCCTTAATTCGGGAGATTGCCGCGTTTTCTGACATGTTACTTCTTTAGATTCTGGATACTATTTGCTATTTCGGCTAGCCTTTGGAGGCTGTCCTTTTCCTTTTCGAGCATTGTGCCTATTACTAGGGCGTCGGCGCCTGCTTTGACCAGTTCTGAAGCGGTTTTGGCGTCACGAATGCCTCCACCCACTATCAAAAAGCCCTTGAAGAGTTTGCGTACGGTTGCAACCATTTCAGGTCGGACGCTTTCCTTTGCTCCGGATCCTGCCTCCAAATACACAAATCTCATTCCCAAGAACTGGGCAGCTAAACAATAGGCAGCTGCAATGTTTGGCTTGTCAAATGGAATGCCCTTTGCCGAGCCGACATACCACGCTGTTGTACCTTCACCAATGATGATGTAGGCAGTAGGCAATGGTTCTAGGCCAAACTTGAGCACGCTTGGAGCACCCAATGCCTGTGCTTGGGTGATATAGTATGGGTTTTCCGAGTTCATTAACGAGCTAAACAAGATAGCGTCTGCAGATGGAACCACACCGGTTACATTACCAGGGAATAGGATTATTGGGATTTTTACTGCTTTTTTGATGGTTTTTACAACTTCGGCCATCTCTAGTTGGTCGATTGCTGAGGATCCACCCACAAGTATGGCTCCAGCCCCAATCTTCTCTACTTCTTTGGCTAGGTTGGCAGATTCATTCATTTTTGATACTTCGGAATCAATTAGTACGAATAGTAATGCGCCCTTTTTCTTGCGCAAGTCATGCAGGTATTGCTCTACTTTCTCCATGTGTTTGGTTTGAACCAATTGTTTTAAAGTTTAATTGATATGTGGTATACAGATCTGTATAGCTATGGCAGAGATTAATGATTCTAATTTTAACAATATTATCAAGGAAATTATCAAAAAATCATTGTTTACGGAGCGACAAATTCAAATTATTTTAAATCAGAAAAATCTCTCCGAGTTCAATTTTACCATCAGTAAAGGCGCGTATTTCCGTCAAGTTGGTCAGTCTAGGGAGAAACTAATGGGTCTATTTTATTCAATAATCCTGCTTCGCGGCCTAGGCATACTACTCCCAGATGATATTGATGTGATATCTAGGCTCGCAGAACAGGTTTCTGTGATAAAAGATAGTGATGTTTTCCCAGAAAGAGAGGAGCAAGTGATGAATGTTATAGACAAATTGGTCCGTCAGGCATGCGGAATGTGACGAATCACAACATCTTCCACTGACTGTTTTGTAATGTAGTGATTGTATATGATGCACTAGTTGATACAAAGTGTGAAATTATGTTGGCCAATCACAATAAATCACATAGATCTTGACACTTTAGTGATGCAAGTAGAGATTCCTGACCCTCAGGTTATCGCATATGTGATAATTGCATTCGTAGTTGGAATCTTTGGTATGATGATTTACAGCAAAATCAAGTCATTAACTGCTCAAAAGACACAAGATCCTGCCTATTTGTCACGCCTAGAATACTATGAAAGACAGTTAATTGACATGAAAATACGCTTAGATGCCATGGATTTGGAAGAACCTGAGTTCCAGGCACCATTTGCAGATAAATCTGAGCCTGTTTTGGAGAAAAAGATAGAAGTCAAAGTCGAAAAAGAGCCAGAAGAGGTTAAAATTGAGCCTGTAAAGTCGGTTTCCAAGCCTAGAATGCCAAATATGGGCTTTGAAGGTATAGCCGAGCACGTATTAGGATTAATCACAACCAAGGAAATGACGTCACGTGACATCCAAATCACAATAGGAAGGAGTCGAGAGCACACTTCTAGACTGATGAAGCGGCTTTTCGAGGAAGGCTTGGTCCAAAGAAACAACAAGACAAAGCCATTCACTTACCAGATCACGGAAAAGGGAAAAGCTAAGCTAGGAAACCAAGAACAACCAATTACAGCCTAAGTTTTCAATGATATTTTGATTCGATATTTTCATTAGGCTTTCCTAATAAAATACACCAAAGGAGATATTTTCATTAGTTTAACCTAATTTAGGGTAAAACAATAGAAAATTCATTATGTTTTACTAATTCAAGAAGAAATAAATATCTTAATTTATTAAATCAATATAATGCTTACAGAAAATGATGAACTAGTCAAGATCACGGCTGTAGGAACCATCTCCATACCTAAACAGTTTCGCAAATACCTAGGTATTCAGAAAGGTGATTATGTCAAAGTCAGCCTTCAGGGAGACTCGCTCATATTAAAGCGAGTAAATATCTCCTAGTCGGTTTTCTGAGGAATTTTGGCTATCTGGTAAACCCAGGCTTTACCCTGACGGAGTCGGTTAATCCTTCCTTTGGTGTTAAACCTAGCCAAATAGGTCGAAATTATGCTTAGTTTGATTGGTTCGTTGTATTCATCCTCATATTTTTCCAGAATTTCGTTGGAGGTAAAGTTGCCCATTGGGTAATATTTGTCCACAATATGCCAAATTTTAGCCCCCACCGAGTCCAATTGAGGCGCCTCATCTTGGTCTTCTATGTTCATGAGGTTCATTAATTCGAATATTTTGATGACCTTATCCCGTGTGATGTTGCCTTCGATGTTAAAGTTGTACTTGGCTCCATCTGAGTCTTCCAGGTCTATTCGTATCCTTTTCTTTGCCATTTTCGTGATCGATCGTGTTAACTGGTTAACAAATGAACGGATCCGGCCAGCTTTGTTAACTCCTAGGGTTGTTAACGTTGACTGCGTAGCCCACGCCTGGCTAAAATCTACATGTTAACAGATTAACCCCCTTTTATGACCACATATTGGTTCTTTTTCATGCCTGGAGTGGAAATATAGGGGTCAGTTTTGGCTCGTTAACAGTGTTAATGGCAACCTTCACGCCTGGACTCGAAATAAAGGGGTCAAAACTGCCTCTTTTGGGCCTTTTCTTAACATCAAGTTAACTTTTTGTGAATTTCCCACACACCTTCATTTCCACTCTTTTTCTTTCTAAATTTTTTTATGAAAATCAAATTAAAAATAATTAATTACGAACTAAACTCAAACTATCATATTCATTCTAAACACTTCATAACTAGTCAAAGTTGTAATGGACTGGAAATTGAGGTGTGAGAGTAGTTGACAGACGACCCAGTTGATAGATTATTGGATGGAGTAGAAAGCGGCAAATCAATAATAAAAAACCGCAAAGTCTTGCATTTTTCCTACCTACCAGAACTGATCCTACACAGAAACGAGGAGTTGGAAAAGGTAACCCAATCATTATCGCCTATTCTAAAACAATCAAGACCTTCTAACCTTATTGTATATGGCAAGCCAGGAACCGGCAAAACCCTAGTCATAAAGAAAATCCTAGGTAAAATACAACAAAGGGTAGAGAAATCAAAATTCCCAATCAAACTGATTTATTCTAACGCCAAAGATGAGACAACCCTCTACAGCTTATTGGTAAGCATAGGTAGACAGTTAGACTTGGATGAAAAAGAGATTCCTCCAACTGGACTATCGATATCTGAGATCTTCAAACGACTTCTCAAGGCAATCGACAAAAACCAATACAATATTGTCTTTGTAATAGATGAAATCGACTACTTAGCCCACTTGGTATCAAAAACAGGCAAGGACATCATGTATCAGCTAACCAGAGCAAATGAGCGCCTCAAAAATGGCTCACTAACCCTCGTAGGTATATCAAACGACCTTACCTTCAAAGAACGCCTAGACCCTAGAGTAATTAGCTCATTATCTGAAGAAGAGATTGTCTTTACCAATTACTCCGTGGACCAACTCAAAGAGATCCTAAGGGAGCGAATCAAGGAAGCCTTTAACGAAGGCGTAGTCGAGGAGTCGGCACTAAACCTCTGTGCTGCAATGGCAGGACGAGAACATGGCGATGCCAGGCGTGCAATCGACCTTTTACGTGTAGCAGGCGAGATAGCCGAGCGTGCCCAATCAAACCAAGTCACCGAAGAACACATCAGGATATCTTCTTCAAAAATTGAGGAGGATAAGGAGACAACTGCCCTCCAATCATATCCATTACATGAAAAACTACTCATTTTAGCTGTCATGAAAGCATCAGGATTGTCAACAGGTGAGATCTTTACAGCCTACAAAGCCCTCTGTAGGGCAATCCGCCAAAAAGAGCTAACCCAAAGAAGAGTAACCCAAATGCTCTCAGAAATTGAAATGTCTGGAATTATTTCCGGCAAAATAGTTCACCAGGGAATTCACGGGAGGACAAAAAAATTCACACTGACAATATCACCAGATACTGTCAAAGAGACATTCAAGTCAGAAGCTACTCTGGAAGATATTATTTAGAAAAATCCTTGGTGTATACCTTGAAGGTCTTCAAGTTAACCAAGACAGCAACTCCTGGAGTTGGCGTGATTCCTACTCCAGATTGGAAAGGAGTTTGTGATTGCCAAGCGCCGGAATTCAAAATTAGGATGTTTTTGTACAGGTCCAGATCAATAACGTGTACATGGCCTGCATGGAAGATGTCCGGCACTTCGTCAATAACCATATAGTCCTCCAATTCTGGCGCCAGGGGAGTCTGTGCCCCATAAATTGGGCTCAAATGCCTAGCTTTTAGTAAATACTGCATCACCTTGGCTGGCTTGTCATAGCTCAGACCAGGTGTGGTTTTGACAATATCATCCACCGATTGGCCGTGGAAAATCAAAACCTTGACTCCATTTAACGAGATTATTGCCGGATTACCGACCATGAAAAAGTTCTTTCTACCCCACAAATCCGGATTGTATTTGGCAGGAATCGCTGGTTGGGGAAGGGCTCTTCTTCCTGGGTCGTGATTCCCTGGAGCGATAAAGACCTTGATGTGCTTTGGGACCTTATCTAGGATTTCATAGAGTAGTTTTAACTGGTCCTGGGTGTTTAGCGCAACCAACTCCTTGTCTTGGTTCGGATAGATGCCTATTCCATCCACAACATCACCACCCAAAATGAAGAACTTGACCCGCTTAGCTATGGGGTCTGGACTGGAAAACCAATCTATCAACTCGCGGAACTCTTTTTCCATGAAGTACTTGGATCCGACATGCAAGTCCGAGACAAAAACCGCATAGGCTTCTGTCTTTGAGCGGTTTGTGGCATGGTCTGGAATATCGGGCAAAATGATATCCTTGACAATAAAACCACCATTTTTGCTTGTGACGATTTTCTCCATAACAAACTGGTCCATGAGCAAGCCGGAGGCGACCTTTTGTAGGTCCTCATCTACAACTATTGTCTCTATTATTCCACTTTGATCATCTAGAGTTATTTTGGTGACATTTCTGTCTGTTCTTCTATCGACTACCAAACCCCACACATAGACCTCATCCTTAGACTTGGTAGAAATCACCGCCGAAATGGTCTTGACCATCTTTGCCTCGGGCCTGTTCGACATGATTCTTTTCAGCTTGGTGAATCTGCTGGTAAATAGAGCAGAAAAGCCCTGAACGCCTTCCGCCGAGGCTAGTTTTGGTGTAGGATCATACAGGATTTCATGCGAGTCTTCTACAGTTTCATCCTCTTGTATGCCTAGGAATGATTCTAGGTCTTTTTGCGAAATCAGGTATAGTTGTTGGCGCTCCTTTTCCTTTACAATTTGTTTTATGATCCTCTCCAATTCCTTAACGTCTATTTGCTCTAAAATTTTTAGAGCATCTGGATGGATCTGAAATCCCTTATTGATTACAAAATTTAATGCAGCACCAACATCGCTAATCATAAACATACTCACAACAAATCACGTTTTAATTAACTCTGCCTCGATCAACAAACTCTTATCCATGGCGCAAAACCAGAATTCTAAATGAAAAAGCGCATCGGTCTTTTCTTTGTATTATTAGCTGTGTTCTCTGGCGCGTTTTCCATAGGCGCAGAAATGAACGTATCCGAAGAAGAGGCAAAAATTTTCCTAGATGAATTCAATAAAATGCTTGATACTTTACAAGGAGAAAACTTTGGCATAGAGATCTTTTTGCACAACACAGAGATCGCACTACCGATGTTTATTCCTGGATTCGGAATGGCATGGGGAGTATTTTCTGCAGTCTCTACTGGCTATGCGTTTGCAGCACTTACCGCAACAACCCCACTACTTGGAAACATTCCGCCTGTGGCAATGATCTTTGCAACTCCATTTGGCCTTATGGAGCTTGCAGCATATTCACTTGGGATGTCACGCAGTATCATTTTGACAATAGCGCTATTTCGAAAAACACCACTAAAGGATCAATGGAAGCCTTTAGCAATAGAAGTGGCCCTTGTAGTAGGCCTGCTCTTGGCAGGAGGCCTCATTGAAGCCTACATGATTGAGCATTTCAAGGGAGATGACCTCATGCCGAAACTGAATGGCACCAAAATCGACTAAATTTTGCGGCTTGGCCAATAATAATTCAGTAGTAAATTATAAACAAAATCAGGCCACAGATACACTGTGAAGCATATAGCAATACTGGCCATAGTTTTGAGCCTGGCATTTACAATATCTCTGAATACAGCTAGCGCCGAACTGACAGGAAACAAGGCGTACACCCTTTCCGGCAACGGTTTTGCAGTATCTAGCACTACAATATCTGATTCCAACGCAGAAATCATATTTTCTACACCACAATCAAAATTTTCACTACAGAGTGGTGTAATCACAATTGATCAAAAAGATTGGAACCTTGCAGACCTCTCTGGTACAATGTTGCAAAATGGCAAGCTTTTCAAGTTTAACGCCAAGGCAACTGATTCACAAGGAAAACAAGTAACAATAACAGCGGTAGGGAAACTGGTCGACAAAACCTCCACCGATTCCATCTATACTCTAAATGGAGCCATAATAGACTCTGCAAAAAAGACAACAAAACTAGTCTATACCAGTAAGGTTTCAGAGTTTATTACAAAACCCATCACTACCAAAAATTCAGATATTACGATAAAAATTCTAAAAGGAGCTGCCAACCCTCAAGATGCAACATATCAATCACAGATTGGTGGCTTCAAGTTCAACTTTCTATCTGAAGACAGAGTTACCATTCCTCCAGGCACTACTGTCACATTTGTAAACGACGATGACGTTACCCATTCATTACAATCAGGAACCGCAAATTATGGTTCGCATAAAAAATACTTTACAGCAGACAACAAATTCTCTACTGGAGATATTGCGCCAGGTAAGTCAAAGAGTATAACGTTTGAGACGCAAGGATTCATCAGAATGTATGATCCACAATATCAAAACATCGACCTTACTGTGTTCGTGTTTGACAGCTCAAAAATCCCAAAAACAAAGACGCCACTAAACTAGAAATTAATGTAGGATTCTAGCTTGTGCTGGTTGATTACCATCACAGAAAGATCAGAGAACTCTTTTCCTTCCAAATCTGACATTACCCCGACAAACTCTGTCTCTTTATCCGTAGTCAAAAACTCGTAGACATGTACCTTCATGTTTTTGGTATCAAAACCATTTTTTCTCAAATAATGGGCAATCTCTGACTGCATGAAATGCTTGCTTGGGTCGCGTGGCCATGGCCTTGGAACCAAAACCACGGAAAATCCATCCAGAATTGCTCTTTGAAGTTCCAATTTTTTCTCCTCGATGGGTGTGGTGATGTGCATCGTGATCACTTTGGAACGATCTAGCGGTACTTGCGCCTTTGATGCAGCAACCTGTGTTGATGATATTCCTGGAATTATTGTTATTTTGCCAAAAATCTCTATCAATCTATCAACAACTTCCGATTCTGAAAAATTTACATCGCCAGTAAATGGAACCACGAGTTTTTTCTGGCCAAGTGTTTTTGCTACTTTTTGATATGCCTCTTCTTGGTTTTTCATTGTTATTTCGTGGATTTCTTTTCCTTTCAGAAATGCTTCAATTGTTTGCAGTGTGTATTTGTAGCCGATTACAATATCACAATCTAACACTATGTGCTTTACTAACTCCGTGACATATTTTGGAGAACCAGGACCCACTCCCACTGCAAAAACATTGGTCATGATTCAGTCCTCGACTTGATGTATTGTACTACTGGAGTCCAATTTGGCCTAAGAAAGTTCATTGGAGATTTTGCTGGATAGCTTACCCAGTCTTTTACTATTGATAGGTGGAATTTTCTTTCTTTTTCGCCGTCTCGGAGCTTTAAAACCAGAATGGTTCCCCAAATTTTTTCCTCGGTGTCTACTTGGATTACATCTGACATTTTGTAACGGGGGTTTTTCTCATTTTCCAAATCCAAAGCTAGATCTTCCTCATCATAGCCATCATGAGTCAGAATTGTATTGTCGGGATCTTTGATCAGCATCATAATCTGTCTTTGAACGGTTGATTTCCACCACTGTGGCTTTGCTTCTGTTTTTGATACAAAGTATAGTCCCTTATTAGTGACAAATAACATACACTCTTTGCTCATCGGAATCCATAAACATCTCAGTCTGGGCCGTTGTTAAAAACCAAATGCCATTAGCTTTTATTTGAGAATCCAAGATCAACGTTGTTGCAATATTCTGTTATTGTTTCTGCCATGATTGGCCTGTTTTTGATAGGTCTTGTTCCTGTATTTGCACAGACGGAGATCTCTGACAAAGTAGTTGTATTGACTACACAATCTGGCCAAATGGTAATTGAGCTATTTCCAGCAGATGCTCCAAAAACAGTAGAAAATTTTCTAAAACTAACCAATGAGGGACTATATGATCGAACTCTATTCCACAGAATAATCAAGGATTTTATGATTCAGGGTGGTGATCCAAAAACAAAACCTGGCGCCTACAAACAAGTCACTGAATGGGGCACAGGCGATGCAGGATACACAATTCCTGGCGAATTTAACACAATTTCGCACAAAAGAGGCATTGTATCGATGGCACGAGGTGGAAGCCCAGACAGTGCAAGCTCACAGTTTTTCATAATTCATAATGACACACAAGCTTTGGATCAAAATTATGCTGTATTTGGTAGGCTAGCAACAAAGGCAAGCTATGAAACTTTGGATAAAATTGCAAATCTGAAAACCGTGGGCGACGTGGGAAACAACGTTCCACTAGATTGGGCTCAAGGAGAAATACTAAAGGCGGAGATAAAGAACAGATCAGATATTCCTGATCTGCTTGATCAGGGAGAACCCGTACGTGTTACCCCAAAAACAGTAGAATCTGTGCCGTATTCTAGCGACAAATTTGGAATCTCGTTTATTCCGCCTGCAGGATGGTTTGTGCAAGAACCGCAAAAACAAAGTGTAGAAACTCCAGATGTTGTTGCAGTAGGAGATAAAATTGGCGGATTCACACCGGCTATTTCCGTATCTGT
>RHCX01000032.1 GCA_010028495.1 Nitrososphaeria archaeon | reverse complement strand
AAAAATCATACTCAAATAAAGATTTAGGAATATCGTTTGATACTGTTTCAACATGGGATATTCAAACCGCACAAACGCATGATCCAACTAGAGCAGATATTTCGCTTATTGGGCCAAAAGAAGGAGATTATGCGCCTAGAATCTTAATCTTTGTTAGCAACTCTACTTTATCATCCTTAGATGAATTCTCAAACGAAATAAAGGAATTATACGCACCGTCAATAAAGAATGGGCAACTTACAATTACGAGTGAAGAAAAAGCAACAATAAACAAAAGAGAGGCACTCATAAGAAACTCTATTGGCAAATACAATACTGGCTCTGATGTCATAGACTTGCAATATCGTGAAACTGTCTTCAAAAGCAATGATAAATTTTATACTATAACGTACGCAAATACTGTAAATAATTTTGAAAAATCATTACCAAAATATGAGCAAATTCTTGGCTCTTTAGCAATGCCCGAATCTAAAGATCAAAGTGGATGTCTAGTTGCAACCGCAGTCTTTGGCTCAGAGCTTGCACCTCAAGTACAACTACTAAGAGAAGTCAGGGACAATGTTCTGTTTAACACAAATTCAGGCACCGCATTCATGATACAATTCAACGAATTCTACTATGCACTCAGTCCAACAGTTGCTGACTGGGAAAGACAAAACCCACTATTCAAAGAAACAGTAAAGATAACGATTACCCCAATGCTGTCAACAATGTCAATACTGAATCATGCAGACATCCACTCTGAACAGCAAATGCTAGGATATGGCATCGGAGTAATACTGCTAAACATCGGTATGTACTTTGTTGTTCCTGCAATTGTATTGATCAAAGCACGAAAGTTCTTCAAGTAAAACCCGATTGATCGACTGGTTCGATACCGTGCTCTGGATAAAATTTATCAATTAAGTGTTAACTTCTCACTGAATTCCGCATACCATATATCTATAGGATGCTGACCAAATTGTGTCAGACGTTAAGTATTTCCAAATTTGGTATTTTGGAGGTTTACTATTTGTCGTCTAGAATCCAAAACAAACGGAAAACAAATGATGTTATTCTGAGTGTATTTTTCTCTATTATTTTACTCACAGCTGGAAATCTCGGACAGTTTTCTGCATCTGCAAATGTTCTCCTATCTAATCCCGATAACAACTTTACTGATCAAATTAATGCTAATTCTACATATTCAATTATGGATTCTGAAAAATTAAACACAACACAAAGCATAGAAACAAATTCAAATTACGTCAATCTTGCTGATGCTAGATTAGGATCATTAACATTACCATTCATAGAAAATCTAGGTCAATCAGATTCCAGTGTGAGATATTACGCTGATACATTCGCCGGAAGAATTTATGTGACAAACAATTCGATCGTATATCCATCCACAAATGGCCTAACTGAATATCCTATGACTCATAATCTGATGCATGTGGGTGGAACTAACAAAAGTAATACCAATGTAAGTATTTTTGTAGGTGATGACCCGTTACAATGGAAGTCTGATGTTCCTACATTTAACGTTGTAACGTTTGGCAATGTTTGGAATGGCATATCGATGGATTTGTCTGCACATGGGAATAATGTTGAAAAGATTTTCACTGTCTCTCCACACGCCGATGTTTCCCAAATCAAACTTAGCTTTGATGGCATCGATTCACTGTCTCTGGATTTATACCTCAGACTAGTATTGTCTACAAAGGATGGCCAATTCATATTCGAACGTCCTATTGCATATCAATACATAAATGGAAACAAAGTTTTCGTACCAGTACAGTATTCGGTGTCTGATTCTGAATATGGTTTCTCTGTTGGACAATATGATGAAAACTATGATCTTGTGATTGATCCGATAATTCAGTCCACATATCTCGGCGGTACCGGCTCTGATATTATGCGCGCCGTTACTACGGATTCTTCAGGAAATGTCTATGTGGCTGGCGAAACAACATCTGACAGCTTTCCAAGTGTAACTGGTGGCGCACAAACTACACGAACTAGTACCGAAGCAGTCGTGTCGAAACTAGCATCTGATCTAAAATCGATAACTCAGTCCACCTATTTTGGCGGTTCAAATGTGGATCGAGCTAATGCTATCACACTCAACTCATCAGGATTTGTCTTTATAGCTGGCGAAACAACATCCAACAATCTTCCTAACAGAACTGGCGGTGCACAATCTGCAATATCCACGACTCTTTCTAGTGATTTTCTAGTATCTGTACTGACCCCAAATCTAAAATCTATCGCACAGTCAACTTACTGGGGAAGCAGCAGCAATGCTGATCGTGCACGTGGAATTGCAATCGACTCATCAGGTAATGTGTATGTGACTGGTGAAGTGGCCAATAATTTTCCAAGCGTTTCTGGCGGTGCACAATCGACTCATGGTGGTGGAACATTTGACTTTGGTGTGGTAAAATTCAACAAGTCACTAAAGCAAGCTATTCAGGCAACTTATGTTGGAGGTAGCGGTTCTGATACAGCTCGCGCAATCGCAATCGACTCATCAGGTAACGTGTATGTGGCTGGTGAAACATCGTCATCTAACTTTCTTAATGCTACGGGCACAACTCAGACAGCAAACGGCGGTGGCAAGGATTTTGGAATTGTAAAGCTGAATTCTGGACTTACTTCAATAACCAAGGGAACATATTTTGGAGGTAGTGGTGATGATGTAGCTAATGCACTGACGTTAGATTCATCCGGAAATGTCTATGTAGCTGGCCAAACAACATCTAGTAATCTTCCAGGCGTGACTGGCGGCATTCAAACATCCCATGGTGGTGGAACTGACGATTTTGCTCTTGTAAAGCTCAATTCTGCACTTACCAGCCGTACACAGGCCACCTATCTGGGAGGCAGTGGATCAGATGTCGGTCTTAATCTAAATGTTGATTCGACTAATGTCTATGTGTCTGGATCTACAGCATCATCCGACTTTCCAGGTACTACTAATGCAGCTCAATCATCTAACGGGGGAAGTGTGGATTTTGTGATTTCAAAATTAAATCTTGGATTGACTAGGATAGTACAGTCTACCTACCTGGGAGGCAGTGGATCAGATACACCGAACGGCATGACGATCTATTCTGGAAATATAATCATTGTTGGCCAAACTACCTCGTCTAATTTCCCAAGCGTTTCCAATGGGGCTCAGACAAGTAATGGTGGAGGAACCGATGGTGTGTTAGCAAAACTCTCATTTGATCTAACCCTTAATGTGACTAGAACACCTGATGATGATCTGGCGATATCTGATAGTGTATCAATATCTACAACAAAATTATCTACTTTTTCCGACTCTATGACCATGACAGATACCATATCTGAGCAACGATCTACATCAGTATCTTTCGCAGATGCATTGTCAATTACAGATACTACAACTGCAAGTAAGGCAAAATCCTCATCTGTCTCTGACTCTTTGTCAATATCTGACACCATTACAACATCTCACTCTGCAACCAAGTCTGTCTCTGACTCTTTGTCAATATCTGACACCATTACAACATCTCGCTCTGCAACCAAGTCTGTCTCAGATACCCTTGGAATTAATGATACGATCAGCACAACCAAGTCAAAACTGACCTCGCTCTCAGATGCTATGTCCATAACTGACACTGTACGTGCAACTCGCTCCGCCATAAAATCAATCAGCGATGCATTATCAATTACCGATACAATTTCAATAGTTCGAGCCAAACTAGTATCGTTGTCAGATAGCCTGTCGATAACTCAAAGTACCTCAACAACAAAAGAGGAAGGAGCAACCTTGGGCCCAACAGTGGTTGTGGCAAGAATCATCGCTCCAAACAAAATTGTAGTAGAGTTTAACAAAAACATCACATCAACTCTGGGATCATATTCTGGCATAACAATCGCAGGAATCTCAGAAACCGCATCTGCACACTCTGTAATAGGAAAATACGTCACACTTACAATATCTCCAAACGTCACCGCAGGACAAACAGGACAGATGACTTTGGCCTCAACCATAAAGTCGTTATTCAACATATCATATGATACTACCAACAATCCCGTTCCTATTGTGAATAATCTGGGCAGCGATCCTGTGGTGCTAAACTCTACACAAAAAACACTCGCATTCACTGTAAATAATTCTCCGGTGACCAAGGTCTTTATCAAAGACGGCACGGATTCCAAATTTGATCTAAGCGTAGTGCCTAACAAGGTGACTGCCAATAGCAGAACCAATGTTACTACGAATAACCAACTCGACATCACATTTGGCTCTGGCACATCAAACCAGATAGACTTCAGACTACCTGCAAATCTTACAATATCTGGACCGTCAGCCAATTTCACAGGTCTTATTGACTTTCCGGAACGGCAAAGCACCGGATCATGCCCACCTAAATTTGAGGGAACAGATAGTGTGGTAAGCTGTGTCGATGTGGGTAAATACGGAGTAGAGCTTACTCTCAACAAGCCTGCAAGATTGGTGCTCAAAGGAGAAGGCGCACACTCGCCATACTATGGAGTCACACCATCGGTACTAAGAACAAAGATTACTACACAATGTAATGCCGACGACTTTAACACCGTATCTTCACAGATAAGCAGCTCAGGTACTGTTCGGGAATGTTATATTGTGTCTGGTGATGACATGGTAATCTGGACTACACACTTTACTTCATACGGTACAATACGTGCAGGTTCTAGTTCATCCAGCACATCAAACGGAACCAGTGGAAGCTCACCAGGAAGCGGTCCAATCAACGTCGATGTAACTGACTTGATAAGATCAGACAATTATGACCCAGATGGATTCGGCTCTGGAATATCTCTGATAGTGCATTCCATAGAATATGACAAAAAGACAAACCATGTAACTGTGATACTATCAACGTCTGCTCCACCTGCAAATGTTATGATTCAGGGTGGAACTCAGCGATACAGCGCAGGCCTGGAAAGCATACAACCATATCTGGAACAAAGAAAACTAGTCTATTCTGCTAATCTGCCTGACTCAACAAGCATGACCATACTAGTAATGGACAAGCGAGATCATCTAAGCTACAAGGTTCTCATAAACCAGGATCACTATTTCGTATCTTACTATAATCCGGGATATGAAAAATATCTAAAGAAATTCCAAACTGTACCAGATGAGCCGGAGAAAGAAATCATAACTGATGCAAAGGAACAATATTTCAAGCAAACAGAGATTCGACTAAAACAGCTCACAAACACTTACAACGAGCAGCAAATGCATATCTTCCTCAAGACTCTGTCCAAACAATTTACAGAAGAACAAATGAAAGTACTAGAACAAGTACTGGACAAATACAATTAGAATGATCTTAGAGTTTGCGCAACTTGGCAACGCCGGAATTGATGTGCTCTATTATACTTGACAGTGGCGAGCCTGGGCCAAAAACCTTGGACACTCCAGCTTTTTCCAGTCCACCTTTGTCATCTTCAGGAATGACTCCTCCGCCGACAACTAGGACATCTCTGAGTCCCTTTTTGTGCAGTTCCTTTACAACTCGCGGAAATAGTGTATTGTGAGCTCCATTTAGAAGGCTTAGTGCAACTGCATCAACATCTTCATCTTCTGCAATTTGTGCAACTCGTTCCGGTGTGGCAAAAAGGCCTGAATAAATGACTTCCATTCCAGCATCTCTGAATGCTCTACACAAAACAAGTGCGCCTCTATCGTGACCATCAAGGCCTAGCTTTGCAACCAGTATCTTGATTCTGCGAGCGGCAAGCTTTTGCTTCATCTACATACAATTCTGGTATCGTATTTTAAAAAGTTATGATTCTACTGGCTTGGTCTCTGTTGTTATGGATTTTGGCAGTTTTATGACAAATCTGGTTGGATTATTGTATGCGTTTATCGTACCACCATGCTGTTCAATGATGTTTTTGCAGCTTACAAGACCAAGTCCAGTTCCTTGCTGTTTTGTGGTAAATAACGGCTCAAATATCTTGGGCAAAACATCCTCTGAAATTCCTGGACCAGAATCCTGAATCTCTAGTGAGATTTTCTCAATATGATCAGTCATTCTTATGGTTATGCTTCCATTATTTCCCATTGCTTGAATCGCATTTGTTATTATATTGATAAAGACCGTCTCTAGCTGCTTTCCGTCGCATTTTATCTCAATGTCGTCGTCTGGCTTTGTTATTGTGATTCCGGGGGGAATCTTGATCTGACTTATTGATGTGTTTAGAATTTCTTGTATTGAATGCGGCCGTACCTCCAAATGTTTTGTCCTGACAAAGTCCATGGTGTTGTTTATTTGAAATTCTATTCTGTCTATTGCGTGGGTTATTCTTTCAAACTGTGCACTTGTCTTTTCATCAGGTGGTGATTTTAGTCTGATTATCTCCACTGTTGCCTTTATGACACTTAGCGGATTTCTTATGTCGTGTGCAAGTCTTGATGATAACTCTCCAACGATGGCAAGCTTTTCACTTTTTAATTTCTGCTCGGATATGGCGAGCTGTTTTTCTAATTCTATTGTTTTTTTGAGCGATGAGGCCATCTTGGAAAATGACTCCTCAAGCTTGGCTATCTCACCACTTCCCTTTACTTGAATTTTAGTATCCAAGATTCCATCCGTGATGTCCTTGGCCGCACTTTCCAGCCGGGATATGGGTCTAGTTATTTTGTTTGATATGACAAACACCGCTATGAGACTTGGTATTGTGGTAATTACTGTGATGATTCCTATTGTCCACCATGCGTTTCCAAATACCGTATGAAAGCCTGATAAAATCAAGGACTCTGGCTTTTGGTATAGTAAAATCCATCCAAATGTGGGTAGTTTTTTGAATACTGCATAATACGTATCGCCGTCTTCATCCACGTATGATATTGTTCCACTTTCTTGGGTTTTTAGCTGCTCTGAGATTCTGCCGAATTCTTTTTGCGGTATTATGGTGTCTACTCTAGGAAAATACTCGTCAAATTTTTCCGATATGTTGGTAGTTGGATACTGGTGTTGCGAATCCGCAATGATGAATCCTTGAGGATCAAAAACGTACATTCTTCCGCTATCTATTGATACTGAGTCCTGAAACACTGCAAGCGGCATTTCAAAATGGTAAAATGCCGGCTTTTCTCCGTCTCCCAACACTATTGGAGAAGTATATGCAAAAACCCACCTGTGAGTATCTGGAGAAACATATGGGTATTGAATGTGGACTTGATTTTTTTCCTTTTTGAATGATGGTACAAAGAACGGTGTTGATGATTCATCAGGAGATAGCTGAGTATCTGGCGCAGTATTTTTTAAAACCAGTCTCGTATGTTCTTGCCCGCTGGTATCGATAAGACATGTTTCGTCGACTTGGAATTTGTTCTGAAAACTGTGAATCCACTGCTCCAGCTCTGTTTTGATCTGGCGCTGTTTGTCTGTGAATTGTATGACCCCATCCTTGTAGACATTGCCTTTTTTGGTTTCTGGCAAATCAAAATACTGAACAAATAATGGATTTTGCAGCGCAAACACCAAGTCTTCGGATGCTCGAGCGTGCAGATTTTGCAAGCTGTTTTCTCGCTCATTTACAATATTGCGCATCTGTTCAAGTTCTGCATCAGTAAATGATGCAGAAATCATGTTTATGGCAAAATAGGCTATGGAAAACACTGTAACTGCAATAATTATGGAATAAACCAGTACTAGTTGTGCTCTTACCTTCACATCATACTTTATGTAAAAGCAATATTAAATCGTGTTTGCACGCTAGTCTAAATCTTCATTCCGTCCACTAGCGAATAGAGTCTGTCTAACTCGTACATTATCTCATCGCGAGTTTTTTCAAGCTCTAAAATTCTCTCCTTTAGGCACCGGCGAGTTATCTGTTCTGGAGTAATGATGGATTTACCCGGGTTTCCATCAATCCATATGTCCAGTCCATCTTTTTTCATTACACCCTTGAATGATAAAATCGATAAAACGGATCTGTTGGATTTGTCGCAATGTCTTGGTCAACATTTGATCGCAATATCAGATAATGTACATAAAGGCACTCACTCCACTTTGATTTGTGTTAAAGCCGGTCCATTATGATCTTGTTTTTGAGCCAATTTTTTCAAATTTTACATTTGAGGGAAAAGAGAACATCGACATTATATCAGGCAAGCCTACCGATATCATAACACTGCACGCTGCAGAATTAAAAATAAAGAAATGCCACGTGGAATCAGCAGGAAAAATAATTCAGGCTACAACAAAACTGGATGAGAAAAAAGAAACACTCACAATAAAACTTGCAAACAAAATAAACAAAACCGCAAAAATTCACATCGAGTTCACTGGAATCCTAAATGATAGATTGGTCGGATTTTACCGCAGCCAGTACAAGGACAAATCCGGCAAGACAAAATATCTGGCAACCACTCAGTTTGAGGCAGCTGACGCAAGACGTGCGTTTCCATGCTGGGACGAGCCTGCAGCAAAGGCAACGTTTAGCATTTCGATAATCACAGAGCCAAATCATACCGCGATTTCCAACACTAATCAAATATCAAAAAACAAAATCGGCAAAAAAACTCTGTACAAATTTGCGAAAACTCCGATCATGTCCACATATCTTGTCTACCTTGGAGTCGGAGAATTTGAATTTCTAAGCACAAAATCTGGTAAAGTAATAATGCGCATAGTCGCTACAAAAGGCAACAGCAAGAAGGGAAGATTTGCGCTGGATTTATGCAAAAAACTGGTCAAATCATACGAAGATTACTTTGGAATAAAATATCCGCTGCCAAAGCTTGATCTTATTGCAGTTCCAGATTTTGCATCAGGCGCGATGGAAAACTGGGGAGCAATAACATTCAGAGAAACAATACTGTTATTTGACGAAAAGACCTCATCCACACAAACAAAGCAGTTCATTGCCGAAGTCGTCTCGCATGAGCTTGCACACCAGTGGTTTGGCAATCTGGTCACGATGAAATGGTGGAATGATCTCTGGCTAAACGAATCTTTTGCAACATTCATGGCGACAAAGTTTGTTGATTACTTTTATCCGGAATGGAAACTCTGGGACCAGTTCCTAGAAGACACCATGAATACAGCTATGGGCCTTGACGCATTGCATTCGTCTCACCCAATAGATGTCAAAGTAAATTCACCGTCAGAGATACGAGAGATATTTGACGCGATATCGTACGACAAGGGCGGCTGCGTCCTTAAAATGCTGGAAAATTTTGTCACGGAGAAAAACTTCAGGGCAGGACTGAGAGTCTATCTGAAAAAATTCTCTTACAAAAATGCAGAAGGAAACGACCTCTGGGATGAAATCGGCAAATCCGCAAAAATGCCGGTACGCTCAATGGTGAATTCGTGGCTAAAACAGACAGGCTTTCCTCTAGTTGATGTGCAAAAACAGGATTCAAAGCTCACACTATCGCAAAAACGATTTGTCATGGAGCAAAAAGGAACCCAAAAAGGCCTCTGGGAGATTCCATTGGTGTTATCAGATAATAACAAAATCACAAGCAAAATACTGCACAAAAAACAAGAAACACTACCAGTAAAATCCGAACAAATCTTGGTAAATCCGGGACGAAACGGATTCTATCGAGTCAAATACTCTGCAGACTTGATGTATGAATTAAAAGAAATGATCAGGCAAAAATCTATCTCGAACATTGATCGATGGGCAATACAAAACGATCTGTTCGCACTATGTGTTTCAGGAGACGGCAAAGCGCATGACTATCTTGATTTTACAGAATCGTACCAAAACGAAGACGACTATCTAACACAGTCCAACGTTTCTGGAAATCTTTATGCTCTATACCACAGAACAATTGGTGAAGAGTTTAACCCGCAAATAAAACAAATAGCACATCAATATTTTAGAAAAATCTTTGACACGCTTGGTTGGGATGCGCAAAAAGGAGAGCCTCATACAAATGCTCTTTTGCGAAGCTATGTAATTTCGGCACTAGGCAAGCTTGATGATGATGAGATTTTAGAAGAAGCAAATAATCGATTCAAACAATTCCTCAAAAAACCAGATTCTCTGAACCCCGACATTCAAGATGCAGTGTTTACTCTGGCAGCTTGGGGTGGAAATGTCTCTTTTGACAAACTGATGTCATTGTACAAATCCGCGCAATCCCAAGAGCAAAAGATTCGATTCCTTGGCGCGCTATCTAGCTTCAAAGATCCTAAATTACTTCTAAAGGCCTTGGAATTGTCCCAATCAAAGGCCGTACGCTCACAAAACATGCACATTCCAATAATTCGAGTATCTGGCAATCCGTATGGCAAAACAATACTGTGGCCGTGGCTAAAAAAGAACTGGAAGGTGCTCAGAGCCAAAGTCGGTGCCGGCAGCCCGCTTTTGAACAGAATTGTTGCAAGCATTTCTTCGGTTGCTGACGCTTCAATGCAAAATGAGATAAAACAATTCTTCAACAATAACCCTACGCCTGGAACAGAAATGACTTTGTCCCAAACACTGGAAAGAATCAGAATTCACTCTCAATTCATCAAACGATTAAGACAAGAATTTGCATAAGATGAACAAAAAAGTTATTCTTGCCTCAATATGCACGATAATTGCATTTGGAGTCGGCATCTCAATATATCAAAGTGCATCTGTACAGCAAAAGTACGAAAATATTCTGTTTTTAGACGGTACGTTTCATCCGGATACAAAACAAGTAGAAATAACATTTACAGACAAAACCCAGAAAACAACCGGAGTAGTTTTGGAAATACTTGGAATGGAAAAATCATTCCAGAAAACGTTTGCAGGTCATTCTTTTACAATATCAGTACCGTTTGATGGAGAGCCACAATATGGGTGGAAGGTTGTACCAATCACACTAGTAATTGAGCATCCTGATTTTGGAAAAGTAGGCATCAAAACCGACATTCATGATGAAGGAAAGTCCAGCAAGACAATATTCAGCCAGCTATAGAATGCAACAAGAATTTATTCCAGATGAAAAAAACTAGTTTGTTTGAGTTTACTTGCTGATCTGAAAAAAGGAAAGCGCGGCGCAATTGCAAAAGCAATTTCCATAGTAGAAAACGATGAAGTCGAAGCAAGAAAGCTAGTAAAAACAATCTTCAAAAATTCTGGCAAATCCATTGTAATTGGTATAACAGGTCCTGCAGGCGCAGGCAAAAGCTCGCTAATCAACAAAACCTCAGTTGCACTCAAAAAATTAGGCTCAAAGGCCGCAGTTTTGGCAATAGATCCGACAAGTCATGTCACCGGTGGCGCAATTCTTGGAGATAGAGTGAGAATGACCGAATCAACTGATTCTGGCACATACATTCGAAGCATTGCATCTCGCGGAGCAACAGGCGCAGTTTCTCGCTCGATTAGAAACAGCATTCGTGTTTTAGAATATGCTGGGTTTAATCCGATAATAATAGAAAGTGTTGGTGCTGGACAAACCGAAGTCGAAATTGCAAACATTGCTGATATTACAGTAGTGGTGTTTAATCCTCACACTGGTGACAGCATACAGACAATCAAGGCAGGACTGACCGAAATTGGCGATATCTATTTGGTAAACAAGTCTGATTTGGATGGGGCGACTCAGCTATACGAATCAGTCAAGGAGTTCATTGGGATGACGGAGCGCAATCCAGTAATTTTACAGACTTCAGTTGCAAAAAACAAGGGAATCGACGAGTTTGCAAAAAAACTCAAAGAAATGATGAAGCAAAAACAGAAAACCAAAAAAGATGCAGATGCAAAACGTCTGGAGGTAGAACTCAAGGATATTGTTTTAAATAATGTTAGAACAAGAATTGATTCGTTGCTGGAATCCGATAAAAATTATTCTAAATATCTCAAAAAACTCCAATCCAAAGAGATTGACCCGTTTGAGGCAGCAGATAAAATATCTACAGGTATGATCAAGTGATTATATGGCACAAAAACCAAAAGAGATTCTAACCGATTCTAATTTCCCAGTAAGCCGAGTATACCACGGTACTAAAAAAAGACCAAAAGAAGAGCCTGGCAAATATCCGTTCACTCGAGGAATACATGCCGAAATGTATAGAGAAAGACACTGGACAATGCGTCAATATTCCGGATTTGGCGATGCAAAGCAAACCAACGAGCGTTTCAAGTTCATGCTAGAAAAGGGACAAACAGGATTGTCCATGGCATTTGATCTTCCAACTCAGATAGGACATGACGCAGATGCAGCACAAGCAGAAGGCGAAGTAGGAAAAGTAGGCGTATCGATATCATCGCTCAAAGACATGATGACTGCCTTTGATGGGATCCCATTAGGCAAGGTCAGCTCTTCAATGACGATCAATTCAACGGCATCAACATTACTTGCATATTATATCGCAGTTGGCGAATCACAGGGATTTGCAAGTACTGATCTACGGGGCACAACACAAAATGACATTCTCAAAGAATACATTGCACGAAATACGTACATCTACCCACCGCAGCCGTCCATGAGGCTAATTGGCGACATGATTGGTTATTGTGCAAAACATGTCCCTCAATGGTATCCGGTTTCAATTTCAGGCTATCATATGAGAGAAGCAGGCTCTACTGCAACACAAGAAGTCGCATTTACCTTGGCAAATGCAATTGCATACATAGAGACCTGCTTGGAGCGCGGTCTCAAAATAGACGACTTTGCACCAAGACTTTCGTTTTTCTTTTGTTGCACAATAGAGTTCTTTGAAGAGATTGCAAAATTCAGAGTGGCAAGAAAAATCTATGCTGAAATACTCAAAGAAAGATTTCACGCAAAGGATCCAAAATCATTACAGTTAAAATTCCACACTCAGACTAGTGGTGAGTCGTTAACTGCACAACAACCAGACAACAACATTGTGCGCGTAGCAATACAAACAATGGCAGCTGTCATGGGTGGAACGCAATCACTGCATACTAATTCCAGAGATGAAGCATTGGCATTACCAACTGCAGAATCTGCAAAAATTGCTCTCAGAACACAGCAAATCGTTGCGTACGAATCAGGCGTGACAAAAACAGTAGACCCACTCGCAGGTTCATATTATCTGGAATATCTATGCGATGAAATTGAAGATGGTGTACGAAAATACTTAAAACAAATCGACAAGATGGGCGGTGCTCTAAAGGCAATAGAGAAGGGATTCTTCCAGTCTGAAATACGACAAAACGCGTATCGACTCAAAAAAGAAGTCGATGCGGGAGATCGAGTCCTAGTCGGTGTAAACAAGTTCTCTGACGAAAAAGAATCAAAGCAGGAATTGCTCAGAATAGATGATTCAGTGGAGAAAAAGCAGCGAGCGGCTCTCAAAAAACTTCGCTCAGAGCGCGACAACAAAAAAGTAGAATCCGCATTATCTAAAATGCAGGCGGCCGCAGAAAAAGACGAAAATCTCATGCCTTACATTTTGACTGCAGTAAAATCATATGCTACAACTGGAGAAATTAGCAATACATTCAGAAAAGTCTTTGGCGAATACCGACCAAAGGAAGTGTTCTAGATGAAAATAGATCATATTGCAATAGCAGTAAACAACGTAGAGCAGGCAGCAAAACAATACAAAGACGCATTGGGTGTTGAAAAAATCGTATTTGAAACGGTTGAATCCGAAGGAGTCAAGCTTGCGATAATAAAACTGGAAAATGGAAGAATTGAGCTAATGGAGCCAACACGTGATGACAGTCCAATTAGAAAATTCTTGGAAAAAAAAGGCGAAGGATTACATCACATGGCACTGGCCACTGACAATATAGAATCAGAATTCCAAAGAATGGAAGGGTGCGGAATTCAATTCCTGGGCAAAATCAGGCCTGGTTCTGAAGGAACAAAAATAACATTCATTCACCCAAAATCTCTTAGTGGTGTTCTGACTGAGCTCTGTTCGCACCCAAGTCACTAGTCTATTCAAGCATCTTCAAAGTGTCTGATGCCGTTATAATGCCTATAATTTTGCCAGTCTTTGCCACCAGGATGCATTTGGAATATCTAATCAATGGCACCAATGCCCTTGCAGGAGTTTGATGATCTACAATTGGTGGTCTTGCCTCCATCACATCAGCAAGTTTGATCTTTTTCCATGATGACTCATCACTGTCTGCCAGGTGCTTTACCACACCATCTTCTGTTATTGCACCTACTGGCTCACCGGAATTAAAAATAGGAATCTGACTAATTGACATTATTCTCATCTTGTGTATTGCATCATGTAGAGAGTCAGTCGGCTTTAGCTTGACAATATCCTTGCTGCAGATATCTCCTGCCTTGTTTGGATCTGTCCTGCCCTCTAGTGTAGCCAAGCTGTCAAAGATTCTCTTTGCAGTTTCATAGCTTGGTTGGCTCCTGCCGGATTCTATCTGGTTTATCATCGATGTGCTGACTCCAGTCATCTTAGCAAGCTCTTTTTGGGTGACTCCGATTTTGGTTCTTGCTTGCTTGATGCTGTCGATTCTTGGAAGCATGTTACATGTCAGTATGATGGAATAATCAAGTTTACTGCAAAGCTCATATGATTCGGAATTAGTGGTGATTCAATGGGGCTATTCAATGATATAAAGAAAAAATATCCTGACTGCAAGACAACACAAGACTGGTTTTACAAGGGAAATTCACTCGCATCATCTGGAAATCTGGAAGATGCAATCAAGTGCTTTGATGAGGCAATAAAAAAAGACATGAATAATTCTCAAGCCTGGAACAACAAGGGCTATGCCATGGATGAATCCGGCAAGACAAAAAATGCAATTCTCTGCTATGATATGGCAATAAAATCAAACCTGCAAAATCAAGATGCATGGTACAACAAGGGCGTCGCATTGGGAAAGATAAAAAAATTTGAAGATGCAATCAAGTGCTTTGACAAAGTAATACAACTATCGCCAAACAATTCTTTGGCCTGGAATGGCAAGGGCTTTGCGCTAGGAAAAACAAAGAAACTGGAGGAATCCCTCAGCTGCTTTGATGAAGCAATAAAGCTAAACCCAAATTATTTTGATGCCTGGTACAACAAGGGTTATGCGTTAAAGATTCTTGGTCTTGCAGATGAATCGCAAAAATGCTTTGAAAAGGCAACTGAACTAAAGACCAGATAGATTAAACATGAATAGTTTGCTTTGTTGGTAAGCTGGATATCTTTATCATTTCATTGTACAGGTCCATCAAGCTGAACGGTTTTTTTATTATTCTTTGCACTCCGGAATGCATCATTTCTCTGATGTCGCTATCAAATAATCTATTGCCAGTAATGATGATAACTCGGTTCAATCTCAACATGTTTGTCTTTTTCAGATGTGTGTAGATGCTATATCCTGAGACTCCCGGCATGCTGAGATCAAGCAAGACAAAATCAAATCTCTCTTTTAGTATACAATCCAGTCCGTCCTTGCCGTTTATTGCAACCCTGCATTGAACTTTTTTTAATTCCAGAAAGCTTGTCATTGTTTCGGTTAGTAGTTTGTTATCATCTATAATCAACACTTTCATGCCTATTTTTGCTAATTATGTGATGATAAGAAGATGTATTGTTATTTTGAAAAGCTATCTTACTGATCCAGATCGCAAATTAATGAAAAGTGAGGATATCTATGGTAGAACACTATGGTCGACTGATATCCTCACTAGGATTTGGTTGGTCTTGGCTGGCTCTAGTCTCGATATAATCGAGCGAACCTGTACAATCTAGACTATTTTACAAATAAAGGCTTGCGTAGAAATTATCAGTGAACAGGAAAAATCTGTTGTTCAAATAGAACACACTAGTTTTCAAACACATCTAAAATCATATCAACATCACAATGAACATACTTGTAGCTGAAGACAACAAGTTTACTGCAATGCAGTACAGAACACTGCTTGAGAAAATGGGGCATAGAGTAGTTACTGCCGAAGACGGAGACGAATGTGTAAAAAAATTCAAGCAAGCGCTGAAAAAGACGGAATTTGATTCGCTCGGTGATCCTTTGTTTGAGCCAAAGTTCGACTTGGTGTTATTGGACCATCACATGCCAAAAAAGACCGGAGCACAAGCAGCAAAGGAAATTTTGCAGAAAAATCCAGAACAAAAGATAATCTTTGTTACTAGTTATCAAAAATGGGCAGTCGAAGATGAAACAGATGATTTATTTGATAAAATTGTTTTGCTGGAAAAACCATTCACGCTTGGCCAGCTACATAGAAAAATCAAAGCACTGGCCTAGCGTTTTTTTGATTTCTTTTTTGTAGATTTCTTGGATTTTTTGGCTGATTTGGTTTTTGGTTTTGCTTTAACAGATGTTTGCTGAATCTTCGCCTGAGCAGCTGCTACTATAGCAATTGGAATTCTATGTGGGGATGCACTGACATATGACACGCCTATGCTGTGGAAGAACTTGATTGAATTTGGGTCTCCTCCATGCTCGCCGCAAACACCTATCTCTATTCCAGGTTTGACAGAGCGTCCGTTTGCAATTGCTAATTTAATTAGACTACCCACACCGTTTACGTCAACTGTCTGGAATGGATTTCTCTCCAAGACCTCTTTTTCCAGATATTCTGGGAGAAACTTGCCTTCGGCATCTTCTCTTGAAAAGCTAAACACTGCTTGAGTTAGGTCATTTGTGCCAAAGCTGAAAAATTCTGCAGTATTTGCTAATTCATGCGAGGTAAGGCACCCTCGTACGACTTCGAGCATGGTTCCAAAGTTTATCTTTAGCTTCAATCCGTATTTTGATTCTACTTCGGATTTTACTCTGTCATAGATTGATTTGATGTGGTTTAATTCGGCAATACTTCCTACCTGTGGAATCATAATCTGCGGGAATGCGTTTACCTTTTGCTTTGTTAGTTCTGCAGATGCCTCAAAGACTGCCCTGATCTGCATTTCATATATCTCTGGATAGGTAATGCCAACTCTGACTCCGCGATGACCCATCATTGGGTTTATCTCTGCTAACTCTTTTGCACGTGCAAGTACTATTTTGGCTTCTTCGATGTCTGACTCTCCACCTTGCTTTTCGAGCTTGTGAATTTTGTTGATCAATTCTTCTGGGTTTGGCAAGAATTCATGTAATGGTGGGTCTAGCAGTCGTATTGTTACTTTGTAGCCTTCCATCGCTCTTAGAATCTGAATGAAATCGCTTTTTTGCAGCTCTTGGAGCTTTTCCAAGTGCTGTTTTCGCTCTTCTAATGACTTTGCCATGATTAGCTTTACAAATAATCCGAGTCTGTCTGCGGCATTGAACATTCTTTCTGTTCTGCACAATCCAATCCCCTGAGCGCCATAGTTTCTTGCCAGTTGTGCGCCATCTGGAGTATCAGCATTTGCTCTGATTCCGATTCCTTTTGCAGCTTGAGCCCAATCAAGAATTGTCTTGAAATCTTGTGTGATTTTTGGCTCTATTGTTGGAACTTCGCCAAGAAACACGTCGCCTTGT
>RHCX01000031.1 GCA_010028495.1 Nitrososphaeria archaeon | reverse complement strand
AAATACTCCAGAAAAGACAGAGCGTACATTGGGGGCGGTACTTTTTCTGCAAATCCGATGACAATGATGGCTGGTGCTGCAACACTTGATACTCTAAAAAACACTCCAAGCGTTTATTCAAAGATCAAAAATCTTGGAGAAAATGCAAGTAAAAACATTGTAAAAGCATTTGATGGTAAAGTCATATGCACTGGAAAAGATTCTTTATTCATGATGCATTTTGTTCCCAGTGATATTACGCATATCACCAATGCTCAAGAGGCATCCAAGTGTAACACAAAATTGCTACACAAGTTTCATTTTGAGATGATTACAAAAGATGGAATATTCTTTTTGCCAGGAAAACTTGGTGCATTCTCCAACGCACATTCCAAATCTGATGTAAATGCAATAGTATCAGCTGCACAAAGATTTTCAGAATCAAATTAAGACATTGAGACATGCCTCAAATATTAACATGTGAGTAGAAATTGATTTAAGCCGGATTTACAATATTGTGGCATGGATGGGCTCGATACGTTGCTGCTAAAAGCTATAACCAAGTCAATTCAAGATGAAATGGACTCAGAGAAAATAGACAGTATTGATGTGAGACTGAGACAAGAGTATGGCCTTACATTCCAAGAGGTATTTAGCAAATTCGATAATATGCGTAACGCATTACAAAAATTTGAAGTTGAGTTCAAGGACATAGAAGATAAAGTATTACGGAATTTCCTAACTATTGACAAGTCAACCGCTTCAGATACTTGGCTCATAGTTAAAGACCGACATTTGGCAGAAATGATTCTAAAGACATTTGCAGATTCCGATAAAAAACTAATTTTAGACTGCATACGTGACAAGCCAGAAACAATTCCAAAAACACTCAGTTTGTGTAATTTGCCAAACACGTCAGGATATAGAAAAATGAATCAACTCATAGAGGACGGATTTGTCTTACCGATAGGACTGACAGAGTCATTTGAAGGAAAAAGGGCAATACTATACAAAGCAATTATCCAAAAAATTCAGATCGCCATAAACAAAGACATAGTAGTCACATCGATTTCCATACCCAAAGAATCACTAAGAACGAGTCAAGTCATCAATACGATGTTGCACATTAACCATAACACCAAAAATGTGCTAAATTAAGATCAATCATATTTTTAAAACATTAAACGTATTGCATCATATTGAATAGCAATCAAGCATACCTTGTACTCAACCTTAGTCAAAACGCGTCATATGCAGAAGTTAAACAAGCATATAGAAAACTGGTTTTAGAATCACACCCAGACAGAAATAGATCAGAGCAGGATGGCAGAAAATTCAGGATTGTTACAGAGGCCTATCACTTGCTTAAGAAAAATAACAGAATTCAGAACAGTGCGCAAAAAAATGCCAAGCCCAATCAAGAGAGTCCCCCTACCAGACAAAGTTGGGGGGTGAATCAAAGGGGCACTCCTCCAGAAGAAGATTGGAGCAAATATACAAAACAAACAGAACAATCAGATCCGAGATTTTGGCAAGAATATGTTGCAGAATTTTGGAAAAATTATGATTCACAAAAGACAGAACAAAGAAAAAATCCATACGATTTTGAGATCATACAAGAAAAACCTACGCTAGTCAGGCCTAGTGTAGATCATAGTTTGTGCATCGGATGCTGCAGTTGCGAGACTATTGCTCCTGGTGTTTTTCACATAGATAAAAAATCTAAAATGAACCCAAAATCCAATGTCGTAAATCAAAACGGTGCAAGCATGGAAAAAATAATCGATGCGGCACAAACATGTCCGACAAAAGCAATCAAAGTTGAAGAGAGAGAATCAGGAAGACGATTATTCCCATACTAGACTTTCATTTGTAATAAAATATCATCAAATTCTTTCTCAGAAAGTTTTGGACGTTTTGAAAACATTGAATGCACCGGACCGGCAGAATCATCCGTATTACGAGGGATCAAATGAATATGCACGTGTGGGACTTCTTGCCCTGCATCTTTTCCATTATGAGATGCCAAAAGAGTGGCTCCGGTGAATTTATCCACGGTTGGAATAAGATCATGCACTAATGAGAATAGATCCAAGTTATCCTCAAAAGACATATCTTGCAATTTTGAATAGTGTTTTTTTGGAACAACAAGGGCATGACCTCGGGCCAATGGAAAAGCATCCAAAAAAGCAATCGAGTGTGTGGATTCTGTAATTATTTTAGCTTGAATTTCCCTTCTAACAATTTTACAAAAAATACAATCCATGTTTAATCAGACCGCCCATCATTGATATATTTTGCAATACTCAAACACGAAATACATTATAATGGACAATAACCGAACCAAATTTGTTGACGGTGAAAAACATCACAGTTCTTGGCTCAGGGATAATGGGTCACGGGATAGCACAGGTAAGTGCCACCGCAGGATACAACGTAGTATTGCGAGATATCGAACAACAGTTTCTAGACAAGGCAATGGAAAAGATACGATGGAGTCTTGATAAGCTAGTTACAAAAGAGAAAATATCAAAACAAGAGTCTGATGCAATATTTGCGCGCATTACTACCAAGGTAGACTTGGCAGAGGCAGTAAAATCAGCGGAATTGGTAATCGAGGCAGTTCCAGAAATAATGGATTTGAAAAAGAAAGTTTATGCGGAATTAGACAAAGTTGCAGGCAAGGATATAATTTTTGCATCAAACACAAGTACACTACCAATAACAGAAATCGCAAACACTACCACGCGACCAGACAAATTTGTTGGAATTCATTTTTTCAATCCGCCTCAGCTTATGAAACTAGTCGAAGTCATACCAGGACAGAAAACAAAACAAGATGTTGTTGATTTAACAGTAAACTATGTCAGATCGGTCAAAAAAGAACCAGTCATCTGCAAAAAAGATGTTCCAGGATTCATAGTAAATAGATTATTCATACCAATGGTCCACGAGGCATGCTGGCTAAGACAAAGAGGCAATTACAAACTCGAAGAAATAGATTCTGCAGTCAAGTTCACCATGGGCTTTCCAATGGGAATTTTTGAGTTGGCCGACTTTACTGGAATGGATGTGATACACAAAGCAACTATCGAATTAGAATTACGAGACAAAAAGGTGATCTTTCCACACAAGGACATAGAAGCACTATACAATGAGAAAAAACTCGGACAAAAATCTGGAGAAGGATTTTACAAATATTCTGATGACAAATACGAAAGAATTCAACTGGATGAGACACTTGCAAAAAAGTGCAATCCAATATCACTAGCTGCAAACATACTAAACAATGCAGCCTGGTTGGTTACCAACAAGGCAAGTGACATTGCAGAGATTGAAAAAGCTGCACAGTTGGGATTGGGTCTCAAAAAACCAATCTTTGATACTGCAAAAGAGTTTGGCATTAAAAATATTGTAAACGAATTAAACTCACTCGCATCCAAACATGGCTCATTTTATGAGCCGGATCCTCTGCTAATATCTATGCAATAATCTGACTCTGGATGTAGTCTACTGCTTCTTTTGGAGTATCAACACCGACAATTTTGACATTTTGTCTGTGATCTAGATATTGATCCGCATATTTTGATGCAGTACCGCCAGAGTTCCGTAGTGCCGCAATTGGTTTTTTGTGCATATATGCAGCACATGTCTCAGATAAAGTTCCAGATCCCCCTCCAACAATGATGACTCCGTCCGCAGCTAAAGCATTAAGAAAATCTCGTGCCAAGCCCAAACCGCTTGGAATGACAATATCGCAATACTCGTTGGCATATGAGTGGTTATCCTGTGGAATAATACCAACGACTAGTCCACCAGAGTCATGCGCGCCATGAGATGCAGCCTTCATTACGCCTCCAAGACCGCCCGTTATCAAAACCGCTCCAGTCTTTGCCACCTCGACCCCAACAGCATATGCGATTTTTTCTAATTCGGGCGTAGAGCCATTTTCGTTATTTCCGATAACCAGGATTTGCCTCTTTTTTGTCAACGCTGATTTGTGATTTTCACATACAAATATTTTTTCAGATCCATATACGATCGTATTTTTTAGCGCAAAGGATATAAAATTAGAAGGATAGTATTTATCATGGCTAAAAGAACCATGCCAGTTTGCCTGACTGCAGACCAATACAAAAAGCTAGAAGAGATTGCAAAACTCAATGGCATGACAGATGCAGGACAAGCAGTAGAAAAGCTTCTAAGAGAAATCTAAGGCTTTATTATTACTTTTTATGATTACATTTTTTAAAAGATCCACTTTATTGGAAGTTATTGGGAATTTTTAGTAAAAAACCAGCGATTTGCACCATGTGTAGTAAGGAGACAAAACGTACACAAAAACCAAAAAAGGAATGGAATTTTGATGGCAACCTCTGCACTGAGTGTTATATGAAAACAATGGAGCAATACTATAACGGCACATTCAAACAAAAATGTGTCAGTTGTAGTGTAGAGCAGAAAATAACAGATCTATGGGAGCCACGTTGGCAGTGGGATATGGAAGGATTGTTATGCAAAAAATGTTTTGATTCCAAAGAGGTAGATTTCGCCCAAAAAAAGGAATTTTGCTCAAAATGTGGGACTAGGTTGAATTTTTTTAGGTATAATCCAAAAAACGAATGGAATCTAGATGGACAATTATGCAGAAAATGCTGGGATGAGCAAAAGGAATCCCGTAGATGAAGTTATTTAGAAAGAAAATTTCCTGCGAGCAGTGCAAATTTACTTGTTCATCTGATGAAGAAATCATGCAGCATCGGCAAATTGTGCATGGAAAGGAATTGCTGTATGATTGTAAACTATGCAATCAAACATTTACAAACATGCAAGACATGCGTACACATTTACAGAGATTTCACAGTTATAAAAAATTCTAAAGTGCGCTTAGTGTTTTGACTACTGGTGGTCTAACTTTGGTAAATACACGAAAACCACAAATGCATTTTATCTCAGGCAATCTTGTGAGTTCAGTATTTGTGACATTGGTTCCGCAACGTAGACATTTGTAGATGACATCAAACTTTTCTGTTACTGGAGCCATCTCCAGAGAAGAGTCAATTGGTGTGGATTCTTCAGACATTTTCTAAACCTACTTTAATGACAACTCGATGTAAACGTCGTCTGGGATTTTTAGTCTCATTAATTGTCGAATAGCCTTATCGTCTGCACTAAGATCAATTATTCTTCTGTGCATTCTCATCTCCCATTTTTCATAGGTTTCAGTTCCGTTGCCACATGGGGATTTTCTAGTAACTACATTCAATCTTTTTACTGGTAATGGAGTTGGGCCTTTTACTTTAACTCCGGTTTTTTCTCCAATTCCCATAATCTCTGTGCAAACACCGTCAAGTTTAGGAAGGTTTGTGCTTGTTAGTTTGATTCGGGCGGATTGAGTCAAGACAAAAACCAGACTTATGGTTTGTATTCTTCAGTGATATCTTTGATAATACCAGCTGCGATTGTTGCGCCCATGTCTCTGAGTGCAAAGCGACCCATTTCTGGGAAGTCTTTGAATGTCTCAACACATGTTGGACGCACTGGTCTGATTTTTACGATTGCAGAATCTCCAACTTTGAGGAACTTTGGATTTTGTTCATCAATTGCACCGGTTGCTGGGTTGATTTTTGCTTCAAACTCAGTAATTGTTGCTGCGACTTGTGCTGTATGCGCGTGCATTACTGGAGTGTAACCAGGTGCCACTGCTGTTGGGTGGTGAATTACAATGATTTGTGCTCTGAACTCTTTGGCTGCTTTTGGCGGATTGTCTGGATGACCCATGACGTCTCCTCTTTTGATGTCTTTCTTTTCAACACCTCTGAGGTTAAAGCCGATGTTGTCACCTGCTTCTGCCTTTTCTAATTGTGTGTGGTGGGTTTCGATTGATTTAACTTCGCCTGTTGCGCCAGAAGGCATTACAATAATTTTGTCGTTTGGTTTGAAAACTCCAGTTTCAACTCTTCCTACTGGCACTGTACCTACACCAGTGATGGTATAGACGTCTTGGATTGGAACACGGAGTGGTTTTCCGATTGGCTTTTCTGGGTTTGTAAAGTCATCGAATGCTTGCAATAATGTTTTACCTGTCCACCATGGCATGTTTTCTGACTTCTTTACCAAGTTGTCTCCTTTCCATCCAGATACTGGAATGATTGGAACATTTTCTAGTTTGTAACCTACAGATTTGATTAGTTTTTCAGCTTTCTCTTTTGCAACCTTGAATGCTGCTTCAGAATATTTGCTGTCGTCCATTTTGTTAATCGCTACAATAAGTTGGCTTACGCCCAATGTCTTGAGCAAGAATGCGTGTTCTCTTGCTTGTCCACCTGGTGCGATTGCAGTATCGGTTTCTCCTTCTTTTGCAGAAAGGACTAGAACTGCTGCGTCTGCTTCAGACGCGCCTGTAATCATGTTTTTGATAAAGTCTCTGTGACCTGGTGCGTCAATCAGAGTGAAAAAGTACTTTGGTGTCTCAAATTTCTGGAAAGCCAGATCGATTGTGATACCTCTTTCTCTTTCGTCTTTAATGTTATCCATAACCCACGCGTACTTGAAAGTGTCTCCTTTTCCAGTCTTTTCAGACTCTGCTGCGTGCGATGCAATGGTTCTTTCGTCTACAAGACCCATGTCCATTAAGAAGTGTCCCATTGTGGTTGATTTGCCGTTATCAATGTGACCTGTTACGATCAAGTTCAAGTGTGGTTTTGTTGCCATGTGTTTGTCCTCTTCTGAGGGGTTTATTACCGTTACGATTTTTTCAAGACTTTGTGCTATTTTTTGGATTTTTTTGATCAGGTGGTTTTTGTGGAAAAATTTTGGCAAAACATTACTCACATACTATAAATCAAAGTAATCAAAGTCTGAAATTGTGAAAGTTACAGTTTCTGCAATCAAAGCTGATGTTGGTGGAATTGGTGGCCATACAAGACCAAGTGATGGTTTGTTGGACGCAGTCAGAAGAACCATCAAAGGGGCTGGAAATATGCTACTTGATCACTATATTGGCTATTCAGGCGATGACATACACATCATAATGTCACATACCAAAGGTACTGATAATTCTGAGATTCATGGTTTAGCATGGAAAGCGTTTGAGGAAGGCACCAAGGTTGCAAAATCAGAAGGACTGTACGGTGCAGGCCAAGACTTGCTAAAGGACTCTTTTTCAGGAAACGTCAAAGGCATGGGCCCAGGAGTTGCAGAATTAGAATTTGAAGAAAGACCAAACGAGGCATTCACGGTTTTGGCCGCAGACAAAACAGAGCCAGGTGCTTTCAACTATCCATTTTACAGACTATTTGTTGACGCGTTATCCAATACCGGATTAATTGTAAACAAGTCACTTGCTGCGGGAGTCAAATTCAACATCATGGATGTTGAAGAAGGCACCATTGCAGAATTAGAACTATGGCAAGACAAGCCAATTCTAGAAGCAGCCTTGATGTATCCTGGAAGATACGTAATTTCTTCCGTATATACAAAAGCTGGCGAACCAATTGCTTCCTTATCAACAGACAGATTGCACAACATTGCCGGAACTTATGTAGGAAAAGACGATCCAATTGCACTAGTTAGAACACAAAAGAATTTTCCAGCTACAAAGCCACGAAAATTGAGTTAATTTTCCTCGCGGATAATCCGCTGTAGGCAATTCCATTTGATGCTAACTCATCTGACCACCCATTCTCTGTTATTACCCCTCGCTTCGCTCGGGGTCCTAGCCTATGCCCAATGGTGGTGGTCCATCCTTAAACACTGGTTGCCCATTTCAACTGACTCATCCATGAAAACGGATGAAAAAATCACTGAAATCCACAGCAACCACTCCATTCAAAGAAAAAATCACACTTTCACCCAAAATGGAATAACAACCCTGATTCCATTCAGAAATGAAGCCCATAGAATCCACCAACAAATCCGGCGGCAGTAAAAAATACGAAGATCCTGATTAGGCAAATAATCAGCAATAAGGTTAAGTGTTACGTAAAGAACTATTAGTCATGAGATCAAAGCCGAACAAAAATGAGGTAGTTTTGTTTGGGGTAGGGATTCTTACCAACATCTTCATCACGGTTTTTGGCGAAATAATACCAAATACTGTGACTGGATTCTTCAAGGAGATGGGCAGCGCTGTGATATTTGGAGTAGTTCTAGTTTTTGCATTTACCTGGTATATGAAAGCAAGACCACATAACACGCCAAAAGCATACAACATTATCGTATTTGATGTCAACAGTCAGCAGATCCAAATTGACGGAATCCGAACAGAATTCAGAAACCACGACGTAGCATGGTCATTCATGAAGCAATACAAGGTGGACTATCCAATGTTCAATTTTGCAATGGTTGCAGATTCTAAAGACACTGACAAGAAAACAATTTTCAGGTATATCTAAAATTAGTTGAGCGCTAGTCCTAAATAGTAAAAATCACCAAGTCAATCAAAATGCCACTGGATGTAATAGAAGAAAAAAACCTCAATGATGCCATAACATATGCACTAGATTACCCAAGCATGGTTTTGGCTCATGTAAAGGCATCTTCGCCACAAGGTTCATTGATCGACATTGCCTATGGGCTATACGTAGGATATGTTAGCGGTGTGTTTTTTGACGGGTTTTTGCAGAGAAACAAGAGATTTCTAAATGATGATGAGGTTTCTCATTTCAATCGAATTGTAAATGAGCAATCCCAAACAATTAGGATGAAAATAAAAGCAAACCTCCACTTGTAGTCAGCTCAAACGGCTGGCTTTTATCTGAGAGTGCAAAACTCTATCCAATGCGGTTTTCAGAGATTGCAGATACTTTTGAAAAAATGAGTGCCACTACAAAAAGACTGGAGCTTACTCAGCATCTTGTGGAATTATTCCAAAAGACGCCGCCAGAAATCATCTCAAAGATTGTTTATCTAATTCAGGGCAAATTACGACCAGACTTTGAGGGAATTGAACTAGGATTAGCCGAAAAGCTTGCAATTCATGCATTGTCAAAGTCATCCGGAATTCCAATCAAAAAGATAAACTCAGTTTATGCCGAAGATGGGGATTTAGGAAGTGCCGCAGCAAAAATACTAGAACAAAAGACACAAACCACATTTTTAGCTCAAGACATTACCGCAGAGCGGGTCTATGAGACACTGTATAAAATAGCCAAGCTCGAAGGACAACGCTCGCAAGACATGAAAATGAAGTATGTTTCCAGCTTGCTAAATGATGCAACGCCGCAAGAGGCAAAATTCATACTCAAAATAGCAATGGGAACACTTCGACTAGGAATCGCAGATAATACCGTGATGGATGCGCTTGCGATATCATTTACTGGTTCTAAAGAAAACAGACAAAAACTTGAAGCCGCTTACAATGTAACATCAGATTTAGGATCTGTTGCAGAGACAATATCGCAAAAAGGACTAATCGGATTGAAAGATTTTCATGTCAAGGTTTTCAGTCCCATCAGGCCAATGCTTGCTGAACGTGTAAAATCCGAAGCTGAGGCAGTTGAAAAACTCGGGATTGAATTTGCTGCAGAATACAAGCTTGATGGGGAACGAGTTCAAATTCATTACAAAGACGGTAAGATAGTTCTGTATTCTAGAAGACTGGAAAACATAACCAGTTACTATCCAGATATTTTGGAAAAGATTCCAAAGTCGCTAAAAACCACAGATGTGATTTTAGAGGCAGAGGCAGTAGCAATGAATCAGGATACCGGAGAATTCCTGCCGTTCCAAGAACTGATGCATCGTAGACGCAAATACGACATAGACAGAATCGTGGAAAGATATCCGATCACAGTGAATCTTTTTGATGTTTTGTATCTAAATGGAAAAGATCTACTGGATGAATCATACAAGACCAGACGAAAAAAGCTCGAAGAGATAACAAACGAAGACGACTACACCAAGATAGTAACTCAGACAATTGTTCATAATGAAAACGAGATAGAGGACTTCTTAGAAAACGGAATAAACGCAGGCTGTGAAGGGTTAATGCTCAAGGTTTTGGATGCACCGTACAGAGCCGGCGCTCGTGGCAGCAACTGGCTTAAGCTAAAGCGAGAATATCGAAATGAGCTTGGCGACAGCTTGGATTTAGTAGTGATTGGAGCGTTTTTTGGCAAAGGTCGAAGAACCGGAAAATACGGAACTTTGCTCTTGGCATCATACAATCAAGACCGCGATATGTTTGAAAGCATCTGCAAAGTCGGAACCGGTTTTACCGACGAGAATTTGGATCAGTTTTATCAGATTTTACAAGACAAAGTTACGCTCAGAAAAAATCCAAGAATTGAAAGCGGTATGGAGCCAGATGTATGGTTTGAGCCGGAACTGGTCATCGAGATTGTAGCGTCTGAAATAACGTTAAGCCCAGTACACATAGCGGCAAAAGACTCTATTAGGCAGGGAAGTGGGCTTGCTCTGAGATTTCCAAAGTTTACGGGTAAAATTAGAATGGAAAAAGCCGCGGAGGACGCATCGACGGATCAAGAGGTAATTGCACTATACAAAAATCAAAAAAAGGTAACTCAGCGCACATCAGATGCCTGAAATTTGCAAGCTTAATTAATCCCACCTTAAATTAACCAAGAAGGATGTATAGTGGAGAACTAGAGGTCCAAGCAAAACGAAAAGCAATTGCAGTTTTGCAAGACGAGATCAACAGAATTCTAAACGCAGCTAGAGAGCTTGCAACGTTGCCAGCCCTCATCATGAAAAAGGATAAGGCTGGAATCAAAGCAGCAATTGAGCAGATTTCAAGCATCGAAGAAGAAGTAGAAAACCTCAGACGCAAAATAACTCGCGAGGTAGCAGATGTTGGCGGACTGATCATGAACAGAGAAAACCTGCTCAACACGGCATACACCATGGATGAAATCGCAGGATACATAACCGGAATCGCATTCAATCTTTCAAACATCAAACTAGCTACGCTCAAGAGTGCAAAAATTGACGATGACATCTCCGGATTGATCGAACTGTTGGTTGACGAAGTTTACAAGCTAAACGAAATAGTAAGAGGACTAAACACGAACACTGCAAATGCAATAGAACTTGCGCAGGAAACTCAGAAAATAGAGCGAGAAATCGATAAAAAATACAGACAAACAATAATCAAAGCACTGGACGAAATAACCAACACCAAAGAGTTGTTGCTGGTCAAAGACGTAATCCAAGGAATTGAAGAAATGTCTGACAAGTGTCAACAGGTTTCAGATTCATTCATTTTGCTCGCACTGAGCCTATAATCCAACTTTTTATATTCAGCAATTCTTGTTTTATGAGATGCAAGGCGAGCTTGTAGAGAACAGAATTGTAATTTGGGACATCAAAAAATCGCGAGAGCTTTTTTCCGAATCATACTACGGCAAGCCAATAGGAATGGCAAAGCCAAAGCCAGAAGAAATCAACGTGCCATTGATTTTGGATTTGATTGAGGGATACTATTTACAGGAAAAAAACCAGTTAATCATCAACAAATCAAAAAAGAAAATGACAAAATTGCAACTATTAGAAATCTGCAGAAACGAATATCATAATTTTGATAAAAAATATCTAGTCTACAAAGACTTTAGAGACAAAAACTATATCGTCAATCCAGGAATAAAATTTGGATGCGATTTTGCAGTATACCAGAGAGGCCCTGGAATTGACCATGCACCATATTTGGTTCAGGTCCACAACAAAACAGATGCAATATCATCAACGGGTGTGGTTTTAGCAGGAAGATTAGCAACAAGTGTGAAAAAGCACTTTATTCTTGCAATACCTAGTACTGACAAAGTTAGTTATCTGGCGCTAGACTGGTGGAGAGCATAGATTTTTTTGACATGTCCTGCAATTTTGTCATAAATTGCATACATGTCTTTTGTTAGATTAAACTCGAATGAGTTTTTCCATTTGCTGTATATTCGAACTCCGTTGTTCGAAGGATCCACGAAGATGGTTGCATCCTTGATTGATTGTTTTGCAATCAAGTCATTTAGTGCAGAGTCGTTGTTTAGCTCTTGTGCCAGTAATCCTCCATCCCAGCTAACGGATTCTACTTTTTTGCCGTTAAAGTGACCGGATGTCTTCAGTACAGTTCTTGCTACATAATCAATTGGATTTGCAACGTCGATTTTTACAATACAGTGAGCCTGAAATCTATCCTGCGCACCCCATGTTGAAATTATCGGATCTTGCATTTTTCTAACCCTTTTGAATGACTTGAATTACATCAATATTGGAATTTTTTAGCTCTACCACGCCCAGATTCGTCACCATTCTGGTGGTTTGTGAAAATACTCGACTAGAATAATCACCTTGTTCGACAGAATCTGTTCCTCGCTCTTTTGTGGATGACTCTACGCCAATTGATTTTAACATGTGAGATAATTTTTCAGGCCAAGTCTCATAAACAAAAGTATCTGATTCCGCATCATGCATGTTTTTGATGTTTTGGTACCCTCAAATAAAGATGATGCCCTTAACAGGATTTTGCCAAATTGATCCACATAAATAATACAAGACAAATGTCAGATCCATGTTAAAATTTCAAAATAAAGTAGTTCTAGTAACAGGAAGTGGTACCGGAATAGGCCAAACAGTAGCAAAATTGTTTGCAGAAAACGGTGCAGGCATCATAATTTTGGGCAGACGTAAAGAGCCCTTAGATGACACAAAAAAGATTCTAGATGAAATAATCAACCGAGTGAAAAGCAATGCCAAAGTCTGGCTGTTTCCAGGAGTAGACGTTAGTGATGAAGTCGGTGTTTCTCAAATGTACGATTCATTACAAAAAGAAGGAGTCTTTGTAGATGTAGTGGTGAACAATGCTGGAGTTTCTGGACCTGTTACGTGTTTTGCAAACTCGCCACTAGATGAATTCAAAAGTGCCGTAGGCATACATCTCACTGGAACATTTTGGACATCAGTGCAGGCACTCAAGGTAATGAAGCCTGGGGCAAAAATAATAACAATTTCCACATTCTTTACTGAAGAAAAATCGTACGAGCAAAGACCATATAGATTCCGCAGTCCATATACTGCCGCACAGGGAGCAAAGAATAGACTTTCTGAGGCAATGTCATGGGAGTTGGTCGAAAAAGGAATTGTATCCATTGCGACAAACCCAGGACCAGTGCATTCAGACAGAATCTACAAGACAGTGTATCCAAAAGCAGCTGCAGAATTTTTGCGAGTAAGTGGATTTGAAGACTTGACACCGGCCGAAGTTGAAATCGCAAACAAGGACATTGTTGGATTATTGGGCGAAGATGAAAAGACGATAAATGAGGGAATTGCGAAAGGTGCAAACGCAGTTGCCAAGACAAATGGTGGAGATGTGCAAAAAATCTCTCACACGTTGGCCAAGCTTTTAGCAAAGATTCAAGAGATCGCAGAAAAAGTGCAAAAAAATACATCATTTATGATTGCAGACAAACAGTTCCTCTCACAAATCCAGGTAGCGCAAACTGTTCTCACACTTGCTGATGATGATATTGCGAAGACCCTAAACGGCAAAGTCATCCCAGGTGACAGAGTGTTTTATCCAGTGAAGCCGCATATTGCCACAATAACTCCAACTATACCACCAAGCTTTGCATCCGAAGTCGTAGTGTTTGCAATAGACGCAACTGACAAGCATGATGCAGACAGGGCAGAATTTTTAGCCCAACATGTAGAGAAAAACGGCGGTAAGGCAGTATGCTTTATTTCAAATACAACCCCAAAGGAACTCCAAGACTCTATTAGCTCCAAATTTCATAGTCATGTCATTAATTTTGCCAATATAGAAGAGGTACAAAGATGGTTCAACACAGCAAAAACAGTTGGAAAATTATCTACACTCGTATACATAACAGGCAAGATTTCAATCAACTCCAAGATTATTGAGCTGTCCAGAAAGAACTGGGATAGCCTAGTGGACAAATTCGTTAACACCCCTGCAACCGTAATTCAGACAGCACTTGAGACATTTGTTCCAGGCGGTAAAAAAGATCCAAGAAAATACAAAGATGCAAAAGCCACAGTCATGATAATTGGTCCAGATTTGCCAACAGGTCCAAAGGTATCAGGCGCAGATAGGGCACGCGTAGAAGTATTCAGAGGTGCGCTAAGACCATTTGCAACAACAGTAAACCAAGAGTTAAGCGATGTTTTGAGCTCCAATGTAAGATCATTTTTGGTCTTGCCAGGAAGCATTGATGGAAAAGATTCAGATAACGCCAAAATAGCAAGCGCTCTGAACTATTTTGTATCAGATAGTTCACGGAGATCATCCGAAGTAATATTCTGCGTTGACGAAACCAGATGAAAAAATTTTCAGATCTCAAGGTAGGAGATGAGTATTTTTCTACATGTACTTTTTCCAAAAAAGAGCTCGAGTCATACTTGGCGTTTTCCAGAATAAAAAACACCATCTTTGATGATGATGAATATAGTACCATAGTTTCTGGTCGTGCAATCATAGCAAGAATGGAGGGAGAGTTCACCAGATTGAGCCAGATTTACGGCAACATGATATTGTTATACGGAATGGATGGCGATCCATCTTGGGAAAACAGAAACACACGATTCCTCAAACCCCTGCATGTGGATGAAATTCTCAAGATAAAATACACAATATCAGATAAAAAAGATCAAGACACTGAATTTGGAATGATTTCAGTCGACTTTGAGGGCAAAAAAGAAAATGGTGATGTCGTGGTATTGGCTAAAAAGAACATTTACAGAATTAAAAAAGAGCCCCCAAGATAAGAAAAATTATTCCGGAACAGAGATGGTTTCTAACTTGCCGTCTTTGATTCTAATTTGCAAAAGTCTATTGTCCTGAAACACCAGTGTTATTCCTCCGTCTTTGTCCGGATCCTGAACAGAGATCAGCTCTTGCATTCGAATTCCATCGAATTTTACCATGATTCTTATCTAAAATGCCCCAGATTATATCCTTATCAAATTCCCAGTGCGTCAATGATTAGTTTTACTGCAGCAATCAGAATTGCCGTAATTATCAGTATTCGAAGCCAGTTCTCCTTAATCTCAAGTGAAAGCCTGGCACCTACCAAGCCTCCTACAAATGCACCAATTGACAATAACAATGCATAATCAAAGTCTGCATGTCCCAAAAAGGTATGAGTTAGCATTCCAGACGCCGAAGAAAACATCAGAATTAGTTGCGATGTTGCAGTTGCATTCTTCACTAACAAACCCATTCCTATTATCAGTAGGGGAACAAACACAATTCCCCCTCCGATTCCAAAAAAGCTTGATAATATTCCTGCAAAAAAGCTAATTCCAGACGATGCTACGAGCATTTTTGCAGAAAGAACAGTTTGCTTAGATTCCAGATTTCTCTTTATGAATAGATAATAGCAAGAGGCGGCAAGTACTATGGCAAACAATATTTTGAATGCCTCAGATGTCGCATGTCCAGATAGGATCGCACCAAGAATTGTTCCGGGAATAGAGAATAATCCTAGCCGCAGTCCATTTTTAAAATCAATTCTCTTTTGCTTTGCATACGACGCAGTAGACGCTATAGAATTGCTAAAGGCTGCAAAGAGACTGCTGCTGGAGGCCAACGTATGAGGAATTCCAAGTATTGTCAAAACAGGAACTATAACAATTCCGCCCCCCAGTCCGATTATAGAGCCGATCACTCCTGCCACAAATCCAAGCGGGATTAGCCATAGATTTTCAAACATTGTATCTGTAGACGATATTTTGGTATTGAACCTTGTCTTTAGGATCTCTTCGGGATGGTTATTGAAAATATAGTAGGACTGTTAGATACAGTTATCGTGCCCTGATGTTGCTGAATGATCATTTTTACTGCAGGCAGTCCTAGCCCGGTTCCTCGTGACTTTGTGGTAAATAACGGCTCAAAGATTTTATCGATTAAATTTTTTGGAATTCCCGACCCCTCATCCTGTATGGTAAATTTCACATCATCGCTTGATTCAAAGAACTGTACCGTTATTGTTCCATGACTGTCCATCGCCTGAATAGAGTTCATTATCAGGTTTGTAAATACTGCCTTGATTTTCTCTTCATCACAAAATAGCTGTACATCATTATTTGGTTTGTTTATGATTATTTGATCAGGAATTACAATTTCATGTATTGATGAATCCAGAATTTTCCCAAGTGAGTGTTGTGAGCAGTCAAGCGGTGAACTCCTTACAAAATTCAGGACGTCATCCAGCTGGAAAACAAGTCTCGAAGATGCATTATCAATAGATGTGAACAGAGTATAGACATCTGATGAAATATGCTCAGAATATTTTAGCTTGACAAGTTCTATCGAGTTTTTGATTATGGATAGCGGATTTCGCATATCATGTGCGATTCTTGCAGACATTTCACCAATAGCAGATAGTCGTTCTGCCTTGAATAATTCAGTTTGGAAGTGACTCAATTCTCCTACTTTTTTGGTCATTTCATCCAACAACCAATCGCGCTGTTCTTTTACAGTATCAAAGCTGGCCAGTTTTCTCTCATATGATATAATCATACGATTTTGGGATTGGAGTTTTTGTAAGAGAATTTTGTTTTCTTTTTGTAGGTTTTTGATAGTATTATCTACACCGTATGATTCCAGAATACCCGACTTGGCCCCCAAACCGACTTGACTGGCGTGAATTTGGTATTAACCGACTGTCTGTTCGAAATGGACATACTAGTTGTATATAATGAACTGCCACAGATAGCCGTCATCGTTTGTAGTAAGCTCTAGCTGGATCGCCTTGTCCTCAAACTGCAGCAGATTGGATTTACTGTGGGGTTTTGTATCGCTTTGATGGAATTGTTTTAGGCCATCTACCCAGGAATTCATGCTGTCCAGCCCGCCTGGTTTTTTCTCGGACCAGCAATCACAAATCATAGTGTCAGATACGATTGTAAAGATGGTTTTTGCTGTGTCAAGATTCGACATTGATTTGTCCGTCTGAATTAAAGTGAGAACTGCACCTGGTGAGTCCTTGGCGCCAACCATGTGAATATTGCCAAGAAAGGTTCCGTTTTGGTTTTTGAGTTCAGTTGATGTGCAATATTGGACTAGGTTTTGTTTTTTAGATGATGCAAAGAACGTACAATATTTTTTGATTCCTTCTGGTGTGCCAATTTTGATTGGAGATGACATTCGGATTTGTTTTTCTCCTAACTTTTCTTTCAGTAGAGAATTTGCCTCCACATATTTAGTATCAGAAATTGACTCCTGTTTCGTTGGTGTAGGTGATATTGTAGATTGACCAAGTAATACCGCGATAATACCTGCTACAATAACAGCACCAATTATGATCGGGATTATTTTTTTCATCGTTTGCTCCGAATCTTAAACAGTTACAGATAAGCCTTTGCAGTTTATGCAGAGATTATTTCTAGCTTGGAATTTTCTTTGATATTGTACTT
>RHCX01000004.1 GCA_010028495.1 Nitrososphaeria archaeon | reverse complement strand
TTGAGAAGAGCACATCAAACTTGTCAAATTGTTTTTCTACATCATAACAAACTGTTGCTCTCAAATCTGGACCTGTTTTCCCATAAATCTGATAAGATAGCGGAGAACTGCACTCACGCGGCTGATTACTATAGATCTTACCGTTTTGATTTTTTAATGTAATGCTATTAGGAGAAATAAATACAATGTCATCTAGTTCGAGGTTTTCTGCTTTAATGTTTAGAGCAACAGACAACGTCTTGTAGTGTTCTTTTTCAGACACGATTATTTTTTCAATGGTAAACGTTCCTGTTATAGCTGGCTTGTCATGAAGTACGCCATCAGGGCCAGTCCAAGCTGGAACCATCATGCCATGAAGAAACACATTACTAACCGGAGTTGACGTGACTGAGGCTTGCGATTTTTGTTGCATCTCAATCATTTTATTATATTTTTCACACGCCTTTGTTTTCTGAACCGCATTAAATGCGTCTGTCAGCATAGCGACCGAGTCGTCTTCTGTTCTAGGTGAATTTTCATGTGATCTTAGGTACTCTCGTTTATACGATGTACAATCCATCAACTTTGCTTGATTATTCCCTTCTTTTGGTTCTATTTTTATTGGAAATTTTTCCTGCATATCGTTAAACGCCTCTTGAATTTTCTCTGCAGGAATTGTATTGTAAATCTCATCAAATTTATCCTCTAACGTTTTAACTGGAATTGTAGCATCAATTTTTTGATTTCCTATCGTCACATTGTAATTTTGAAACAATACGACCGCAATTACCACAATTGCAATTCCTATTCCAGCAGCAGCCACATATGCGGTGTTATTATTTTTTCTACCAGATCTGTACTTTTTGTATGACTTGCGACCACATTTTGTGCAATAGAAATGTCCTTGAGTATATCGATAATTATGCTTACAGAACATTAGGAAGTATCTGATGAATCAAAAGTTAAGGTTTTTGTTAGTCAATAGATTCTGACTGGTACATTATTACACAATAATATGATCACGACTTTATGTTGTCTATGCTGCTCATGTCTGATTGGGGCTGTATTCCAGAACTAACTAATGGCTGCATAGACATGACAAATTCCTCTAGCACATATTTTAGCATAATAGTTGGAGTCATAATTGGCGGGTTGATTAGTTTGTGGATTTATAATCGTCAAAAGAAGACATCTGAAAACCAAGACGCAATACTGCAACACATACAAGATTTAGATGAAAATCACGATAAACTGCTCAAGCGATTAGAAAAATCAGAGGAAAAGCACCAAATAACATTAGATGCAATATTGAATCTAAGCAAAAAAATTGACTCTGTAATAGAAAAACAGGAAAAATAACTTTTTGACATGGATTTATCCAAAGTGTTTTCCAGTAAAACAATTTTCACAAATTTTACTGTCTAGTCTTTTCATAGCAAATTCTATCTGTTTCTTATCTAATCTGCCATGCTGTATGGTGTTGAGCAGCTTCTCGCCAGTTACGGGTTGAAATTCTTCTTGACACGAACAATCGCAATGACATTTCATGCATTTTTGAGTAAAAACAGACTAAAAAGCATAATCGATGTTGAGTTTTTGAACATCCTTTCCTTCAATATCTAATACCATCACAAATATCCTTGTGAACAACAAAAGAATCCTTGCAAAAACTGTACTATACAGAGGAATTGTGACCGCTATTTTGTTTGCAGTGAGTTGGATATTCACTGGAAATATCACAGATACCACTGTCATCACTGTAACATTCAATGTTCTGGCAACAATTGCGTATTTCCTTCATGAGAAAATGTGGGACAAAATCAGATGGGGCATAAAGCCAGAACTAGGACAACCGAGAATTTCTTAAAAATTTTATAGTGTATTTTTCATACTGGATGTCATGGGGTTGTTCAAAAAGAAAGAAGATGTAACTCAAACCAAATGCAAGACCTGCGGCCTGGAGCTACATGAACCAGAACGACTCAAGCGTCATATGGACAAGGCTCACGGTCACCTGCCTGCCAAAAAAATGGATCCTCAAGATGGCGGGGGCGGACTTTGGTAAACAACATAATAGCGATTATTCTCAAACCATTCCATGGAATTTGTAAGAAAGATAACCCATGATGATTTTGTAATAATAACAAACCGCCTAAAAGCAGACTTTAATGTTGTATTTTACAATGCAGAAGAGCCATCAGTAATGGAATCGTTCAAAATCCATAATCGAATCAAAGACATCAAAGGTACGTTTTTCAAAAACAACACTTTGGTGATAAGGGGAGATGCGGCCACTCCAGAATATCAGCATGTATTGGATGTGGTGTCAAGTGTTCTGGATTACGCGTGACATTTACAAATAGCAGTACGACAAAACCAAAACATGGACAAAGTTTGGCTTGGAGGAATCTATCTAAAAGAAGAAGGAGGATATGAGCTGGTCTTGCGCTCTTTACAATATTACAAAAAACGACTAAGAAACATCAGAAACTCGCCTGAAATCAAAGACACGCCAATGTTTGCACAAATAATAGAACAAGAAGCAATGAAAGCATACAAAACAGTGTCATTAATCATAACAAAAATAAACGAAGGGCTGCAAAATTCCGAGTCGCTCAAGGACTTGGAGCCAGAATTATCAACAATCCAAAAAGCATTAGTCTGTTATCAAACAGATATCAAAAAAATAGACTCGGACAAATTCTATTCAGATCTGGTTGCTGACAAAGATGTTGCAAATGCAGATCTTGGCAAAATTCAGTCTGCTCTGGACAAAATCGGCTCATACTGTTGATATGGCAAAGCAAGCCATGTGCAAAAGATGCCAACAGAAATTTGAGATAAAGTACATTTACACAATACAGCAGTTCCAGTACAGAAAAACCCCGCCATACCAATGGACAGTAGAGTTTTTTGCAAAACAAAACATTGGAGAATGGGACTCATTTTGTGAATCCTGCATCATACACTATCAAAAAATATCACTTGATGAATTTGAGTCAATAAAATAGCATTATATCGATATTATCTAAAATAAAATCATGAGAAAATCAAACATTTACACTCCAGGCAATCGACGCAAGATAAACCCGGATTGGTTTACCGGCATAACCTTCATGAAGGATATCTCTGGCGCAATCCAATCCAAAGAGCAGGACATCTATCACGTTTATTTCAAAGGAGGCTCAAAAACCAAGTTGCATTCCCACAATGGAAATCAAGTTCTGATTGTTATCCAAGGAAGAGGCAAGCTAGAGTTCTTCAAAAAATCAGGCAATAAAAAAGAAGATTTCAAAATAAAAAGAACAGAATCGACTCCTCTAAATCCGGGTGATATAGCATACATTCCAAAAGGAATTCTTCACACTCATGGCTCATCAAGCAAGAAACTCTTCTCACATATTGCGATCAACATCCTTCCATCAAAGAAAACGCAATTCAAAACTGCTTGGTACGAGTCTGATTTTAAAACCGTGGCAACTACACTGATCCACTAACAATTCATTCCAAGTGTTTATCAATCTGCAAGTGCAGAATCTGTCTGGCTTTGAAGAGTCTAGCGTGGGCATTACTTGGTATAATAGTAATCATTTCATACAATCCGGCATTTGCGGTAACTGTTCCAGACGCACCAACGAATCCGAGTGCGACTGCAATATCGTCTACTCAGGTGAACATCTTTTGGAATACTCCGACAAGTGACGGCGGAGCATCAATAACCGGATACAAAATAGAATACAAAATCGGCTCTGGTAGCTACTCCACCTTAGTTGCAAATACTGCCTCTCCTTCCACCACATATTATTCTCATAGCGGGCTGACAACAAACACATCATATTATTACAAAATCTCTGCAATCAATTCTGCAGGAACTAGTGCAACATCTGCCGAAGTCACGGCAACACCAACATCTACATCAACAGGTTCGCTTCCAAATGCGCCAACAAATCTGGTTGGGGTTGCAGCTTCGCCGACTCAGGCAAATCTCTCCTGGACTGCACCATCAAATACTGGAGGATATCCAATCTCGGGTTACAAAATTGAATACCGAATCGGCTCTGGCAGCTATTCTACTTTGGTAGAAAATACTGGAGGAACCATCACAACTTATTCCCATACGGGCCTTACTACAAATCAGGTCTATGTGTATAGAGTGTATTCAATTACATCGTTTGGCACAAGTACACAAGCGTCAAACGAGGTAGTGGTACAACCTGCTTCAACATCTGCATTAACTGCACCAAATCCGCCTACTGGATTATCGGCAACTCCTATCTCTCCAACACAAGTGAATCTCTCCTGGACTGCACCTTCAAACAATGGTGGCTCATCAATTACCAGCTACAAAATAGAAGTAAAGTCCGGCTCTGGCTCTTTTTCTAATCTAGTGTCCAACACCGGCAACACTGCAACCAGCTATTCTCACACGGGATTATCGACTGGAACAACATATACGTATAGAATTTCTGCAATCAATTCGATTGGCACAAGCTCACCTTCCTCTGAGACATCAGCTACTCCGACATCTTCATCCACATCTGGAGTTCCAAGTGCACCAACAAACCTTGTCGCAACTGCATCGTCAAGCTCGCAAATCAATCTTTCATGGGGCGCACCATCAAGTAACGGAGGATTTGCTATTTCTGGCTACAAAATAGAATTCAAGACTGGCTCTGGCAGCTATTCTACTCTTGTTGCAAACACCGCAAGTACATCTACCATCTATTCCCACACCGGGCTTTCCTCTGGAACGACATATGTGTACCGTGTCTCTGCAATCAATTCGATTGGCACAGGTTCTCCATCTGGTGAATCGTCTGCAACTCCATCCGGAACATCTTCTGCAGGAGTGCCGGGATCAGTCACGGCACTTTCTGCAACTGCGGCTTCGCCAACACAAGTAAACCTCTCTTGGGGCGCACCATCAAACAATGGCGGCTCTGCAATATCTGGCTACAAAATAGAGGTCAAAAAGTCGGGAGGCGCATACGAAGTATTGATCTCAAACTCGCAAAGTACATCCACTTCATTCTCACACACTGGACTTACAACTGGAACCACCTATTACTATAGAGTCTCGGCAGTAAACTCTGTCGGTGCAGGAACTCAAAGCGAAGTCTCTGCAACACCGAAAGAGACGACAGCGCCAACCGTCACTGCAACAGCAGTATCTCCAACATCAATCACATTAACCTGGGTTCCACCATCACAGACCTACAAACAGTCGATCACAGGATACAAAATAGAGCAAAAAATTGCACCTGACACTTTTGTAGTAATACAAGACAATGTAGGAACTAAAACCAGCTATACAATATCCGGTCTTACTACTGGCAACACCTACACGTACGTGGTCTCGGCATATTTCTCACTTGGAGCCAGCCCCCAGTCGGCAGATGCGACTGCAACACCACTGCCGACATCAAATGCATCGCCTCCATCACAATCAACTAATACTGTAAATGTAAATCCACCAACAAATCTAGTTGCTACACCGTACTCTCCAACACAAATCAATCTGTCATGGACTGCACCGACATCGTCTGGAACTATCTCTGGATACAAAATCGAGGCAAAGCGAGGCCAGGCACAATTTGAAACTCTTACCCCAAGCACTCTTAATTCTACTACAAAATATTCGCATACTAATGTTGCAACTGGAACTCAATACACATACCGAGTATACACAATAACTGCATCCGGCACTAGCTTGGCATCAACAGAAGCAACTGCCACTGCAACTCTATCGACAACTCCTCCACCGTCGCCGATAACTGCAAAACCACCATCGCCACCAACGCTCTCAGCAAATCTTGTATCGCCAACACAGATCAATCTGTACTGGACCACCCCCTCTAACACCGGAGGTGCGACCGTCACCGGATACAAAATAGAATACAAAATAGGTGCAGATTCATATCGTGTACTGACTAGCAAAACTACTGCAACAACATATTCTCATACGGGCTTGCTTGCAAACACCTATTCGTATAGAATTTACGCAATAAATCCGGCAGGAAATAGTCTTGCATCAAATGAAGTATCGATAAAAACAGCAGATCAACCACAGCCAATTGAGGAACCAGATGAATCAACAATAGATCCTACTATCTGTGGAGCAGGAACAGCATTTGATGAAAACACACAAACCTGCATAGTAGAAACCGAACCAGAACCAGATCAGGAACAGCAAACTCCAATAACACACATCCCTGGGTTCCCCGACCCGACAAAAGACCCACAATCATATGTGGAGCGATACAACTCAGAGGCTGAATTCAAGTCATGGTTTGATAGAAACTTTCCAGGCAAGACCATTTACGAAGTGGTAGGTGCGCCGGAGCCTGAGCCACAACCAGTTGTGTTGTGCGGAACTGGAACTCATGTTGAAAACAATGTCTGCATTCCAGACAAAAGTTCTGGTCCACTAGGAGGCCAATGCGCAATTGCAACCGCTGCATTTGGCTCAGAACTAGCACCACAAGTACAACTACTCAGAGAAGTTAGAGACAACGTATTGTTCAGCACCGATTCAGGCACTACATTCATGGTACAATTCAACGAATTCTATTATGCATTCAGCCCAACAGTTGCTGACTGGGAAAGGCAAAACCCGCTATTCAAAGAGGCAGTAAAGACTGTGATAACCCCAATGCTGTCTACAATGTCAATACTCAACTATGCCGATATTCATTCTGAGCAGCAAATGTTGGGTTATGGAATTGGAGTAATACTGCTAAACATTGGCATGTACTTCGCCGTCCCTGCATTTTTGATTGTCATGATCAGAAACAAGATCAAACATGATTAATTCTGAACACATAACACTTTGCTTATTTGGGAGTAAAAATAACTAGAATCATGAAACTGTTCTACGGGATACTTGCATCTTTTATCTTATTGTCTGGTACTATGACAAATGCCGAGGCTCAGACCTACAAAATATACGTACAACAAATACCACAAATGTGGAAAAAGACATTTGATCAAGTACTACCAAACGCATTCCAATACTGGAAGCAAAAAAATCCAGACGTATCGTTTGAGCTTACAAAATATCCAGACCCATCGGACTTTGTCATAGAGTGGTCGAGCCAGTTTGATGAGAGCAAAACAGGACACTATAGCTCAGACACTGAAAACTATTACGACAAACCGAAGTTCACAGTACCACTTGCCTACCTAAAGGCTGGCAAGCTCAAAACAGTATCTCCGGAGTTTGCCACAGAGATTGCCAAGCATAACTTGGGACACGCTATGGGTCTGTCTCACAGCGATGACCCCAAAGATATCATGTATCCCCAAATAGAAAACTACGAGTCATGGATGAAGGTAAACACAAAGGTGTCGCCAAAAAACACCACCGGTGACTGGAAACCAAAGGCAGAAAAACTCCAAGCACAGCTAGGCAAAAAGATTGATGCATCAGAGGCCAAATTCTCTGCATTAATACCATCCATCAACTCAACTTGGACTACAAACAAGGCATCAGAAGCGGAGATGAAAAAAGCTCAGAACATAATATTTGTTGGAAGAAAACTTGTCTCCGATGCAGAATCCTTCAAAGTAGATGGCGACGATCTGCTATCACAGGCCAAATATTCTGATGCATACTACAAGTATCTTGATTCAATGAACAGAATCAAAAGCCTTGATGCAAAAATCACAGAAATCAAAAAGATGTTCAACAAGGCAATATCGCTAGAATCGCCAAAATGAAAAAATCCGAATTAAACAAACTAATCCAAGATCACACCACCATAAAGGCAAAACTAGAGAAATCATATAATCACAAATTATTTGAAAAACTCAAAGAACTAGAACACAAATACTATCACGAAACAGGCTACAATCTGCACCAAAAATAAAAAACCCTGTATTTTAGCATGGTCTAGTGAGAAAAATCCATTATGTTGTATTGACAATAATTGGAATCATAATATCGTATTATATTGTAACTGCGTTTGTTTTACAGCAACAAGCGGTAAACAAGCAGTCTATTTACGTACACTTGCAGCAGGACTGGAAGAGTTATCCGGGGAATATAGAATATGAAATAACAAATGTATGGTCGCAGCAACAAAAAATACCTCTCAGCTCAAAAGAAAGACTGGAGTTATCCAAGCAGAATAATGTCGATGAAGTACAGTCACAGCATGGCAAGCAGTACATTTTGGTCCATAACAGCAATTCCAACTGTCGGGATTCGTGGGAGCCACACTATGCACGATTTGGAGCAGATACTCTGCGGCATTATATAGAATATGTTGGGGGGCTACAAAAAAACCCAGATCCGAACATCACTCTGTACACTTTACAATACAGCAGGCAAGACCGACTTGTACACGAATCGGAAATAAAGACAGGATATGCACAGTTCATTCCTGTTTGTGCATCCAAAGACAATACCTCATTTGATTATACGGTAAAAATCAACGACAAAAACGTCGGCTTTGATGTGTATTTTGTGCCATCAATAAAACAAAATTATTTAGATGATAACTTTGAGTACTATCAAAATGGCGAATGCTCTGGCAAAAATTATGAGCGTTTCTCTGGCACGTGTAATGATGTTGGAAAGGAATCGGGCCTTCTAATAATACTCCCAGATACAATGAATCTACCCCTGACCAAAGTAGAAGTCTGGCTGTACGAAAAATCTGGATAATAATTTTAATTCCGGTGTGTCATATGTAATATGATGAAAGCAACATTTGGAGCAGGATGCTTTTGGTGCGTTGAGGACATATTTCGAACAACACCTGGAGTAAAATCCACAACGGTGGGCTATGGTGGGGGTCACACAAAAAACCCGACATACGAGGAGGTTTGCACCGACATGACTGGACATGCGGAATTGGTCCAGGTGGAATACGATCCAAACGTTTTACCATATGAAAAACTGCTTGATGTATTTTGGAATGCACACGATCCGACACAGCTGAACAGACAAGGACCGGACATTGGAACCCAGTACCGCTCTGTGATATTCTGCCATGACTTGGAGCAGCAAAAAATAGCCCAAGAGTCCAAGCAAAAACTAGACGACTCTGGCAAGTTAGGCAAAAAAATTACAACAGAGATCAAACCTGCGCCGGAATTCTACAAGGCAGAGGAATATCACCAAAAATACTATGTCAAATGCGGCATCTCTAGATGATTCCTACGCGTCTTTTTAATACAAAAATTGCTATGTTGGTATTGTAGACGGGATTAATGCCGGACTCTGGCGTGTGCGCCAGCCCGTCTATCTTAATTACAAATATTCATAGTGTCGTACTATACTAGCATCATTTCCTTTTTTGGTATTCCATGGTTAGTTTTATCTTAACCACTACCTAAATCAGAAGATATGCAGTGCAAAAACTGTGGCAAAGAGTTCAAAAACAGGGCGTCCAATTATTGCTCCACTATATGTGCAGTAGAGCACATTGAAAAGCATGAAGATTAGTTTATCAACTGGAATCAAAAAAACTGCATTGTTGTACAGGTACGCCATTTTTGCCATAGTGATATTTGGAATGTTTGGTATTGCTCATGCACAGGGCTTGACCGTGGGAAGCAGTAATACCAAGACCGTCGAGGTGGGAAAACAGGTGCAGATAACCGCGGATCTGAGAAATGCGCAGGACTTTGAGCAGGACTTTGCCTATATTGTGCAAATTCAGGATGAAAATGGAATTACTGTATCTTTGTCATGGATTACTGGAACGCTCACTGCAGCCCAGTCGTTTTCGCCATCGTTATCATGGACTCCAAATGAAGCAGGCCAGTACACTGCAACAATCTTTGTCTGGGAGAGTATTGATAATCCGTCGGCATTGTCACCTACACTATCTCTGAAAATAAATGTAGGTCAGGCAGCCTGATTTGCATATGTTACAGTTTGAAAAAGATGCAACCGATGTTCGCGGTACAATACTGTTTTTGAAATACAAAGAAAAAAGCATCAATATAGTTCAAATCAAAAAGGGATTTGCCAGGGGAGGGCATTATCACAATTTTCCCAGTGTACACCACTTGATATCCGGTGTTATACAATATCATGAAACTGATATCCAGACAAATCAGGAAACAATAAAAACAATTTCTGCCCCCGCAATAATATCTGTTCCACCAATGGCTGCGCATCTTTTGATAGCATTAGAAGATACAATATTTGCAGAAGAGTTTGGCAATGATTATTCTGCAACCGAATATCCAAGATACCGAGATACAGTAAAGCAAAAAATGTCATGACATATTCTATTTGGCTTGTACCAAAATATGCCGACGCAAAACATCTTGGTATCATAATACAAAAGCTGGCAAGACAATACGCTGCACCAGGATTCTCAGCTCACATCACTCTATTTAGCGGAATAAAAAATCTGAATGAGGCAAAATCTGCAGTACGGCTTGTTTGCTCAAGACCAATAAAGGCAAAAGTCGTAGGCATTGGCACATCCGGTAATATCTGGAAGACATTATTTTTTCAAATAAAAAAAGACAGCACCATTGCAAAAATATACAAAACACTTGATGACTCTCTTTCAAACAGGTATTCGTTTTGTCCTCATGTGAGTCTTGTCTACAAAAATCTGGACAAGGACGAAAAGGCCAAAATCAAGTCTGGCATAAAGGCCAAACCCTTCTATACCTTTGATAGATTGGTGATAATCCGGTCCTCAAAGAATGTCAAAAAATGGCAAAAACTGTACTCTCTACGGCTAGATGCGACTAGACGTGCCTGATTTGTAAAATTTAGTAAATCTCTTTGGTCTTAAAACCGCGCCACAAAAATGAAACTAGGTATGGCGAGCCTTACTGTACAGGAAACTAGGGCATTTGTGGAAAAACTGATGGCATCAGGTAAAGGCGATCCGGGCAGACTAGCTCACATTCTTACTATATTGCGTGAGGGACGTCAGCTGTACAATTCTGATAAAAGATATCTCGATGAAAAATTCTCACAAGAAATAGGATTACAGGAGCAGCTCAAAGTAGACGAAGATGTCATAACAAAAACTCAAAAACTCATAACATCTGGAGCAGGTGACACCGGCAGACTACAATTTATTTTGGAATCGCTCAAAAAAGGAAAGACATTATACAAATCCGATGAGCAATACTTGGAATCCAAGTTAGGACAAAAGATAAACTATGATACAATATTGTCTGCCAAACACGATTCCGACAAGACAATTGATGTTTTAAAATCCCAAGTTTCTTGGGCCAACCAAAAGATAGCAAGCTTGGAATCAGTAATACAAGAAAAGATGGTCCAGCTGCAATCTGCACACAAGCCTCAGGGGACATTACCAAAGGGACACACCACACAAAGCCTGGATCAGATACAACGAGAACTTGCGCAAGAAGAGGCAAATCTGAGCAGAGAAAAAACAGAAGCAGAAAGAATCAAGATTGAACAGTCCAAGCTTACACAGATTATTCTGGACAGAAAGGAATTTGAAAAACAGGTTGCAATGGAAAAAGAAAACATCAAAACGCAAATAGAGCAAGAACGACAAAATATGGAAACCCAGAACCGCCTAGTCGAGCAGATAAAGGCTCAAGAGGCACAGCTGGAAACCGCAAGACGCGAGCGCGACGGCATAATATCACAATTACAAAAAGAACAGGCTGACATAGCAATTCAGGCGGAATCCGAACGCGCCAAACTTGCAGAGCAGGCACTGGTAGCAAAGCAAATTCAACAGAAAAAAGAACAGCTTGAGCACATTAGATTAGAAAACCAGAAAATTATCCAAGAAACAAAGCAGCAGGAAAAATTACTAGAAGAACAAGTGAGACAGGAAAAAGAAAAACTTGCATCGCAGGCAAAGATACTCAAAACCATATCTTCTCATGAAAAATTCCTCGCTGATGCAAAGCAAAAGCAGGCAGAGATATCATTGCAAATCATAGAGCAAAAGAAAAAACTCGCATCTGCATCTCCGTCCATATCGCAGCTCAAATCCGACCAGGAATTGCTAAACAAAATACTTGCAGAGCGAGCTGCACTTGAATCCCAAGTAAAGACGGCAAGTGCTGATCTCAAGTTAATCAAAAAGGAAAAGACAATAGTAGAAAAGCAACTAAAATCTCAAAAATTAGGAATCGCCAGAGAAAAGAAAAAGGAAGAATCCAAGATAAAAAAACTGGAGCAAAAGAAAAAACTCGTATCAAAATCAATAACGTCTGAATCCGAGAAAATAAAAAAACTGGCAAAAAACTAACTTATCCGCATGGTGATTTCTTGACCGTATCCTAACGGTATGGTTCCAGTGACTATGTGTTTGTTTTTAGAAATATGTCTGCTATATCTTTGCATGAATTTTTTGTATTTTTCTGGCAATAACACATTGTCCGTTCCAATGATCCCACCTATCTTTAACATGGGCAGGACCAGATCAAAATACCTGACCACATTTTCCTTGTCGGCATCGATTAGTATGAAATCGTATCTTGGCTTTTTTGGCATTGCATACAATACATCGAGGATCTGTCCTGGAATAATTTTGATAAAATCTGACACACCAGCCTGCTCAAAGTTGACACGCGCCATCTGAATTTTGATTGGACTTGCCTCTATGGTGGTTATCTTTGGGATATTTCCATTGGATAGTATAGCATCAGCAAACCATAATGCGGAATATCCGCTTGACGTGCCTAATTCCAGGATGTTTTGAGCCTTGATGCTGATCAATAATTTGTGATAGAATCGAGCTGTTTGCGGAGTAATTGCAAGCATCCTTTTTTCTGGTGTGATGTCTGCCTGTCTGGTCTTTTCAAGAATCGACTGTTTTTCAAGCTTGGATAAGACTGATTTGATCTCCCTCAATGCCTTTGATGCCAAATAACTGGATTATAATTTTTGAAACTTCAATTATATTTGGCCAATTCAAAACAAAAAATGTTGAGCACTAAAACCGTAAACCACATGAAAATAGTTGAAGGAATAATCGGCCTAGATTCTTCAATGAGATTTGCAGCTATCATAGATCTAAAGGGAAACATTTTAGAATCTATCATGAAGCAAGGCAAGACCTCACTCAAGACCCAAAAAGAAGAGGAGCATTTTTGCAAGCAAGTTGCTCAAAGGCGCAAAATGCGGCAGGAATTCAACAAAACTCTGGGTAAAGTCAGATATGTCCAAGTAGAACGGGAAAAGGTAACCCAGATAGTCATCTATCCAAAGCGAAAAACAGTCTATTTCACACTAGAGCCCGAAGTCAGCATCACAAAAAAACTCAACTTGGTAAACAAGGTCAAAAAGATAACCGCACGACTATAGTGTCTTAAAATAAATACGCAATTTCTGTCATTGTACATAATGAAGATTCTAGTAGATGAAATGGATGATGGATGGGATGATAAACTCAAAAGTCTTGGGTATGACGCATATTCTGTCAAAAAATTAATTCTAGAAGGAAAAAAGCTCCACACCGACTATTCCGTGATTAATTATGCCAAAGAAAATGGGATGATACTCATTACACGCGATACGGAAAGCGGACAGGCGTGTGCAGAAAACAACCTGCCGTGTATCTTGATTGACAATAATGAAATCTTTAAAATCATTGTCGAAAAACTCAAAAAATTCTAGAATTACTTAATAACAAATTCTACCTTGTTATGTCATGGGGTTTCTAAAAAAACTAAAAGAGACAGCTGAAAAAGGAGTCGAAAAGGGAAGCGAGCTTGGCAAAAAAGGAATTGAAAAGGGAGCAGAGCTTGGAACCAAGGCATACGATGCATCAAAAGAGGCAGCAGAAAAAGGCAGAGACAAAGCCAGACAAGACAAGTAATTATCTTACATTGTGCTACTAGAGCCATGGAAAGCTGCGACAGGCGAGTTCGAGCGTACAGAAACGGAAGAACATTTGATCAGTGCAGAGACATTGCAGAAGCGCTCAACCCTGAATTCAAAAACATCATAGAGTATAACGGCAAGGTTCTCTGGTCAGAAATTCTGGACAAAGTAGACCATGATGAAATAGTGTACAAGCTGACACTCAAGTTTCTAAGACGAGACGGCTATGATATAGGAAACTGGCAGATTCCCGAAGTCAAAAAATTCAGCTAATTTTGCAGCTCCATCCACTGGAGCGAATCTTTTTTGCCATTATTACGGGTGTTATAATCAACAACGGTATGGATATTCCAATTAGTATTGTCTGCATCTGAGTCAAAGCTATTGTAAATGCCAAAGCACCTGATGCCGACACAAACAGTGACAAAAATGTCCCCGCACAAGTAGGGCATGCAATGAACAATCCAGTAGCTGCTGCCACACTTCCAATTCCGGCACCTTTTCTTAGAATGCTAAACGCGCTTACTGCTATTGCGGCGTTTAGTCCTACCAGATACGATACTGTGATTTGCAAAATCAGGTTTATTGGAATTATCTGCATTCCAATGTGCTCTGTAACATAAAAGATGAATTTTGGCACATAGCCTATTTCTCCACAACACGGGGCAATCTGTGCGGATGGGACCTGTACTCCATAATGATATGAAAACACGACATCTGGCTGGTACACCAGTATTCCTGACGTCAAGGCGAAGAATATTCCGTATCCTATTGATGTTGTCACAAATACTTTGCGCGATTTTGGATTCAAAATCACTTGGGCTATTATAGAAAACACATCGGTCTGGTTTTTCTCCACCTTGTATCTGTGGTACTGGTAGAATCCATACGCTATTGCGCCAAGCGCCAAGATCATCATGCCGTAAAACGCAACACCTAGCCTTTCTATTGATTGCAGGGCATTTGGGGTCACCTCAGCATTACCTATTTTGGCGTAAATCAAAAACAAAATACCGATGGATACAAACCCTAGCGTGATTAGCGTCCTGCCGTCTTTTGCCATTCACAGTTTGGCAAAATATGACAAAATTAAATCATATCTATAAAAAAATGAAAAATAGAAGACTGGCCCACCGCTATGCACAGCAGAGAGATTTTTTGAAGTCTTCTACGCTTCTTGAGAACTTGCATTCTTTGCAGACTTGCCAAGTTCTGGGTTTTAGGATCTTCAGAGTGGCTTCATAACCAACTGAATACATTTTTCCTCCACATGCCGGACATGGTAGTGGTATGTCTATTTTCATTGATTGTGTTTAGTTGATTTTACATTTAAGAGCCGCGTAGGACTGATAAGTTGTCCATACGATCATGGTCACTCTTTAATAGAAACTATTACGCAATGGAATCCGTTGGACATTTCTCAAAAACAAGAACCAGACTATTCAACTGCAAAAATAACACACGTTGGTTTCATCGATCCATATGCAATGGAAGGAATCGTAATTTTACAAGCCGATGACAAAAAGGAATTTCACATGCGAGCATTTTCCGGTGAAGTTGCGCGACACATCAAGTCGTTTTTGGAGGGAAGGCGCGATGCACTGCCCACAATTTACAACATGATTGAGGAGATTTGTGAGGAAAACGAGATGCTTCTAGTCAAAGTCAAAGTCTATGAGAGCGGAAGCGTTCTTCGAGCAAACCTATACTTTACGGGCAAAAAGGACATTGTATTGCGAAATTATAGGGCATCTGACGCTGTAGCGCTTGCGGCATTTTACAACATTCCGATTCTGGTAAGAAAGACTCTATTCAAAGAGAAAATGGAAAACCTAAGTTAAAACTTCAGCAAGCCTGCCTTCTTGGTGGGCCCGCTTTATTTCCATTGCAATTCTTCGACCCACTCCAAAGGTTTCACCATATTGGTATTTTGTGTATGGGGATGTGGTTGCAACAATTGGATTGCCTGGGACTCGCAACGACACATCATACACTACAAGCTCCAAGTCTTTTGTGATTACTGACTGGAGCGAGAATGGTCCTATGATTCCAGGCGGGTAGACTTTTTTGACACCTGCAACGAACTTGTCGCCCATTTCAATCACCTTTTCTAATAGTGATTCTCTGATGCTCGCAGGCGTGTGGCCTACCTCGATGTTTTGCGTATCAACATTGATGTCAAGCTGTTGTTTTGCTGGTAATGCATTGAAATCATGAATGTTTGTCTGCAGTCTTCTTTCTATTCCAATGAAATCGACCTGGTCGGAAATTGGAGTGTGAAAATAATTGAAATTCATGTATGTGCCAAGGACTAGCTCCTCGATACTTGCCTTTTTGAGGTCTTTTTGGTCGATAATTCTTTTTTTGATTTTGTCTTGGGATTTTGTTATAAAGTCCTGATAGTTTGATGCCGTGAAAAATGCCCGCTCCATTTTTCTTTTCTTTTCCTGTACCTTTACGATTACCGGTCTGTCGATTTTCTTTGGATCCTTGAATAACTTTGGTAGCCTGATTTTGGATTTTTCCAGCAAATAGTACTGGTTTTTTGCAAAACTACGTTCCTCTGCTTGGAATAGTGTTCTGTTGCCAAACATTGGCACCTTGAATTTTTTTTCTATGGTTTCATATCCCAAATACGCAGTAAGTGCTCTGTGGGGAACAATGATGGTGTTTGTTTCTACAAACATTTTTTGCATTTTTGGCGACGCCATGTCTGAGAATTTATCAACCACGATTATCTCATCCGCAATTCGCTTGAATCTTCTATATGGAATGTCTCTGCCTTTTTGGCAAATTACAACGGTTTGAATTCCTTCATCTTTGGCGCCATCCATTATTTCTAAAGCAGAGTGGCTTCCAAGAACACCGATTCTAAAGTTAGAATAATTCTTAATTATTCTTGCAATCTCTGTCTGCTTTACTGCCAACGATATTTTTTACAAATACTGGTAATATAACATCTCTATCTAATACTGAGGATCTGCGGTATTGATTTTTGCAAATCACACATGATCTGCTTTAAATATAAAAAAATATTCGAAACTGTTGAACATGCATACTGCACATATTCATAGGAGTATGGTTTGATGATGCATTCGAATCGTTTTGTGTTTTATGGTATTTTACTTTCTATATCATTACTCACTGGCATGTTGGCCTTGTCAACTCAATCGGCCTTTGCAGCGGTTGCAGACAAGGACAAAAAACCGATGAATCAAATCTCAAAATCCTCAATAGAGTCAGTTAAAGGACTAAAGGCGAACGAAAAACGAGTTATTGTATTTTATAAAAATAATATCAAGGATTCCGATGTATCCTCTCTGTCACAAAAAGGCGCTAGTGTAAAATCAAAATTTGATAAAATGAGGGCAGTTGTAGCGCACGTCGATTCTACAAAACTCAAAGACATTCTAACGGATCCAAATGTGGCACGAGTGGTAGATGATCAAATTGTAACTGCGGATCTAAGCGTTAGCGTTCCTCATATTGGAGCAAATATTGTTCAGGCTTCTGGAATAACCGGCAAGGGAACCAAAGTTTGCATTGTGGATACAGGAGTAGATGACACTCATCCTGCATTAAACCCGCTGGTAGCTGAAATTAATTATGTGAAGCTAGTTGGCGGTAAACCCACAAATAATGCAACTGACGATCATGGGCATGGAACTCACGTTGCAGGAATAATTGCGTCAAAAGACGCAACATATCGTGGCGTCGCTCCTGGTTCTTCACTGATGGCGGCCAAAGTTCTTGATTCTACTGGAAGCGGATTCTCATCCGATGTTGCATCCGGAATAAACTGGTGTGTTGCAAACGGAGCCAAAGTGATCAATCTTAGTCTTGGCGGTGGTCTTTACACTGGAACCTGTGATGGTAATATCGACGCAATGGCTGTAAACAGTGCAGTTGCAGCTGGCGTAACGGTTCTTGTGGCGTCTGGGAATAGCGGAACTCTCAGTCAGGTTTCATCTCCGGCATGTGCATCTGGGGCAATAGCAGTCGGCGCAGTAGATAATTCTGATGCAAGGACTGCATTTTCAAATGAAGGTACTCAGCTAGCAGTTGTAGCGCCAGGAGTGTCAATCAAATCTCTTAACGCGCCATTCAAGGGCGGAGGATTTGTTTCACTCACTGGAACATCCATGGCAACCCCGCATGTTGCAGGCTTGGCATCTTTAATTTTAGATAAAAATTCGAATCTGAATCAAGTACAAGTAAGAAATGCTATTTTGAATAATGCGCTTGATCTTGGCGTATCTGGCTTTGACACGATATATGGAAATGGAAGAATCCAAGCAATAAACTCGGTAAACAGCGTTCTTCCAGATTCCAGTACTGTGTCCACACCTACTGGTTCTGTGACAATTGGCACTAATTCTGGAGGTATCGCATCATCTTCTTCAATACTTGAATCTAGCTTGCCAATTTTTGGAAAACCTGCAATGTCGTTCCCCAATGGGTTTGTGGGCTTTACAGTTAATGGTGTGACTCCTGGAGGAATCACAGTTATTACGCTGAACTACTCCACTCCGATTCCGGCCGGTGTTCAGTATTGGAAAGTTATTGGCACAACATGGGTTAACGCTACTTCGATTCTTGGCGATAATAACGGAGACAGTATTTTGACTTTGAATATCTTGGACAATGGACCATTTGATTCAAACCCGACACTGGGTGTGATTTCTGATCCTGGGGCGCCGGCAATACCGTTACCTATTGTGTCTATCAATAATGCATCAATGCTAGAAGGTAATTCTGGCACAACCAACATGGTTTTCCAAGCATCACTATCAAAGCCGTCTACTAGTACGGTCACTGTGGATTTCAATACTGTCGATGGCAGTGCAATATCTGGCACAGATTACAGTGTGTCTGTTGGGACGATCACATTTTCTCCAGGTCAAACCATCAAGACTATCCTAATACCGATTCATGGCGATTATGCTCTTGAATCTGACGAGACATTCACAATAGTATTGACAAATCCGACAAATGCCGCTCTCAGCCTAACGGCTGGAATTGGTATTGGCACAATACAAAATGATGATCTATTCCCTGAAGATCTTAATACGTACTGTGATGGAAAAACAATCTCTCAATTAATCACTGAAAACGTTTACAATTTGATAGATAATCGATCTGGCGTATTTGGTACGAGAATCAGCGGAACGTCAGGAAATGATCTAATCTTACTATCTGATACTGGAAATCATGTACAGGCAAAAGATGGCAATGATTGCATAATCGGCGGTGCATCAAAAGATGTCATCTCTGGAGGTCTCGGCGATGATCAAATCTATGCCGGCGCAGGAAATGATCATGTTACTGGCAGAGCAGGATTTGATATGATATTTGGCGGCTTGGGAAATGATGTCTTGTCTGGAGGCTTAGGAAACGACTCTGTATATGGTGATAATGGTGACGATATTGTACTTGGCAGAGAAGACGACGATTCCCTGTCTGGAGGGGCAGGCAATGATTACTGCAGTGGTGAAGCAGGTAATGACATTGCTGACTTTAGCTGCGAAACATCATTGCCATAATCTCGTGCTAAGTCATCAATCAACAATTACAGCTTAAAATAATCAAAACCCCTCAAACATATCATGAAGTTAGTAATTGGAATCACTGGCAGTACCGGTGTAATTTATGGAGTCAGAATATTGGAGGTCCTAAATCACCTCGGAATCCAAACTCATCTGGTCATAACCGAATGGGCAAAAAAATGTCTCACAATGGAGACTAGCTACAAACCTGAACAGCTAAAGTCACTGGCAACAGAATATTCGGATGATTCCAACCTCGCATCCGGCGTATCATCTGGCACGTACAAAACGGATGGCATGATTGTAATACCATGTTCAATGAAAACTCTTTCTGGCATAGCAAATGGATATGATGAGACGCTTGTTACAAGAGCGGCCGGAGTAACTCTAAAAGAATCAAGAAAACTAGTTCTAGTGACAAGGGAAACTCCGCTTACAGCAATTAATCTGGAAAACATGCTAAAACTTGCAAGACTTGGCGTGATTATACTGCCCCCTGTTCCAGGATTTTACACAAAGCCAAAGTCGATTGATCAAATCGTAGATCACACAGTTGGAAAATGTCTAGATCAGTTCAACATCGAACATGATTTATACAAAAGATGGGGAACCTAGGTTTTATTGCCAAGGATTGTCATTACAAAACTGCTCTCAGCAGAACGACAACATGTATTTGATGTTATTGCAAACTATGAAAATCTACAACAAATAATGCCAAAATATTATCCATCAGTACGAGTCCGCTCTGTACGTGATAATGTTGCAATTGTAGAAGAGCATCTGAACATAGGGGGCAAGGAATTGGTGATGACTACGAAACATATCTCCAAATATCCAGAATCACATGACGTGTTTGTTTTGGGTGGGGATGCGAAGGGTTCTCACATTTCAGAGGTATATGAAAAAACAGATCAAGGAACCAAGCTTACCATAACTGCTGACATCAAGCTGGGCACAATAGCAAAACTGTCTGGAGTGATAGGAAAATCAAGACTTGAATCTGATTATAATACAATGATTGACGATTTTTGTAAAATTCTCTAATCTTTCTTTTCTTTTAGGTCTTTGAGCTCTTTTTCTGCCTCGAATTTACCTTTTTCATATTCGACACGGGATCTGCCAATTGTTCTTGCCAAGTCTGGAATCTTTTTTGCACCAAACAACAAGACTCCTGCAGCAATAGCAATGATGACTATCTCCTGCATTCCAATTCCTATTAATGCGAGATTCTCTAATGTCATTCTAGTCTTCCTTAGGGGACGAATTGGATTTAAGTCTTTTAATTTTGTGCTCTCTACTTTCTATGGCAATCATGCCTGCCAAGTACAATCCAATCATCGGGCCTGAGATGAACCACATGGTGACACCGCTGCCGTCTGGAGTTACCACCGCACCGATTATCACAAGAACGACTATTGCATATCTGATGTTATTGCGCCAGAATTTGGCATCTGTAATACCTGATGCCGTGGCAGCATACATTATCAGTGGAAGCTGAAATGCGACGCCAAATGCAAGCAAAAACTGTAACACAAACGTGACAAAGTCCATAACATTGAGAAATGTCACAAGGCCTGCCGATTCGCCATATTGGTACAAAAAGTCAAGCATGAATGGTATTACGGTAAAATATGCAAATGTGGCGCCCGCCACAAAGAGTACAATGGCTGGAATGGCCACTTTTTTAACAGCGTGGATTTCCTTGTCTGAAAATGCCGGAGCGATGAACTTGGTCAGTTCTCTTACTATTATCGGCATTGATATCACAATCCCAATCAACGCTGCGACATATGTCTGTGCATAAAATGCCTGGCCTGGAGCGGTTTGTATCAGCTGGACATTTTCTGGAACCAAAGTGACTCTCATGTAGTTTGTAATCTGTGCCGCAATGTTGTGTATTGGCTCTGGAAATGGATAGTATAGTTTTACACCATTGTACCAAAATGGGATTGCTCTGAACGATAACAGGAAAATGATTGATGCGCCTACCGCAATGGCTATGCGTATCATTCGTGACTTTAGTTCAATTAGATGTGCATAGATTCCCTGCAGCTCTGACATTACGTTATGATACTAAACAAAACGCTATTTAGGTTGCGTCTAGTGCTTGCCTGGAATTGGTAATAGTTTTGCGTCTGCAAGGCCTGATTTCTTTCGTTCTTCTTCGGAAATATCGGCAAACTCGACAGAAATTGATGCCTTCAGTGAAAATTTGGATTCTAACTGCTTTGCCAGGCCTCCAACATCTTTTGCAGAATAGATTTCCTTGGAATCGACCAAGAATATTCGCTCACCTTTCTCCTTTTGCTCCCCACCAAATCTGTCTTTGAGGAATTTCACTGCCTCATTGACGGTATCTTTTTTGATGTTGTTATGATACATTACAATTCCTTTGATGGAATCATAATCCCATGGGGTGCCGTTTCTATAGCTAAACACGCCGATAAATTTGGCATCTTCTTCTGGCTCTTGAATTCCCTTGATCTCCCAATTTAGAACCTTTGCTGGATCAAATTCTGCTTTTTCCATTTCATCGGAGGTTATCTTCCAGTATCTAGAGCGAACAACCATTTGGATTTTGTCTGATGATGTACTATAAAATTACTACTGATTACACAATTCATTATATTACAGCAAACCGCCACAAAAAACGATGTCACTGTTTGAAGTCCAAGTCATGATTGAAAACAAAGCGGGTATGAATGATCCTGAAGGCGATACCATACTAAATGACCTGGTTCTAAAGGGACACCACGGTGCGGTCAAAAAGATTCGCTCAGCCAAGATGCTCAAGTTTCAGATAAACTCGACAACAAAGCAAGCAGCAGAAAGTGCAGTCAAAAAGATCTGCGATGACTTGAGAATCTACAATCCGATGGTAAGCAAGGTTACCTTTTCTGCAAAATCTATCTAGTCTGTTTTGATTGATTTTACGGTCTCTTCGATGAGCAGTTTGCTTCTTAGATGAGCCGCCAGGTCTGTCTGGGTTATGACTCCCGCAAGTTTTTGGCCTTCCAATACAACCAGTCTTCGGATTTTGTTGTTTAGCATTTTTTGGACGGCGTCTTCTATTGTCGTGGTTGGCTCCACCCAGCGAAACTTGGGCGACATTATCTCGCCTACAGTTACCTCGGAGGCACGTTTGTCATTGATTATCAGTTTTCTAACATAATCTGCTTCTGATAGTATGCCGACAGGATTCTGACCCTCAGTCACTACTAGGAATGAGATGTCTTTTTCTTGGAGGAGCTTTGCTGCCTCTAGACATGATTTTTCCTTGGATATTGTGACTACCTGTTTGTTCATGATGTCACGAATGTAGGCCATATTTGTGGATGAAAAAATTCTAGATAAAAAACATTTGTGGTGAGTTTGTTTACAACTGTTCAAGTCTTTGAATCGCTGGATTTGGTTTAATAATCACAAACAATATCGTGTAAATGTGAAGGTCGGCGTAGTCGTATTTCCGGGAAGCAACTGCGATCGAGACATGTACCATGTTTTAGGCGATGTCTTCAAACTGGATGTAAAGTATTTCTGGCACGAAGACAAGCTACCAAAAAATCTCGATGCCGTGGTTTTGCCAGGTGGATTTTCGTATGGCGATAGATTACGTGCAGGCGTAATTGCGGCACACAGTCCTGTTATTTCAGATGTCAAAAAAATGGCAGACAAAGGACTACCTGTTTTGGGTGTTTGTAATGGCTTTCAAATTCTGGTAGAATCCGAGTTACTTCCTGGGGTTTTACTCAAAAACACCTCACTGAACTTCATGTGCCAATGGACTGAATTGATTGTAAAAAACAACAAGACACCATTCACATCAAAATTCAAGATAGGGCAAAAAATCCCAATTCCGATTGCAAATGGAGAAGGCCGTTATTACATTGACAAGGAGAATTTGGACAAGCTAAAGAAAAACAACCAGATCGTCTTTCAGTATGGAAGTAACATCAATGATTCTGTTTTTGATATTGCGGGAATATGTAACAAGGAAGGAAACGTCGTAGGCATGATGCCTCATCCAGAACGTGCAGTTGAGCCTGAAATCAACCCAAAAGACTGTACTCCGTCCAACATGATATTCCAATCGTTGATTGCAACAATTGGTGCTAGAAAATGAGTCTTCAAAAAGAGGAACTGGATTATCTGACCAAAAAAATCGGCAGAGAGCCAAACGATACTGAACGACATATTGTTGCAGCTGAATGGTCAGAGCACTGCTCATACAAGTCATCTAAGATTCATCTCAAAATGTTACCGACCAAAGGAGCACGAGTTATACACGAAAAAGGCTATGATTCTGGTGTTCTTGATGTTGGGGGTGGTTATGTGGTCACAGTTCACATTGAATCTCATAATCACCCGTCGGCTGTGGAACCGTATGGAGGTGCAGCCACTGGCGTGGGCGGTGTGATACGTGATATCTTGTCTGCTGGGACAAGACCAATCGCATTACTTGATGGTTTGAGATTTGGTGATATACAAAAAGACTCTCACGCAAAATGGCTTTTCAAAAATGCAGTAACTGGAATTGCTGATTATGGAAACTGTTTGGGTATACCTACTGTTGGTGGTGAAGTAGAGTTTGACAAATGTTATTCTAATTATGCTTTGGTGGACGTTGCATCTGTTGGGTTTGGCAAAAAAGAGCGACTAATCAAAAATCACGCAAAAGCTGGTGACGTGGTCGTGTTGATGGGCGGCTCTACAGGCCGCGACGGAATAGGCGGCGCACAGTTTGCATCTGATTCTCTGGAAACAGAAGACCGCTCTGCAGTGCAAATCCCAGACCCATTCATTGAAAAATTAATCATAGAGGCTACCCTGGAGGCACGAAATCAGGGATTGATCAAGGCAATCAAGGACTTGGGAGGCGGAGGGTTGTCGTGCGCTATTTCAGAGACTGCTGATGCAATGGGTGTAGGAATCGAGCTTGATGTAACCAAGGTTCACACAAGAGAGCCAAACATGAAGCCATCTGAAATAATGACATCTGAATCACAGGAGAGAATGCTTGTAATTACTGACAAAAAGAAGCTGGCAAAACTGCAACAAATCTGCAAAAAATTCCGAGTCAGTTGCTCCGTAATTGGCAAAGTGACTGGAAACAAGATCATGAAAGTAACCGATAACAAAAATGTGCTCGCATCAATGCCTGCAGAAATTGTGGCAAATGCGCCACTACTGAATCGACCTTCTAAACAACCTGCATATCTAAAACAGTTAGAAAACAAAAGACAACCATCTCAACCAAAAGATCTCTCAAAAACGATTCTATCTCTACTTGCTAGCCCAAACATTGCAAGCAAAATTTGGGTTTATGGGCAATATGATCACGAGGTAGGAATTAGAACAGTGGTAAAGCCTGGCTCAGACGCAGCTGTGCTGAGATTGGATAATGGAAAATATCTATCAGTCAAAATCGATGGCAATCCAAAGCATTGCTATTTGGATCCAAAAAACGGTGCGATGGGATGCTTTGAAGAAGCATGTAGAAACGTAGTCTGCACTGGCGCAACTCCGATTGGGATGGTTGATCATTTACAATTTGGAAATCCTGAAAATCCAGAAATCTTTTGGACTTTTCTTGAATCATTAAAAGGAATAACAGAATTTTGCAAACATTTTGAGATTCCTTGTGTTGGGGGCAAAGTCAGCCTATACAATGAAACTCCTCATGGTCCAATCAAGCCTACTCCGTTAATTGGCGTGTTGGGATTGATTGACAAAACCCCGCTCAAGCCTCAGAAAATAGAATTGGGAGACGTACTTGTTATGGTTGGTATAACAAAAGACGAACTTGGCGGCTCTGAATATTACGAATATATCCATGATTTCATTGGCGGTAGAGCTCCAAAAATCAATCTGGCAGAATCCAAGAAAAACATGGATTCCGTGCTGAAGATAATACAAAATGGTCATGTGAAGGCAGCTCATGATTGTGCAAAGGGGGGTCTCGCAATTGCCGTTTCAGAACTATCGATGACTAGCAATGTTGGGTGTGCAATATCATTAGACAAAGTACCAAAAGAAAAATTAGATTCTGCAAAACTACTCTTCTCTGAAAGTCATTCGAGATATTTACTAGTAGTGGAAAAATCAAAACTACACGTTGTGCTATCTGAGTTAAAGAAGAAAAATGTGTCACATTCAGAGATCGGCACATTCCAAGGAAACGAAATCATATTTTCCAACAAGAAAAAACTTGTTGCCAAACTAAGAGTTGATAAGGCACATGAAAAGTGGTTTAATTCATTGAGGGATCTGGTGCTACATGCCTAAAGTAAAAGAAAACTGCGGTGTGGTTGGGATTTTCAGCAAAGACGGCTCTAATGTAATCCCAATGGTAATTGATGCACTACGTGCATTACAGCACAGGGGTCAAGAAGCTTGGGGAATCGCAGTTCCAAACAAAACCCCTGTAAAACGATTAGGTCTAGTCTCTTCAGCATCATCTGAATTTCAAAAGATAACTGAGGAATATGCTTCGCCTGCAGCAATAGGGCATGTACGATATTCCACTGTTGGAAGGAGCAGCTTGGAAAATGCTCAACCACTCAAAGTCAAAGATCTTTGCATTGCTCATAATGGTACCATAGCAAATGTTGCAGAGCTAGCAAACATGGTTGGAGGATGCACATTTACCCCGCAAAGCTCTAGTGATACTATGATTGCAGCTCAACGACTTGTCTCACTAATGTCTACTAATGGAAAACTTGGAGCTGCACTATCGATTCTCAAAAATGAGATGGCGGGTTCGTATTGCTTTACATTTGTATCTGATGATAACGCAGTTTATGCGGCACGCGACCCACGAGGCTTCAGACCGATGGTTTTGGGCTCAAAAGAAGATGGGCAGGTATCAATCGTCGCATCAGAGTCATCTGCGCTATCTGCAATTGGTGCAAAGCTAGTCAGAGACGTAGTTCCAGGCGAGCTGCTCAAGTTCAGTAAAGACGGAATGGAGACTGAAATGTTCTCAGAGGCAAAACAACGATCACACTGCTCATTTGAGTTCACATATTTTGCTCATCCGACATCGAAGATGGAGGGAACAAACATCTATGTTGCAAGAAAACGCATCGGACAATTTCTAGCGAGAAAATTCCCAATCAAAGATGCTGATCTAGTAATTCCAGTACCAGACTCTGCAAGACCTGCAGCACTTGGATATGCACAAGAATTGGGTTTGACATTTGATGAAGGATTACTAAAAGACAGATACAGTAAGAAAGGCCCACTGCGCAGCTTTATCGAACCGCATCAATCTGACAGGGTGGAAATCAACCGATGGATAATACCAATTAGCGAAATCATAAACGGCAAACATGTTATAGTAATTGATGACAGCTTGGTGCGTGGTACAAGCTCAAAGGCAATCATCAAGGCATTACGACGTGCGGGCGCTAAAAAAATCAGCATGTTGATTACATATCCTCCGATCAAGTATCCTTGTTATGCTGGAATTGATTTCCCATCTCAAGAAGAACTTGCTACTGGAGCAAATCAAGGCGGAACGGAAGAACAGATAATTGACAAAATCAAAAGCGACATTGGTGCTGACTTTTTAGGATATAATGATGCTCAAAACTTGGCAAATGCTGTAGGAATTCCGCATGATTCAATGTGTTTTACTTGCACTACTGGTAATTATGAAACTCTAGGAATAAAACCACAGTTTAAAACCCGTGAAGAGATGAAAGGAGAATAATTATGGAAATCGCCTTTGTTTTAGTAAAATGTGAAACGGCGCATGAAATGGATGTCATGCGAGAATTGCTAAAAATTGATGGAGTAAAAGAAGCACACGGAACATACGGCATGTATGATCTGTTCCTCAAAGTAGTGGGCGCAAACCATAAAGTAGTATCTGATATCATAACGAAGCAAATCCGCAAGACAAAAAATGTAGTGTCTACTACAACACTGTCTACTATTCCTGAGCAAGGCGGAAAATAATCTTAATAGTTAGATTCGCCAAATTTAGTGTGTCGTGGGCTCATACAAATTTTTGATTATTGGAGGTATTGCTGGAATTGCAATAATTGGAGTGTTAATCACGTTGTCATTATCAAAAGGGATAATCACTACAACAGAATATCAGATTGACGTTGACCCGTTCAAGGACCCGCAAAACCTCTTTGTCACTGCCAGAGTGATGATTCAAAACACCGGCTCAAAACCACTAACGAATGTATTGGTGAATTTTGGTGATGGTGATGTACAATCGCTTGGAGTATTGGCTCCGGGACAAAAAATAATCTTATCTCCACCAGAACACAACTCTTTACATCTGGTGTTGGTGACTGCGGATAACGGAATTTCAGTTACCAAAGAGTATAGAATTCCACCCAAAATGGTTGGGATGATGGGAAGCTAAGTCCAGGCTTTTTTGTCTTTTTTCCAGACTTGTACATCGTCAACATAAACGTGGTCTTCAAAATCAAACACAGTGTGCCATTTTTTGTCATGTGGGAGCATCTTGTCTAGTTCTTTGACATTCTTGTTTGTTGGGTATTTGTTAGTTAGAGCGCCCCATTTCATGTCTGGGATCTTTGGCATGATGTCATTTATGTCACGCATGACACATCTTTGCAAAATCTATTGATAAATTTTTGTTCCAAAATCCTGAGAAAGCCAAATTAACTGTTCTTCTTTGTGATAGGCCTTGGCTTCAAAAAAATCGATTTTGATTATTTGCGCAATTTTAACACTTGCAGCATTTACTCATATTTGGAATCTTACTGGGTATCCTGAGATCTTTTACGATGAAGGAGTCTATCTCCGACGAGCATCTGATATCTTGGAAGGCAAAGGGCCACAAGAAGGCGTTTATTACGATCATCCATATTTTGGGCAGTTTTTCCTTAGTGGATTTTTCTTCATAGCTGGATATCCGAATTCAGTAAATCCGCAATCAAATCTTGATTCTATAGAATCCTTGTTTGCAATACCTCGATTAATGATGGGATTAATTGTTGTTTTTGATACATTTCTTGTATACAAAATAATTCAAAAAAGATATGATACAAAAATCGCAGTTTTTACATCTGCATTCTTTGCTGTAATGCCGATTACGTGGATTATGAGGAGAATCTTGCTGGATTCAATTCTTTTGCCTTTTTTATTACTGGCAATTTTATTTGCAATGTATTCTAAAGATAATCGCAAGTTTGTCATGGCATCTGGAGTTTGTATGGGACTTGCAATCTTTACAAAAATTCCAGCATTTACAATGATCCCGATGATTGTTTATTTGATTTATTCTGGCACAAAAAGCAAAAAGATGATTGGGTTGTGGCTAGTCCCAGTCCTGCTTTTGCCATTGATCTGGCCTGCTCAAAGCCTGATGACTGGAAGCTTTACAAATCATTGGATTCATGATGTGCTCTGGCAGACACAAAGGAATCGTACCGGATTGTTTGAGGTGACGAAAGCATTCTTGGCAATGGATCCTGTTCTGTTTGTTTTGGGATTGGTAGGAATTGGATTACTTGTAATTAAACGCGACAGGCTTGTTTTACTCTGGTTTGCTCCATATGTGGTATTTCTTGGACTGATTGGATTTGTCCAGTATTTTCACTGGATGATGCTTCTTCCAGTATTCTCACTTGGCTTGGCTAATTTTGTTGATCAGATCAGTAAGAGAATTAAAAAACCAAATCTGATGTTAATGCCATTTTTCGGGATTGCGATGTTTGGTCTAGTTTGCACAATCGTAGTCGTTTCAACAAATTTGACAAATACTCAGTTTGAAGCAATGATATTTACTGCAAATCTAGCAAAAGAAAATCCAACCATTCCTGTATTCGCTAGTCCAACATATGAGTGGGTATTACACGACGTGCTTGGTTTACAAAATACAAAAGACTATGTGGATATTTTATACAAAAAAACACCACAACAAATGATTATACTATCTGATCCTCATCTTCAACGAGATTTTGCTCGTGGGCCACAATTATCACGGGCGGATGCATTAACTAACACAATCACCGAGTTTGCTGATCCAAAAACTCGATATGATTTGAACTCGTATCCATATTCTAATCTGAATTATGATCACGATGCCGGATTAATCCGAGTCAAGGCAACAAAAAACAACTAGAATGACTTACGTTTCTTTAACACTATGACTATGATTGCTAATCCAATAGCTGCAATCATGATGGCGGCATATTCGACAGAAATACTCTGTGTTGGGGGTGACGTTGGTTCTATGGGTGCCGAAGATAGTCGGTATATCGCTCCATTAGACAACGATACAATATAGAGAAAACCGTCTGGTCCTTGCTCTATATCTGTGGCACAACCAAATCCAGTCCCAAGTATGATTTCATCCGTTGGGTCACCTTCATTCAAAACTAGGTCTTGCAATTCAGGTGTTTTGAACACAAATCCAGTTCTTTCCGAATTTAATGTGAATCTATACAGATTTCCGTTGTTACAGTCAACAACAAAGACCTTATCTTCTTGGCCCAGCTGCTTTGTTCCAAACGCAATTCCTGTGGGCGCCACGGTTCTTTTCCAGCTAAACTCTGGATTTTTGTAAACAAAGTTTCCATATTTTGGTAACGAGTCGATTTTCGTTTGATTATCAGTAGGACCCATGATCTCAATCCAACCACTGTTGAAGTTTTCTGGAACCAAGTTCACCTCATCATATTCATCTGGTCCATTCTCAGTATCCCATAGATTTTTTGTTACAGGATCAAAAGTAATTCCAAAGCTGTTTCTGATTCCCATCGCATAGTATGATCCTGGAGGGTCGATTCTGTGTATCACGCTGGTATCGTTTCTCCATCCGTCAACATCTCTGTTTTGCAATCGTCCATAGTTACCGTTGTCGCCGATCACGGCGTATACTTGACCATCAAAATTAGTCATTGCTCCTCCGTTATGGTAAAAATTGTCACTGGGAAGCGTCTTAATCAAAATGGGATTGACTAGTTTGAGTCCATTCCATTCATACTTGTAAATTCTATTTTCAATTGCCTTTCCTTCATCTACCTCGGCAGCTGTAAAATAAACATAAACCGTATTTCCAACAGATGTGATTCCGAGCATTCCTCTTTCTCCGTCACGAGCTACTGAGACATCAAGCGCTGGCTCTGGCTGTAACTGCCCATTATGAACTAGCCTGACAAACCCTGTATATCTTTCCAAAACTAAAATGTCATCTCCAACAAATGCCATTGTAGTTGGACTGTTTGGTATTCCTGAGACAAAGGTATCTACTTTGAGGCTCGGGTCGGTTATGGTTGGACCAGAATTATTTCCTCCAGTATGGTTGGCAAATGCGGGCAGAAATGACATGGAAATACATAGGATCAGAAGAAATGCCCTCACATTTGCTGACTGGTAATACATAATTAAAAATTCATTCAAAAATTGTTATATCGGCTCTTTGGCTTCAAAATTGAGGGTAACATGAAGTTCATAGGTTCTGGCAAGGTCAAAGATGTCTATGACATGGAGGATGGAACGCTACTTTTCAAGTTCAGCGATCGAGTATCTGCATATGATGTCAAGTTTCATGATCCAATTCCATACAAAGGTGAGGTGTTAACAAAATTTGCAGAGTTTTGGTTTGGAAAATTACCTGTCAAAAACCATTTTGTAAAATCTATTTCTAAAAATGAAATCATTGTCAAAAAAATGCAAATGATTCCAGTAGAGTGCGTAGTTCGAGGTTATTTCTATGGTAGTTTAATTGGTAGGTGGAAGGCAGGAGAAGTCCAAATTCCAGAAGGAAGTCAAACAGAAATCGCCGCAAAACTCCCAAGGCCGATTTTTGATCCTACTACAAAGTCAGAACACGATGAACCAATAAACAAGCAAATTGCACTGGAAAAAAATCTAGTCACTGAAGACGAGTACAATTTTCTGGAATCTAAATCCCTAGAAATCTATGATCAGATGTATAAAATTGCAGATGAGGCTGGATTCATTCTGGCTGACTTGAAATTAGAATTTGGAAAATTAGATGGGCAAATCACTCTGGGCGATTCAATTGGCCCTGACGAATACAGAATGTGGCCAAAAGAAACCTATGCGGTCGGAAAAATACAGGAATCCTACGACAAACAAATTCTCCGCGATTGGCTGACTGCAAATGGCTATCAAAAACAATTTGAAGATGCAAGAAAGAATGGGCAAGAGCCAAAAGCACCTACCATTCCTTCTGAAATAATCAACAAGATGTCAAGCAGATACGTTGATTCTTACAAACTAATCTCTGGAAAATCTCTTTAGGCATAAAATACAATTTCCAACTCGAATTGCGAGTTGAGCTGACCTGTTATCATCTGTCTTTACACCTATTTTGGAACCAAAGTTTTCAAAGCTGCCAAAATTTCGGATTTTTAAAATTACTAGTTTTGCTACTAAGTTTATCATCATGCTACTAAATTTATGCAATCACAACTAAATTAGTAGTAGTAAAAGAGTTCAATATGATTTTGTTACGAAAATTATTGTAGTGTAAAAAAGTTAATGCGATTGGACAAAAAAATATGATTAGCGGATCTTTTAGCTTAATGACTAAGATGCAAGTAACATGTCAACATTATTAGAAAAACCAATCAGGGTCAACCGAGTAGTAAGTATCTCGATTGAACATGCAAAAGCCCTAGAAGATCCAGCACGAGCAAAAATTGTGGGAATGTTGTATCACAAACAACTCACAGCAGAACAAATTGCAAAAGAACTCCAAAAAAATGGACACAACAAAGCAATCACAACAATACGACATCATTTGGAAATTCTAAAAGATGCGGGTCTAATTGAGATAGTAAAAATTGAAGAGGTGAGGGGTGCCATTGCAAAATTCTATGGCACATCAATCAAGCTGATCTCAAATCAATCATCAAAAGATTTTGATTCGAAATATTCTTCGATGATAAAAACAACATCTGCAAAAATAGAAAAAATTCTGGAAGGCATTGCTAAAAAACCGGCACTACAAAAAAAATCTGAATCGGCTTACAACGAATTTGTCTTGACAGAAATTGTAAATCGCGCAATGGCAAATGTCTTGGAAAGTAAAGATTTCACAACACAGAAAAAAATCAAATAACTTCTATTACAAACAATCCTTTTGTTTTTGGATTTTGTAATTTCTTTATCATTTCTCTTGGCATATCCTCAGATGCTTTATCGCATTTGATCGCCAATGTCCTTGGACACAAAAAACTGCTTTTTCTAATTACTATGTCGTGGGGGTTTTCCAGCTTCAGATCTTCGTGGCCTCGACCTTCAATCATAAATTTTTCATCTTCAACTTGAATTGTAATTGTAATTTTAGACTCTGATCGACGAAGTTTTTCTTTTAGATCGACTGGGATCTCTCTGCAGCCACAATTCGAGCTTACTCCAACTATGCAATCTCCCTGTAATGTCAGATCGGGTTCTGTTGTGATTTCTATTGTTCTTGGATGAAATGCTCGTACATTTGCGTGTCCGAAAAATGGAATCTCAAATCGCACGAATCACGCATGACTAGACTTAAATTAAACTTTCAAAGATCTGAAAACAGATTTGCTTCCTTCTCAACAAGGTTATGACAGAGCTATTACGATATTTTCTCCAGATGGCAGACTGTACCAAGTAGAATATGCCATTGAAACAGTTCGACGTGGTGCTATCGCAGTCGGAATCAAAAGCAAAGATGGAATTGTAATGGCCGTAGAAGAAAAGCCAAGAAAATTACAAATCTCTGAATCAGCTCATAAAATCTTCCAAATTGATGAGCATATTGGGTTTGCAGCTGCTGGCTACATTCCAGATGCAAGAAGCCAAGCTGACAATGCAAGATTCTTTTCTCAAAGTAATCGAATAATCTATGACGAACCAGTAGATGTTGAAACTGTCGCAAAACATCTTGCAGACCAATGTCAACAATACACACAGTTTGGTGGAGCACGTCCATTTGGAGTTGCTTTAATCATCGGAGGTGTTGACTCTAGTGGAAACTCATTGTATCTGACTGATCCAAGTGGAACCTACATCGCATACGATGCAGTATCAATTGGTTCTGGTTCTGAACAGGCAAATGACTTTTTGGAGAAAAACTTCAAACATGATTTGTCATTGGATGACGCATCTGCTTTGGCTACTGCTTGTATCTATATGGCAAGTGACCAAAAAGAAGGAACTGATCACATCAAAATGTCAGTTATCAAAACATCAACAAAACAATTTGAAAAAGTAACTCAAGATCAAGTTGCAAATTATGCAAACCTTGGTAAACAAAAATACCCAGTCCCAAGTGCGTAGAATTTTTTGAACATTTCCGTCGCGATTCCAGATTCTTGTCTTAAAGACGAATCCACCAAACTAGACAAGTCTCGCAAAATTTCAATTATTGCAAGGGCGTGTGCCATTTTTGGCGTACAAACGATTTTCATTTATGATGAAAGTCCAGGCAATACATCTGACAGGTTCTTACTGTCTACAATTCTGCGATACTTGGAAACCCCACAATATCTGAGAAAAACTATCTTTCCAATGATGGATGATCTTAGGTATGCTGGAGTAATGCATCCGTTACAAATTCCTCACCACTCATTATCATCTAATCCAAAACATGTCAAGCCGGGGGACATAAGAGAAGGCGCAATTGTATTTTACAAAGGAAAAAAATTCATCGATATTGGAATTCATCAAATGCTCCCATACTTTGGTAAAGAATGGGATAAAAAAAGAACCACCATACAAATCAAAAGCATCGATCCGATAACATTCAAAGAAATATCCGAACATGAAATAAAACAATACTGGGGTTACAAAGTAAAAGAACGACCAAGCCTGATCAAAATTCTAGAAGAATGGAATGGTGCCATAATAATGACCTCAAGAAAAGGCAAAGAAATAACACAAAAACAGCTTCAAGAATACGGCAGTACCGACAAGCCATTACTGGTAGTTTTCGGTGCTCCAGATCGAGGATTGTTTGATATATTGGGAAACAAGATAAACCAATTCCAAAATGCAAAAACCTTCAACTTTTTCCCAAATCAGGCAACTGATACTGTTCGTATGGAAGAGTCGATGATCGGAATTTTGTCCATTCTGAACATGGCACATTCAAATTAAGTCTGGATGTTTTCTAGTTGTGGCAAAGAAGAATTTTCTTTTGCTGGCAATCGGACTTGGAATCACAGGTGTCATAATTGGCGCCATTTCGATTCTGTCTTCGATCAATAGCATTACAAATCCGTAAGATTCGTTATCTTTAGGTATATAATGGGGTTAACAATTGTTTTCGATTATCCATGGGTCATAGAAAACACAGTCAGCCACGTCGTGGTAGTCTTGCATACCTTCCTAGAGGACGTGCCAAAAGCATGGAAGCAAGAATCAGAACATGGCCAGATATCACATCCGAGCAGCCAAAACTTTTGGGTTATGCCGGATTCAAAGTTGGCTGCATCCAAATCGTCAGCATTGATGACCGAGAGAAAACACCAAACCATGGAAAACAGCTAGTCAGTCTTGGTACAGTTGTTGCAACACCACCAATTTCAGTAATCGGAATTCGTGGATATTATGAAGATGTTAACGGTTCACATGCACTGTTTGATGTTTATTCTAACGACATGCCAAAAGAAGTTTCTAGATTATTCACACTAAAACCAAAAGAAGGAACACTAGAGAAGGCAGAAAAAATGCTAAACCGCACAAGTGAATTATTTGCAGTAGTTGCAGTTCTGCCAAACAATGCAGGTGTTGCACAAAAGAAACCATATGTCTTCGAAGTTGCAGTGAAAGGAGGAGACCTCAAAAAACAATTTGATTTCCTTAAAGGATTATTTGGAAAACAAGTCAAAATAGAAGAAGTCTTTGAGCTTGGTTCAAGTGTTGACGTTGCATCAATCACCAAAGGAAAAGGCTGGGAAGGCCCGATCACAAGATGGGGTGTAAAGAAAAAGCAGCACAAATCCAGAAAATCAGTTAGAGCAGTTGGTACATTGGGTCCAATTTCGCCAGCAAGCATCATGTACACTGTACCACGTGCAGGTCAACGTGGTTTCCATCAAAGAGTTGAATACAATAAACGAATCATGATCATGAGCAACACCGACAAAGATGATTTCAAAATAAATCCAAGTGGTGGATACAAACACTATGGATTTGTTGATGGCGACTTTGTCGTGCTAAAAGGCTCAGTTCCAGGAACATACAGAAGACTGGTAAAGCTTAGAACCCAAGTCAGAAATGTTCCAAACAAAGTTCTCAAGCCAAACATATTGGAGATTGTGGTATGAAAGCTCAAACATTCTCTCTTACTGGCTCAAAACAAGATGAAGTAGAATTACCAAAAGTATTTTCAACTCCGGTTAACCGCGATTTGATTCATAGAGCATTTGTAAATCTAGATTCTCATCATTATCAAAGACAAGGAAGAATGCCATCAGCTGGTCAAAACACAGTAGCAGCATCTAACGATCCACCAACAGGTCATGGACAAGCAAGAGTTGCAAGAATCAGAGGCGGCGGTCCAAGAAGAGGACAGGCAGCCAAAGTTGCAATGGTTCGAGGCGGAAGACAAGCACACCCACCAACATCTGAAAAAGTAGTCTACAAGAAGCTAAACAAGCAAGAAAAAACACTGGCTCTGTGCTCTGCAATCGCGGCTACTGCATCAAAGGATCTAGTCTCTGCAAGAGGACACATCATAGATGGAATACAATCATTCCCAGTTATCGTATCAGACGATATTGAAAAGATATCTAAAGCAAAAGAGATCTCTAAGGTCCTTGACTCACTAAAACTATCTGCAGATATTGCAAGACTGGAAAGCAGAAAGGCACGATCCGGCAGAGCATCAATCAGAGGCAGAAAGACAAAGATTGGAAAGTCTGTCTTGTTTGTAACCAAAGACTCAAAGTCCTTGACACAAGCATGCGGTGCGTTTCCAGGAGTTGATGTGAGATCCGTAAGTGATTTGTCTGTATTGGATTTAGCACCAGGTTCATCAATGATTAGATTGACAGTATATTCCAAGAGCGCAATTGCAGCAATTGGAGAAATCAAATCAAGACACCTAGAGCTAATGGAGGTACTACAATGAATACCACACAAGCAACAAAAATAATCCTCAGACCATACATTACAGAAAAAACATTCTCGTTAATCGAAAAAGACAACAGAATCTGCTTTATTGTTGATAGAGATGCAACCAAGACCTCGATCAAAGAAGCAATCAAAACACTATACGAAGAAAATGCAATCGACGTCAATACTGCAAAAACAATTTCTGGCAAAAAGGCGTTTGTCAAATTTGAGACCGTTGAAAAAGCTAGAGACTTGGCAACAAAGATAGGAATGCTATAATATGGACCGACAAAATTCAACTCTAAAGGTGTCAATACATGGTTAAGGAATTTGATTATAGAGGTATTCCACTGGACCAACTCCAGAATATGTCACTGGAAAAGCTATTCGAGATATTTCCAGCACGAGCAAGACGTTCTCTGACCAGAGGAATCACTGATGGAAAAAGAAAGTTAATCGAAGAAATCAAGCTGGACAAGGCAGGTAAATCCAAAAACCCGATCAAGACACACATTCGAGACCTAATAGTTCTACCATACATGGTTGGAGTCACAGTTAACGTATTTTCTGGAAAAGAATTTGTTCCAGTTGCAATCGTACCACAAATGATTGGCCATTATCTTGGCGAATATGTTAGAACAAACAAGCGAGTTGTTCACGGTGCACCAGGTGTCGGAGCATCAAGATCCAGCTTGTATGTGCCATTGAAGTGATTAACATGCCGGATTATGGTTACGCTTTCCAAAACTTTGATGCGACAAAACACGTTCGAGCATCCCTGCGAGAAAAAGACATCTCACACAAGCACGCAAGAGAGGTAGCCAAAATGATCAAAGGCATGTCAATTGAAAAAGCACGCGATGCGCTACAAGAAGTAGTTTCATTAAAACGTGCAGTTCCGTTTAGAAGATACAACAACGAAGTTGGTCACCGCTCTGACACCGGAGTAATGTCTGGCCGTTATCCAAAAAAGGCAGCAACCGAATTCATTAAACTATTGGACAACTTGGAGGCAAATGCAGAATACAAAGGAATGGACTTGGACAGACTCAAAATTATTTCCGCAAACGCTCACAAAGGTGTTCTCATAAAGCGATTCACTCCAAGAGCACAGGGCAGAGCAACTCCAAAGAATAACGTACTAACACATGTCGAGCTGGTGGCTCAAGAGGTATAGGCATGTCTGCAGTCAAAAATGTAATCAAAGACAACTACAACATGATGCTACTCAAAGATTATCTGCGAGAAGCAATCAAAGAATCAGGATTCTCACACGTTGAAATCTCAAAAACACCAACTGGTACAAGAGTAGTATTACACGTAACAAGACCAGGAATCGTTATCGGCAGAAAAGGAACGGGTATTAGAGAGCTAACAGAAAAACTAGAGAAAAGCTTCGGACTCAAAAGTCCACAAATAGCAGTAAACGAAATCTCACAACCAGAGCTTACCTCTAGCGTCATGTGCAACAGATTAGCACAGTTAATTGAGCGAGGAACAGCATTTAGACGAGCAACCATGTGGACGCTACAGCAAATAATGAATGCTGGCGCAATGGGCGTTCAAATCACTGTATCAGGAAAATTAAGAGGAGATCGTTCCTCATTTGAGAAGCATTCCTTGGGAATCTTGCCACGCGCAGGTCATAGTGCAAGCGTTATTGTAGATGAAGATACCACTCACATCCCAACACCAATGGGATACATCGGAGTAAGAATCAGAATCGCAAGAAAAGAGAGATACATTCCAGAATTCGAACTAAAGGGCAAAAAAGAAACCAAGGAAGAAAGAGAAATCCGATTGGCAAAAGAAGAATCAGAGCGAGTAGCAAGAACGGAAAGCGAACAAGTAAAACTAGACCAAGAAAAGATTGAGCAAATGGATACTATGGATGAAGTTGAGGAGAAACTAAAGTAAATGGCCCAATTAAAAATGAAATCAATTAGAGAGTTAAATGAGACGGATCTCAAATCGAGACTAGAGCAATCACGAGTCGAGCTTGCAAAAATGCGAACAGATTCAGCAAAAGGCACACTCCGAAAGGAAAGCGGCAAAATCCGTGCACTGCGCAAAGAAATAGCAAGAATGCTCACAAGACTAAATGAGATGAAAAACCAATGATATCACTAAACTCTGAGTTTATCGGAATCCACGCACAAATCATAGATTCTACAAACAAGCAACTGGTGGGCTTAAATGGCAAAATCGTAAATGAAACCCAGTCAATGTTTACAATTAACACAAACAATGGAGCAAAAATGATTCCAAAGCGACATTCTTCTTGGAAATTTGCAAACGAACAAGTCATTAATGGTGATTTGATAGCAAAAAGACCAGAGGATAGAATAAAGGTGAAAGCATGACAGAAAATAAAATCTACAAAGGAATTGTAATGGATAATGGAGAACACCTAAGCGTTCGAGGAAAGCTTTTCGAGGGCAAAGTAGTCAGCGCAAAGAACAAAAACACGGTCGTAATCCAAAGAGAAAATCCTCTATACATCACCAAGACAAAACGATATGCAAGAAGCACCAGTACAATTCACGCTTACAAATCAGCAAAACAAGAAATCAAAGAAGGTGATGTTGTAGTTGCTGCAGAATGCAGACCAATTGCAAAGTCAGTTTCATTTGTAGTGGTGGAGGTCAAGGCATAAAATGTCAACAGGTAAGTCTCGTGCAGTATCTGCAAAAGGTGTACAGGAATTCCGCCCATATGTAACTCGTGCATTACCGCTAGGAGCTAGAGTAACATGCGCAGACAATACCGGTGCAAAGGAACTAGAAATTATAATGGTAAAGAGAGCAAAAACAAGAACTTCACGATATCCATCTGCAGCAGTTGGCGATTTCGTAAATGTAGTGGTGAAGAAAGGACCAGCTGAACTCAGAAAACAGATCTTTGGCGCAGTAATTATTAGACAAAAATATCCAATTAGAAGACTAAACGGAGTCCGTGTCACATTTGAAGACAATGCTGCAGTGCTTGTCACTCCAGAAGGAGAAATCAAAGGAACTGACATCAAAGGACCAGTAGCAGCAGAAGCGTCGGAGAAATGGCCAAGAGTAGCAAATCTGGCATCAATGGTGGTATAGAAAAATGAAGCCAACAATTATCCGCAACAGAACAATCTACCAAGCGTCATTATCAACAAGATCAAAACTACTCTGCAGTCATCTATCTAAAGACCTCAAAAACAAGTACCACAAAAGAAGCATCCGTGTAACCGAAGGTGATACAGTCAAAGTGGTCAGAGGAGAATTCAAGGGAGTCACTGGCAAAATCACATCTGTATCTTCTCTGAAAAACGGAATCACAATAGAAGGAATCAAAAAAGAAAAACTAAAGGGCGGAAATGTAGATGTCTTTGTTCACACATCAAATGTTATAGTAACTGATCTAAACACCTCTGACAAGTGGAGAGCATCAAAGCTTGAAGGCAAATCCACAAAACCAGCTAAAGAGGCAAAGCCGGCTGCACCAAAACCGGCAAAGAAAGAGGCTAAAAAAGAAGCTAGCAAAGAAACAAAAGCAGCCAAACCAAGAAAGGAGAGTAAGTAAATGCCACGAATAGCAGGAAGCAAGAAACTCAAAAGACAAATGGCTCCAATGTTCTGGGGTATATCAAGAAAGAGCCCGAGATTTGTAACTACAGTACGACCAGGGCCACACTCTAAGAATTTCTCAATTCCAAGTCTTGTATTTTTGAGAGACACACTAAAGATGGTGACTACTGCAAGAGAAGCAGAATATGCAGTGTATAATGGCAAAGTAAAAGTTGACGGTGTAAAAAGAAAATCAATTCACCACGGAATCGGATTGATGGATGTTGTAGAGCTAGAAGGAGTATCTGATGTATATAGACTGGTTCCAAAACAAGGACACCTACTAGAACCAATCAAGATCAAAAGCGCAGAAAAAGCAGTAAAACTAGTTAAAGTAACAAGCAAAACAACAATCAAAAAAGGTAAAACACAGCTAGGATTCCACGACGGACGCTCATTAATCTCTGACACCAAAGCAAATGTTGGAGATACTTGTTTAATGCAAGTCCCAGAACAAAAGATCAACGAAGTCTTACCACTAGAAAAAGGCTCCAAAGTACTAGTAACAAAAGGAGTAAACGCAGGACAAATTGCAGATGTCAAGGAAATCAAAGAAGGAACATTTGTTCTTCCAAAAAGAGCACTATTATCATTAGGCAAACGTGAAATCGAAATTCCATCAGACCTAGTCATGGTGGTTGGCAAAAAGGAGCCAATAATCCAAGTAGCGTGAGAAAAATGTCGGCAACTCAAAACGAAATGAAAACTATACGATTAGAAAAAATAGTCCTTAACATGGGTGTAGGAAAATCCGGCGATGCAATCGAAGTGGCAAAAAAAGCACTAGACCAAATCTCTGGCAAAAAATCATGCGCACGTGATGCAAAAGGTACACAAAGAGACTGGGGCGTGAGAAAGGGCGAGCCAATCGGAGTGGCAGTCACAATACGTGACGAAGATGCCGCCGTTTTGCTAAAACGACTGCTAGAAGCAGTAGGAAACAGACTAAAGGGAAGATCATTTGACAATTTTGGAAATGTATCATTTGGAATCAAAGAGCACATCGACATTCCGGGAATCAAATACGATCCACAAATAGGAATTTTGGGAATGGAAGCAGCAATCACACTAACAAGACCTGGCTTTAGCGTCAGACTCAGAAGCAGACACAAGGCATCTGTTGGCCACGAACACAGAATCACAAGAGAGGAAGCCCAAGAATTCTTAACTAGGGAGTTTGGAGTGACCATCATATGAAGGACAGATCATATGAATACACTGGTAGACACAAGCACGAATTTGGCAAAGGCTCTCGATGGTGCAAACGTTGCGGTGATTACACAGCAGTTATCCAAAAATATAATCTGATGATCTGCAGACGATGCTTTAGAGAAGTAGCAAACTCGTTAGGATTTTACAAATATCGGTGAATAATCATGCCAGCAACAAATATTCTCTCAAACATGTTCAATACTCTGTATAACAACGAGGCAAGAAGAAGAACCGAGTGCGTTATTTTACCAACATCAAAACTTGCAATCGAAGTACTCAAAACCTTACAAAAGCACAACTATATTGGAGAATTTGAGCACGTAGAAGACAAACGTGGAGGAAAATTCAAGATTCAACTATTAGCACACATCACAAAGTGCGGTGCAATCACACCAAGATTCAAGGTAAAAAAAGGTGAGTTCAATGATTGGGAGCAACAATACCTGCCAGCATACAATCGAGGCATGCTAGTTGTTACTACAAACCAGGGAATAATGTCGCACCATGATGCACAAAACAAGGGAATTGGAGGATTCTTGATAGGATATGTCTACTAAGCAAGCCGAAATCTTTGAGACAACATTTGATGTTCCTCAAAAAGTTAAGGTCACATTAAACAAACACATGATGCTAATTGAAGGCCCACTAGGCAAAGTCTACAAAAATTTCAAAAAAATCCCAGTAGAACTAGCAGTAAACGACAATAAAGTATCAATCAAGGCAATCAATTCCAGAAAAAAATACTATGCCATAGCAAACACTGCACTATCGCTGATCAGAAATCTATGTGATGGAGTAATCAACGGCTATACAATAAAAATGAAGATTGTTTATGCTCACTTTCCAATCACAGTAAAAACCAAGGACAAACTAGTCTTGGTGGAAAACTTTCAAGGCGAGCGAGCACCACGCATTGCAAAAATCCACGGCGCAACAAAGGTGGTATCAAAGGGAGATGACATAACAGTCACAGGTCCAGTCCTAAATGACGTCACACAAACTGCAGCGGAAATCGAGGCAGTTACCAAAGTCAAAAACAAAGATCACCGTGTCTTCCTTGACGGAGTATACCAATACCACAAGGCAAAAGGAATAGAAAAATAATTTTTTCCAAGTTTTCCAAAACTCTAAACTAAAGAATTAAATCGCATACGCCAAGCACAACATCAGAGCCGCCCTAGCTCAGCGTGGTAGAGCGCCTGACTGTTAATCAGGGGGTCGTCAGTTCAAGTCTGACGGGCGGCGCCTAAATCTTTCTAAACTCGAATTTAGAAATATTAATAATTTTACTTGCAGACATCAGATGTATAATTTTATACGTTTAGAAATATTGATCGTTGCAACCATACAAGTTCACACAATTAGACCAAACCGATCTAATATCTGATCCATGATACCGTATAATGCAGGAGATTTACAATGGCCAGAACTAGAAGGGCCAACCGTTATTGCATTGATTGCGGTGGTAGACTCACATATTATCCGCGCCTTTCCAACCCCAAGGCGCCAAACGAACATCGAGTTTTGGTGTATGCATGCCCAGACTGTACTGTGGACTTTGAAAAACCAAAACTACTGTCAATTAGGCGTAATCAAGTAGAAGACCCCTTGGAAACAATAGAAATTGAAATAGTAGAAAACCGAGAAAAGGTCACATTAACCAACTAACAGTGAGATATTCTTCACAAAAATCACTTTATGGCATGATATTTTGTATTAAACCGTGGACAATGTAAACAGCACTTGGGGAAGCCGATTCATCATATCTGCAATTGCCCAGGGCGGAATTATCACATTTTTGTCATTATCTATGGTAGGAATTCAGATGATCTTTGCAAAAGATGTAAACATGATACAATTTCTATCGTTGTCTTTTGAAGGTCCTGCGAAATGGTTCTTTATCGGCCTGATGTTGTACCTGATTATCACAGTAGCAATTGCAGTTACTGCGGTATTTTACAATCATTTAGAGGTAAATATGCGCAAAAAAATCACGGGTAAAACCAACCTTTTGGTATGGATTCACCTTATTGGAATGAATATTGGCGGATTAGGCACTACTCTATCCATGATATTTGCAGGTTTGATAGGATCTGGCGCAATGGACCTACTCAACACTGGACAGATAGGCAAGGCAAATCTTGCAGTCATGGACTCGTTTATTCCGCCGATTGCTACCTTTATTGGGATTTTGGCAATTGGAGTGCTTTGCGGAGGCTTGGCTTATGCAGTATCGTACTTAAAAAAATCTCCGGTTTTGGACTAGTTTGACACTGGTATTTTTCGTGTTAAACTAGCATTAGAAAAATTCCAAAAATCATCAGGTTATCTTAGTTTGGCATCAAAATGGTGGGGGCCTTAGACCAAAAAACTACCTAGTTTTGCCTAGTTTAGACAGTATTCTTACCAAAAATTTACCATTATTTTCCATTTTAACATATAAAGAAAAACCAGTCATTTGGTATTTTCCAGCGAGTTTTTTGCAAAATAGAGGGGTTTAGCTTTTCTTCGTGAGCAAAATTGTTTTGATATGTCTATCTGGGTAATGGGGGTGTTTTGGGGCTTGGCCGCATTAGTTACGCACAAACGTTAAACCCCCAGCGTTTTTGGGCATTTTTGAAAAAATCACTATACGAGTAAACCGATATGGCGTGGGAGGGGGTTGAGCATTTACGAATGAATTAGAAAAACCGACATTTTTGATATTTTGTCTGGTTGATTTTTGGAATTGTTTAATTTAGCAAAAAATTCATGTCAAAAATATAGGAGATGTTGTATATAATATGAAAAAAGTGAAAAAAGCACCACAAAAAGAATACGACAACTTCAGACAATACTTCGCCTTTTCATGTGTTGACTTGGTGATATTTGATGGCAAATCAGTTCTTTTGACAAAAAGAACCAGAAATCCCTACAAGGGATACTGGCATCTACCAGGAAGCATGATTCACAAGAACGAATCCATGAAAACTGCTGCAAAAAGATCTGCAAAAGAAGAGTTAGGGCTGGATGTGAAAATTGAAAAATTCGTTGGAGTCTATGAAAGCCTTGATAGATTCCGACATGATGTTTCCCATGGATTTGTAGCAACTATCAAAAAAGGCAAGATGAGGATAGACTTTCAAAGCAACGACTATGGGTTTTTCAAGACTATGCCAAAAAAGACCATTCCGCACCACCGACTTATGATCAAAGATGCGCTAAAGACACTGTGACATGTTTTACAGGCTAGATTTTGAGTGTTTCTAAATTCGAATTTAGA
>RHCX01000030.1 GCA_010028495.1 Nitrososphaeria archaeon | reverse complement strand
ATTGGTAAAATCCACCAACTCCAGGATGGCAAAAAATCAATCGACACAGCAACACAAGGACAGGAAATAGCATGCTCCATACAAGATGTCACAATAGGTAGGCAAATCGAAGAAGAAGATGTATTCTATTCAATGCCGAACTCGCGCGAAGCAAAAATAATTCTAGAAAAATTTATGCACAAACTAAACCCAGAACAACAAACGGTCTTTAATGAAATTGTAGCGTTATTGCGCGCAAAAGATGCCTCTTACGGTTACATCTGATATTTTTTTGCAATCATGTGAATTCCAGGCTCACCCACTGCACCCATCATTTTATCCACCTGCTTACCATCCTTGAACATGATGAATGTAGGAATTGCTTGAACCCCAAACTTCATAGATATGTCTTGGCTTTGGTCTACATTGACACGTGCAAATTTGATGTGTCTGTATTTTTTTGCCATTCTCTCAAAAATAGGATGCATCATCTTACATGGGCCACACCACTCAGCCCAGAAATCAACCAGAACTAGTCCCTGTGATGTTATGGAATCAAAGTTTGATGAATTTAGCTCAATTACCTGAGCCTGGCTTTGTGCAATGGATTCTTGTTGCTGCGCAATCATCTCTGCAAGTTTTTTCTGCTTTATTTTTTCAAGCTCTGGATCTTCCATAATATGAAAAGTTCTTTGAAATATTAATTTCTACAGGTCCAGCAAATAACGCATGTAAACTGCACCATTTTGCTTTATTTCCATGTCGTGAAATGTTGGCGCTTTTATCTCTACTTTGAAGTGATGCTTTTTGATGTCTATTTTTTCTCCTTTGAATCTTGCAGTAATTTTATACTCAGCGTTTTTTTCCAATGAGATCGAGATGGTTTTTGCTGCAAAACCATCCGTTATGGTCAAAATTATCACCTCTTCTAGCCAATTATACAAAAGATATCTGAGATCCTTACCCAAAACCGTCATTGTTTTTTCTTGGGTTTCATCTATTGTATTTACGTCCAGAATTGTTTCAATTACGGTTTTTGCTGCAACAATAAATGCCTCCTCCAGATTTGATGCGTTTACTTCAAAAATTGCATCCGTTGCATGTTCTAGACTCTTGTAGCTCAACGGTTCGAGTAGAGTTTTCTATTATTAAAAGTAAGACAAAACAACAACATCTAAATCCATTAGTGCGAAAGTTTTTCCAAGTTGAATCTGCCAAGAGGAATGAAGGATTTTGACTCTGCTGAACAATCAAAAATTGAATTTGTACGACAAAAATTCCTAGAGACATCAAAATCATTCGGATTTAATTTTATGGCGCCATCACCATTAGAACTTGTATCTGTAATTGAAGCAAAAAGTGGACCTGCGATACGCGACGAGATTTATTTTTTCAAAGACAAAGGAGACCGAGAAATTGCACTGCGATTTGATTTCACAGTAGGTCTGACTCGATATGTAGTAGAGCAAAAATCCCTAAAACTACCCGCAAAGATTTCTGCGTTTGGTGGTGTTTGGAGGTATGATGAGCCGCAAAAAGGACGATACAGATACTTTCACCAATGGGATCTAGAAGTCTATGGAAAGCCAAGCTTGGAATCAGACGCAGAAATAATAGAATTCACATCAAAATTCTTCTCAAAACTAAATCTCAAAAACATAACAATTGATATTTCGCACAGAAAACTTGTAGAGGCAGTAGTAGCAAAAATTTTTGGCTCTACAGATCAGCAAACAATCGGAGATATCTTTAGAGCAATAGACAAAATTCAGAAAAAGAAAAAAGACGAGATCATATCTGAATTTGTCCAAAAAGGATATTCTGAGGAAAAAATGGAACAAATCCTTGAATTCTCCAAGATAAAGGGACAACCAAATGAGGTAGAATCTGCCTTTGATGTGGTCCAACTTCCTGTATGGGAGGAACTAAAACAATTGTTTGCATCTTTGAATAATCGCGGAGTCACAAACATTCGAATTAATTTTGGCATAGTTCGCGGACTGGACTATTATTCTGGAGTGGTCTTTGAAGCATTTGACAACTCTACAAGCTTTGGTGCTTTGGTTGGAGGTGGAAGATATGATAGTCTTCCAAAGGCATTTGGACGAGATGACATTGGAGCTACAGGCGTTGCAGGCGGTGTTGAAAGAATAATTCTCTCGTTGGAAGCCCAAGGCCTACAAACAGTACAACCAACAATTCAAATCTCTGTTTTGTTTATCAATGATGAGATGGCAAAACATGCCATAAACATCGCGTCGAAATTACGTGACAAAGGACTTGCAGTAGAAATTGATCTGGTTGGAAGACAATTCAAAAAACAAATGGAAAATGCATCAAACTCCAAATTCGCAATAATCGTAGCTCCAAAAGAATATGCATCAGGCCAAGTCATAATCAAAAACATGTCTGATGGAAAAGAAACTGTAACTCCGACCGAGTCACTGTTTTCTAAAACTGATTCCCTGTTTATTCTGTAAATGCTCGTGTAAGCATCATTATTTCTGGACCGTTTGTCATGTTGCCCACGACTACAGAGTTGTTGTTTGCCAAAATTCCGGAAGAAATGTATGGAATTCCACCGTTTATTGTTGCAGGTTCTAGCTTTACCTTCAAAACATCAGAAATTGCTTTGATATCATCCTCATCAGTCTCTGGATGAATGATTCCGCCTATGTTGTTTGCACAAACCATTACGCCAGCTTGGTGATAGCCGGCAATTTTTTTCTGAATAACTTCTATACCAAGCGTATCCTTGATTATCTTGACTGCTTCATTTGGCATCTTAGGAGACACAACGCCTCCCTTGTCGTTTGCCGCAATGAGGTTGCCAAGTGCATTGTGCTTTGTATCCAAAATACCAACATTTAGCTTGGTTGATTTTTTTAGATAGTCTATCTCCCATTGAGAGCAGAGACTTGGCAAAAGCATTCCTGAGTTGTTTATTGCCATCATTATGCCTAAAACACGAGTATTTGCTACTGAAGCATAAACAATTTCCGATTTCAGATACGACGCTAATGTCTTTGCTTTTGTGTCCGCAAAGCCATTTGGCACAAAAACAAAACTATCGTTTGTCTTTGTGTAAACGCCGATGTTTGGGCCCCGATAGACATCATATTTGTAAATATCCAACTATCAGTTTTACAAACAAAAAGATATGAACGTAAAGGTGCGATCGTCACTCAAACAGTGTTATAATTTGTTGATCTTGCAAAATTCCGAGACTAATTCATGCCAGCTTTGTTTAGATTTAAATAACATTTCAATAGAGCGACAATATGCCAATAGCAGAAAATTTCCCACAAGGACTAAAACCAACGGGTAAAATCATGCACTCTGATGGTCAACACTTTCACATAATGTGGGGACCAGGTAGAAGCGATGCAGAATGCTTCCATGATGAAGCAGTCATCTCTGCGTATGCGGCTCGAGGCGAAACTCAAGTTCCATTAGGTGTTAGTGGCACAATGGTCGCAGTTGACTGGGACTCTTGTGTAGCAGATGGAGCATGCATTGAAGCTTGCCCGGTACAGGTATTCCAGTGGTACAGAACTGAAATGGATATTCCAGCAAAAGATGTAATTGGAAAAACATTTGCAGGTACAGGTAAATCAGTAAAAGAGGAACGCAAAGACAAAACCGACAAAGCAGATCCAATCAGAGAACATGATTGCATCTGGTGTATGGCTTGCGTTTCAGTTTGCCCGCCTTTAGCTATCAAAGTTGATCAAGCTAATCTGGAACACCATGAAAGAGCAGCTGCAACTCTGAGATAACTGACAGAAAAAAATCTCATACATAAAGAAAAATATTTTTTCTTTTTATTCTATAGAATTAGGACATACTAATTTTCAAAATTAAGATCGACTCATTCGACAATAATTTAAATATGATTTCAAAAATCCTACTAACATGGGTATAGACACCGAATTCCCGACCAAGCTCCAAACCGTTGGAAGAACAAGCCACGGCGATGGTGAACACTTTCACTTCATTTGGGGTACTGGAAGAAACGATGGTGAAGCATTTTCTGATGCAAACGTCAAAGCGGCATATGAGGCCCGTGGCGAAGAACAAGTTCCACTAGGAATTCACGGTACAACTGTAGCAGTTGACTGGGACTCTTGCATTGCAGCAGGTTCATGCATGAGTGTATGTCCAGTGCAAACATTCCAGTGGTACAGAACTGAGCAGGATATTCCAGCAAAGGATGTACTAAATGCAACATTTGCAGGAACTGGTAAAACAGAACAAAACGAGAGACTAGACTATACTGACAAGTCAATGCCAATCAGAGAACATGATTGCACAAACTGTCTTGCATGCCAGGAAATCTGTCCAACACATGCTATAGTCATCGATCAATCGTTCCTTGAATACCATGAAAAGGCAGCAGGAACCTTTGTCAAACTAGTTGGCAGCTCGGAAAATCCACACGCTCACCATTAAAAAACAATTTTTTTCTTTTTCTTTTAGATTTCTTTGCTAGATGATTTACTAAAACAAATTTTAACAGGCTATTAGCACCGAAACGCGCAGAGGTCGCCTAGCTCGGTAGGGCGCGGGCCTTGAGAGCCTGTGTGCGCAAGCATCCGGGGGTTCAAATCCCTCTCTCTGCGCTTTTATTTTCCAAATTTGCTTAGTTCTGCCAATAATGCAGAAAGCTGGATCTCCGGGTTTGCGCCGGACAAAATCCTGTAATCGTATTTTGCAATGGCTTCAGAAATCTCTACAATGTTTGGCTGCTTTGTTCTATACATAGCCTCGTTGATGTATTTCAAAAAGTCAGATTCTGACATTCCATAGACTTTGATAAGCTCAATCATCTTGGCCCTGGCATCGGTAATTTTGCCAGCAAGTGCCATTTTTAGCACCTCGTCAACGTCTTTGGTCTTTGTCAGTCCGGCAGACGCTTTGACGTTTTCCTCAGTTATTCCGCCAAGGCTTGCAGTTGCCTGAAGCAGGTTAATTGCGTGTCTGAGGTCGCCCTCGGTATAGTCGTAAATTGCCTTGAGACCGTCTTCATCCGCCTTGATTTTTTCCTTTTTTGCTATCTCTTTTAGGTGTCCGATGACTTCTTTTTCAGAAATAGATGTAAACTTGAATACTGCACACCTACTCTGAATCGGCTCTATTATCTTGGAAATATTATTTGCAATCATGACGAATCTGCATGACTTTGAGGCATCCTCTATGATTCTACGCAATGCCGTCTGTGCATCCGAGGTCATCTCGTCTGCTTCATCCAAAATTATCATCTTAAATGGAATGTTTGTATCCAGTCCAGCAAATTTGGAGAATTTTTTTACTCGCTCACGTACCATATTGATTCCGCGCTCATCTGATGCGTTGAGCTCTAATGTGTATTCTTTCCATCCGTCTCCAAGAATGTGTCTACAAAGGCAAAGAGCAAGTGTTGTCTTGCCAACTCCTGCAGATCCAGAAAACATCAAGTGTGGAATCTCTGCGACATTTTTTAGTAATGCAGTCAAGCTACCAACGATCTCTTTTTGGTTTACCAGTTCCGTTATTTTCTGCGGGCGGTATTTTTCAACCCACATCATAGAATCTGTCATTGATAAACCTTGGATTGCATTCTTAATAAATCACGCCTGAGGATCAAATGATCAAAGCTATTTGTAAACACAATTGATCGATCGTATCCATTAAATCCTTGAATCAAGTTTGATAACCATTGAAAATAAACGAGCTTTTGCAGGTATACACGATAGGATACCAGACAGAAGAGGTAAAAACAGTAATCAATCACGATTTTAAGATCAATGTCTCAAATGTTGTAATCTCTGGCAAGCAGGGAGAGGTAATCAACATGCCTCGCTGGATTGCCCAAACTCTGGAATCTGATTCTCATGCAGAAATCCAAGAGTCCGACATGGGAATTGAGCTGACCCAATCATTATCAAAAGAAAACTTTGTAGGCGAAGAACTGTCTCATTTGGAACCTGATTTTTACATCAAGGTCAAAGGCTACATGGCAAGGCAATCGGAAAAAGAAAAGGACAAGCTAGAATCGCTGTTATACACTTTGATCAGAAAAAGACTTGGAAAATTAATTCCAAGGGCAAACTCGATGGAACTCACTGCAGAACTAGCAAAAAAGCTCTCAGTTGAGGAGCGCTCACTATACAATACAATCCACAACAACAGTGCAGAATTCATGAAACACATCTTTGGTGACAAATAATGACACTTGAAACTCAATCTCGAAGCGCAACAATAGACCAAGTGCAACATTTTCTATCTTCATTCAAAGACAAGTCTGGCACATTTGTGTATGTGGAAGAAATCGATCAAATGATGGCAAAGCAGGCCAAATACATTGTGGTTGACTATAACGATGTTGTCTCGTACAAAGACATTGAAATAAAATTCAACCTAGAACCTGACGAGATTCTTTATGCATTTTCACGTGCAATTAAAAACATTCTAGAGGAAAGATTCCCTGACTATGCGGCAAAGATCTCTGATGACATTCGTGTAAGAATTGCAAACTATCCGATTCAGAGAAGCCTCAGACAAATCAATGCCGAAGTAATTGGCAAAATGACCAGCGTTTCTGGTATGGTAGTCCGCTCATCGGAGGTAAAGCCTCTTGCAAAAAATGTAGTATACAAGTGCCCAGAAGGTCACATCACAGAAGTCCCACTAGAGCGCGGCCTCAGTATTTACACACCAAGCAAATGTACTAGCGAAAAATGTGCACACCGAGACCTTAGAATCGATCCAGAAAACAGCAAATTCATTGACTTTCAAATTGTCAGACTGCAAGAGCTTCCAGAAGATCTTCCGCCAGGACAGCTTCCACATTACATTGATGTTACCATAAAGCAAGACCTTGTAGACAACGCACGTCCTGGAGACAGGATTATTCTGACTGGAATTGTCAGAATTGAGCAAGAACAGATCACAGGAACGCGAGTAAATAGCGGACTGCACAGACTACGGATCGAAGGCAATAATATCGAATTTCTGGGAGGAAGGGGTGGTAAAAACTCAAGACGCTCAGAGCGAGAAGAAATATCTCCAGAAGAAGAACGAATAATCAAGTCTTTGGCAAAAAATGCCGACGTTTATGATCGCCTAATTGGCTCATTTGCACCGCACATTCAGGGACATGCAATAATCAAAGAATCCATTTTACTATTGATGGTTGGCTCTACACAAAGAGTAATGGGCGATGGAACCAAGATACGAGGAGACATCAACGTATTTCTTGTTGGAGATCCTGGTACTGCAAAATCCGAAATGCTCAAGTTTTGCGCAAGACTTGCTCCAAGAGGCCTTTACACATCTGGTAGAGGTTCAACAGCTGCTGGACTAACTGCAGCTGTAGTTCGTGATAAAACCGGAATCATGATGCTAGAGGCAGGCGCAGTTGTACTTGGTGACCAAGGCCTTGTTTGTATTGACGAATTTGATAAAATGAAACCAGAAGACCGAAGTGCACTGCACGAAGTGATGGAGCAGCAATCAGCAAGCATTGCAAAGGGAGGAATCGTGGCCACATTAAATGCCAGAACCTCAATTCTGGCCGCCGCAAACCCAATGTACGGCAAATACGATCCATTCAAAAACATTACAGAAAATGTAGCACTGCCAATTCCACTGTTGACCAGATTCGACCTGATCTTTGTAGTCAGAGACATTCCGTCAAAAGAAAAAGACCGAAATATTGCGCAGCATATAATCGGTCTACACAAAAAATCTGCAACAGACACCAGGTCACTAATCGATGCTGACATCTTTACAAAATATCTGGCGTATTGCAAAAGATCCGATCCTCTCTTGACACCAGAGGCCGAAGAAAAAATTCTTGATTACTATCTAAAGATGAGAAATGTAGAATCGGAAGAAATGATCACAGTGACTCCAAGACAGCTTGGTGGTCTTATTAGACTAGCAACTGCTCGAGCAAGACTACTCATGAAAGACCAAGTAGAGGCAGAAGATGCAGAGCGCGCAATATTTCTAATTCAAAGCATGCTAGAGGATGCTGGAGTTGATGTCAATACTGGTAAAGTGGATCTTGGAGTGTTACAGGGCAGACCCCACAGTGAGGTATCGAAATTACAACTATTCATGGATGTACTAAAATCATTAGAAGGAGACAGCAAAACTCCAGTTGAGGAAAAACTCTTTGTCAAGGAACTCACCAAGACAGGCAAGTTTACAGAAGAAGAGGCAAGAAACTTTATCCGAAGAATGCTAAGAGAAGCATCAATTTATGAATCCAAGCCAGGCCACTATAACCGTGTATGAAAATAGAAGATCTTGGACTGGCAGCTTCTGCACAAGCGTTATTCGCTGAACAGAAAATAACCAAGCTGTATCCACCACAGGCAGATGCCGTCAAAGCGGGCTTGCTTGAAGGACAAAACATCCTAGTTGCAGCGCCTACCGCAAGCGGAAAAACCCTCATCGCGATGCTTGCAATGATGCAATTTTTGAGCGCAAATGAGGGCAAAGTCGTCTATTTAACCCCGCTTCGAGCACTGGCAGCAGAAAAGTTTGCTGAATTTAAAAAAATGGAAAAAATCGATCTTGGAAGAAAAATCACGGCAGCCATTTCTACTGGCGATTTTGACTCTGTGGATAAGGAATCTGAAAAAGCCGACATAATCGTTCTGACAAATGAAAAGATGGATTCGATAATCCGACATGGGGCTGATTGGGTTGATAAAATTGGTTTGGTAATTGCAGACGAAGTTCATCTGATTGGTGACAAGGACCGCGGCCCAACACTGGAAATAGTACTGACAAAGCTCAAAGAACTACAGACAAAACCACAGCTAGTTGGATTGTCTGCAACAATTACCAATTCCGATGAAATTGCAGAATGGTTGGGATGTAAGTTGGTATCAAGTAACTGGCGACCGGTTCCGCTTACAGAAGGTGTCTTTGATGGAGGAACTGTACAATGGAATAATGGTGATCTTGATGAAATAGAGACAAGCATCAGAGGTCCGCCAATAGACCTGTGTCTTGATACAATAAAAAAGGGAGGACAGTCTCTTGTTTTTGCAGAAACGCGAACACGTTCCGCATCGTTGGCAACTAAAGGCTCTGACGCTGTCTTGAAGTTTTTATCAGAAGATGAAAAAAAATACCTAGAAGAAGTCTCGCAGAAAATTCTTGACAACAACGAACATACTGATCTAATCAAAACATTATCTGCTCTACTCAAAAAAGGAGTTGGATTTCATCATGCAGGATTAAACCAAAACTGCAGAGAAATAGTGGAAACGGAATTTCGGGCAGGCAACATCAAGCTTTTGGCATCGACTCCGACACTTGCTGCAGGTGTGAACTTGCCTGCAAGGCGAGTTGTAATCTCAAGCGTTTTAAGATATGACGTAAAGGCAGGTGCAAACAAACCGATAAGTGTTCTAGAATACAAACAATTGTGCGGACGTGCAGGTAGGCCTCAGTATGACAAGTTTGGCGAGGCAATAATTGTAGGTAATGCAAATCCATCCGATCTTGCACAACATTATATCAATGGAACACCTGAGCCAATAGAATCACAGCTTGCCGATGACAAGGCGCTAAGAACACATATTCTAAGTCACATTGTATCGAATCCAGGAATCAAAGGAGAAGATCTGTTCGAGTTTTTCCAGAAAACGCTGGCAGGATTGCAGACAAGGGCAAGCACACTGAAATTCTCAATAGATATCGCAAAAAAATTCCTCATCAGAGAAAATCTAATTGTACAAAAGGCAGAAAGATTTGCAGCAACTGAATTTGGCAAAAAAGTCTCAATGCTGTATATTGATCCGATCACTGCAATCTACTTTAGAAGAGGACTGGAATCCGTATCTGAGGAAAGAAAACATACACTTGGATTTTTGCATCTGGTAACTAGCAGCGAAGAGTTCTTTCCCAAGTTTTCGCTTCGCAACAAAGACTATGAAACACTTGGGGCAATGATTGAAAACAAGTCATCTGAGCTAATCGAGCCGATTTCAGAATATGACTGCAACCGAAGCCTCTTAGCGTTATATTCTTGGATCTCAGAATCATCAGAGATTCACTTATCTGATAATCTGGGAATAGAATCTGGCGATATGCACAGAATGGCAGAAACCACCGACTGGCTTGTTTATTGCCTGTATGAGCTTGCCAAGCTGGTAGAGAGAGCTGATCTTCTTGAGGAAATATCGATTTTGCGCAAAAGAATCTCTTATGGAATCAAAGAGGAATTGGTGGAGCTGGTTCAAATTCGTGGCATTGGACGTGTGCGTGCACGAAAATTATACACTCATGGCATAAAATCCATAGAGGATCTGCAAAAAATCCCGGTCAACAAGCTAGCCGAGATTGATAAAATTGGTCCAACCATTGCAGATAATATTATTTTTTGTCGTTATTGGTTTGGTTCCACCGTTGCTCAAAATTCTAACTAGGAAAAACTGGGCAGTAAAAGACGTAAACAGAAAAGGCGGCGCAATGGTGCCAAGGCCTGGAGGTCCTGTAATTCTAGCAGGAATAATTCTATCCGAGATATCATTGTATTTTCTTTTACCACATAATTCTCACATAACAAAGGGAATTACAGCATTATTGGCAACAACTACAATCAGCTTTGTTGTCGGCTTTATTGACGACAGAAAAGTGATGGGAGGGTGGTTCAAACCGCTAGCTTTAGTGGTTGCAGCAATTCCGATTATAGTGCTTGGCGCATACGAGCCAAATCTGGACTTCCCGTTATTTGGAGATGTAAAAATTCCGGCATTGTATTTGGGCCTGATTCTAATCTTGATCCCAATTACTGGTAATACAATAAACTCTATTGATGTGATGAACGGAATTGCCAGCGGCTTTATGACGATTGCATCGTTTTCGCTCGTTTTAGTGCTCTTTATTTTGCAAAATTACTCTGTTGCAATAATGACTCTACCAATAGCGCTTACCTCTCTTGCTTTTTACAAATATCATAAATTCCCGGCAAGAATATTCCCTGGGGATTCCGGAGCTTTGACACTTGGAGCCGCATATGGAGCAATTGCAATCATTGGACGAGTAGAGATAATCGCAATAGTTGCTCTTTTACCTGCAGTGATTAACTCATTTTTGTTCCTATCCAGTGTAAAACGAATTGTAGAGCACAGACAAATCAAAAGGCCTACTGTTCTACAAGATGATTACACAATTGCAGCCACAAAAGAACCAGATGCACCAGTAACACTGGTGAGATTATTGGTCGCGGCTAAACCATTAACAGAAAAACAAATCGGCATTGCAATATTCAAGCTGGCAATATTTTCAGGAATACTGGCAATAATTACTGCCATAATATCGGGAGCAAAACTGTGACAAATCTTCTGCTGTTTGCCTTTATTGGAATAATGTGGGTCTTGATGCTGGCAGGTGGAGGCATACTGGTCACAATGGTCTCCAAGATTACAATTTCTGGCTATGGTGATGAAATGGACTTTTTCATTGCATCCGTAATCAAGGCAATAATCGCTCTAGTGTTTGTAGTGTTTTGGATTGTAATACTAAGCAAGCTCAAAAATAAGATATTTCAAAAACAGCTCAAGCCCTAGTCCATTCTTGCTGTTTCTTGTCATATTCTGATCTAGAATATTTTATCTTGGCAGGGACGCCAGCTACTACTGTGTCATCTGGCACATCTTTTGTTACTACAGCTCCCATAGCAACAACACTATTCCTTCCAATTGTTACTCCCGCCTTGATCACTGCACGAGAACCAATTACTGCGCCGTCTTTGATGGTAACCCCGATCATTTTCTGGCTTGGCGGATACGGATCATTAGTCAAAGCAGCTGCCGGGCCAATGAACACGTTTTTGCCGATTCTGGATAATGGTGGAATGTAGACCTGACCCTCAATCATCGTGTTTTCGCCGATTTCTACATTATAGTCAACGTGAGCTAGTGAGCCAATCTTGACATTATCACCTATGATGGTATTGTCTCCGACATAGGCAAAATGCCAAATCCTGACGTTTTTGCCCAATTTTGCCTTGTCTGAAATGAAATTAGTTACCAAACTACAGATGCCATGGTTTTGCATCTTTAATTATTTTTTGAGGTAGATTCTGCTTGTTTTTCTCCAAAAAGTCCATGTCTTGCTTTTTGTCTCTGAGCTCGTCTGGAAGCATTATTGGTATTTCTTCTATAATGGGATAGAATCTGCTGCATTTTGAGCAAAACAAGGCCCCTTCCAGTATTGCTTCTTGCTTTGATTTTACCTCGTGCAGCTCTAGCGGAAACTGCTTGTCAATTGGACATACCAACATATCCATCATTTTTTTGTTCATAGTTCTATGTACACTGGAACTCCTTTCTGGCTTGATAATAACGCTGCCTCTGCAATTTTGGTTACGTTTACTGCTTGCTCTGCTCTAACTCGTGGCTGTGATTTTGATTCTACTGCTTCCAAGAAACTCCTTATTTCTAGTGTAAGTGGTTCTTGTTTTTCTTTTCTTGGGGTTTCAGATCCTAAATCCTTTTCAATTTTCACTTCTTGAGTGATAAAATCGCCAGAAATTATTCCATCCGTACAAACTGCATTGAAATGCCTTACGCGAGATGGTGTGATCCAGTTAGATGATATTATTGCTACCTTGTTATCTTTGAAACCAAGCATAATAGTTGCAAAATCTTCATGTTCGTGTCGAATCTTGCCGGACCTTGCAAAGACTACCTGTGGCATATCATCAAAAAGCCACATCGCAGTGTCAATATCATGCACTGCTGTATCGTAGATAATTCCAACGTCTTTGATGTGCAACGGCATTCTGTTTTCTCGATGGAATTCCAGCATGATGAGCTCGCCGTACTTTTTTGACTTTACAAATTCCTTGACTGATTCCACAGCAGGATTGAATCTCTCAATGTACCCGCATGTCAAAATGACTCCATTCTTTTTTGCCAGCTCTACAAGCTTGAGTCCTTCTTCTGACTTGTAAGTCATCGGCTTTTCAACAAAAACTGATTTTTTCTTTTGAATAAGCTTAGAGGCAATATCGAAATGTGTGACTGTTGGAGTGCAGACAAAAACTGCATCAATCTGTTCTGATTCCAACATTGTATCCAAAGAAGTATAGTGCTTTACCCCGTATTTTTGTCCGGTTTCTTTTGCTCGCAATTCATCTGCATCGCAGACTGCAACAAGTGCGCCAAGCTGTGATAATACACGGGCATGGTTTTTGCCCCAACCACCAACTCCTATCTGTGCTACTTTCAATCTAATACACAGGGCTTAGCCAGCTGGAATATTTGTCGTTTTTTGCAGAAACCACATCTAAATATGTCGAAACTATTTGCTTTGTGATGTTTCCTGGCTTGCCGGAGCCAATTTTTTTACCATCAATGCTGATTACTGGTGTTATCTCTGCAGCAGTTCCTGTCAGAAACATCTCGTCCGCCAGATATGCTTCACCGCGAGTGATCGTCTTTTCTTTTACTGAATATCCTAAGTCATCAGCAATTTTCATGACAGAATCCCGTGTAATTCCTTCAAGAGCAGACGATTCCAGTGTAGGTGTGAGTAATGTATTATTTCTGACAACAAAGATGTTCTCGCCAGGTGCCTCGCTTAGATTAGAGTGCAAATCAAGCAAGATTGCTTCGTCGTATCCGTTTCTTTTACATTCCTGAGTTGCCAAAATAGAGTTCAGATAGTTTCCACCCATCTTTGCCAGAGGCGGTGTTGATTGGTCACTGAACTTTCTCCACGATGAAATTCCAACACTGATGCCGTTTTTGTTAAACAGATCTCCGAATGGAAACATGAATGCCGCAACATGTGTGGGCGCAGTCTCATTTACGTGCAGGTTTATCCCATATTGTCCTACAAAATAGAACGGCCTGATGTAGCACGATCTTTTCATATTGTTTTTCTTGCATAGTTGTATGATTGCATCTGTTATCTGGTCGTCTGTGAATTTGAGAGATATCGAATAGAACTGTCCTGACTGTCGGAATCTTTTGATGTGATCTTCCAGTCTGAAAATGTACAGGTTTTTTGAATTCCAATATGCGCGAATTCCCTCAAAGATTGATGTTCCGTAATGAATCGCATGTGTGGTAATTGGAACATTTGCCTTGCTTAGCGGAATGAATTTTCCATCAAACCAGACAAACTTGGAAATATCGAACTTCATCAAAATGGTTTTTGCTATGGCATTAATCTATCTTGTCTTGACGCCAGCCTTTGGAAATTTCATTCCGGCCACTCTTGTGGTTAAGTCTTCAGAATTTGCGTATTTTTCCACAACATCCCAGTTTTCTTCAATTATTTTGACAACTTGTTCTGGAACCGATTTCTCCCAGTCCGTTTTTTTTCCATTGGCAGAATCGTATAGCTTATCTTTGACAGAAGAAGCAGAGATTGCCTTTCGAGTACCCACTCTAGGATTTAGCCTGTATACTTTGAGCATCAGGCCTTCTGTTTTGTCTCCCGTGTACGTGTAATAGTCATTGCCTATGCCGTCTAAGATTTGTGCACGAAGCTTCCAAGAATATGGAGAGAGAATCGGAGGAAAATAGCGGTAAAATGGAGCGTGAAATGTGTAATTGGAGGATACTTGTATGGAATCGCCAAATATCGCGGTCAGCATCTTTTTGCGCACTTCATAACTAAAGGGAAAACTCTTGCTGTTTATCTCAACACCATTATCCAAAAAGACGACCGGCATCACAACTGTTTTTTCTTCTTCTTTTAGTTCATTGATGATTTCTACATGCGCATTTGTCAGAGGATTTAGGTGTGCAAGATAAATTGCAACAGTCAAGCAACTGGATTGTTTTTTGGTACTATTTCAATTAATGTGGGGACGATGGGACTTGAACCCATGATCTCCAGCGCCCGAGGCTGGCAGTATACCAAGCTAACCTACGTCCCCAAAGCTGGGACAAAACCAAACAATATTACTTTTGAGTTATCCGTACGACTCGTACTTTACGTCAAAGCTTCCATCTGGGCGCTTGTTTCTTTCGGTAACAAATCCTTTTGATTCCAAAAAGTCCATGCAGCCGTCTACGGTTCCTTGCCATCCACAAATGTAAAATATTGTATTCTGCGGGGTTACCTTTTCTCCAATCATCTGCTCTAGTGGGGACATTTGTCCTTCCTTGGATCTGAGGAATGTCTCTACTCTTCCTGTCTGTCCGCTCCAAGATCTGTTGAACCATTCTTGAGGTCTGCTTATTGCCGCGCGATATCTGAAATTCCACTTGTCTCTACCTTTGTCGATGCTTTCCATCTCTAGATCTGTAAAGAGGTCCTTGTAACTCAGTTCGTCAATATAGCTTGCACCGTGTAATACGACAATTTCGCGCTTGTCTCCTACATCGTGGAGATGTTGTGCAAAACTTACAAACGGAGCAATTCCTGTTCCGCCTCCGAGGCAGACAATTCTTCGCATGTCCTTTTCACCGTTTGGAAGCTTGTCGTTGATGTCTAGCGCTAAACCAGTTGGCTTGATCCAAGTTATTTCATCTCCTTCCTTTGCGTTGAATAGTTGAGTTGTGAGTCTTCCTGGAAGCGGTTTTCTTACCCAACGAATTACAAGCTCAACGTATTTTTTGTTCTCTGGATGCGATGCAATGGAATACGCTCTTCGAATAATTTTGCCTTCGCTTGGAACATTCATTCCAATTGTGATAAACTGACCAGCTCTAAAATCTGGAACCGTGCCATCATTTGGAACTAGACGAAAAATTGCCAAGTCTTCCTTTAGCAATTGAATATACGTAATGGTTGCCTTGTTTTCTACGACCACATCAAGAACTGTCTACTGATGGTTAAATATTTTATGTAATCTGATAATCGAGTTTTCTTTTTCCAGCTAAACGTTAATAATCAATCCGAAAACTTGAGAAAGTCGACTAGACCAGTTCTAGCTTTGTGGGCCGGTCGTCTAGACTGGTAGGATACGCCCTTGGCATGGGTGAGATCGAGGGTTCAAATCCCTCCCGGTCCACTTACAAATTATTTCTAGCAAGCGCAATGAGCTTGCCTATGTCTGGATCAGTGCCCTGTAATAGAAAATCGAGTTTTGACAATAATGACTTGTCTTTGATATCGATGGCAGATTTGATGGCACTCTTTTTCACTTCTATATTGGGGTCATCAATGCACTTTTGTATTACAGACTTGGCTTCAGATGCTCTCAAAAATCCAAGCGCTCCGACTGCGCAAGAGCGAACCATTGCACTTTCGTCTTCAGTTAGTTGAATTATCTCTGGGATTGCTTTTCTTTCGTTTCTGTTTGCCAGAACAAGCGCGGAATAACCGCGAATGTTTTTGCTTTGGCTTTTGAGACCACGTAGCACAGTCTCTGAAATATCATTATTGTTAAGCAGTAAGGCACTAAATGCTTCTCCTCTTAATTCAATATCTGAATCATCAAATATTGAAATGACCGTCTCTAAGATTCTAGTGTCTGCAATACTAGATGTTGATTCTAATGCCGCGATTTTTTCCTCCTTGGTACCTTTTTGCATAATGTCTTGTAGATTCTCTGGAATGGTCATCTTTGCTACGTTTTAGGTTCAAGTTAATAAGAAATTTTTGAATTATGCACAAGAATTTTGTTTTTAGATTTAAATTATCGATGTTCAGTATGACGGCATGTCCGAAAACAGAGACGTAATTTTCATTGGCAAGAAGCCATTGATGGCGTATGTAACATCTACGCTGATTCAGCTGGCTAATCTTCCATCAGTGCATATCAAGGCAAGAGGACTAAGCATTGGGCGCGCAGTAGATGTTGCACAAATCATCTCACGCAAAACAGAAAATGCTGGATACTCTATTGGCCAAATCAAGATAGGCTCTGAACAACTAGAATCCAAAGACGGCAAATCACGAAACGTATCCACAATAGAAATCGAAGTAAAGAGAAACACAAATACATCTTAATTGTTTCTTTACTTGGACTTTTTTATTTATCCTCTTTTGTAACGATTTTCCATGTTGCGGAATTTTGATAATTCCACAATATCGTTAAACTCATCAAAGCTGACGATATTTTTTGCAAGCCTTTTTGTCGTGCCTGATTTTTTGAGCTCCTTTAGCAGCGTCAGCGAAGCAAATGTGTTTGCATAAAGAACCGAAAGCGGATACAGGATTATCTTAAAGCCCATTTTATGCAGTTCCTTTGCGGACAATACTGGAGTAGCTCCACCTTCTATCATGTTTGCAACAAGCGGCGCTCTAATCTCCTTCCCAATCTTTCTCATTTCGTCAATTGATTTTGGCGCCTCCACAAATACCGCATCGGCGCCGATTTTTTTATAGTATTTTGCGCGCTCTATTGCCTCGTCTAGGCCTCGAGTCGCTCTAGCATCAGTCCTTGCAACTATGATGAAGTCCTTGTTCTTCTTTGCATCAACCGCAGCTTGGAGTTTTTCCGCATATTCTTCTTTTTCGATTACCTCTTTGCCTGCCATATGGCCGCATCTTTTTGGCCATCTCTGGTCTTCCAAAAATATTCCAGAAGCTCCTGCTGATTGTAATTCATTTACTAGCTTCCAAACTGATAATGCATTTCCATAACCTGTATCGGAATCAACTATTACTGGGACAGAAACAGCCCTGCATATTCTCCTTGCATTTTCTACGGTTTCGGTTGCGCCGATAAACCCATAGTCGGGCATTCCAAATAATGTAGCAGACGTTCCATATCCTGTTTGAAACATTGCTTCGAAGCCAACCTTTTGCGCGATCTTTGCACCTATTGCGTCATAAACACCTGGAATGACTAGCGGTTTGTTTGGATCGTTGATGAGTTGCTTTAGGGTTTTCAACAAATGAAATGGCCGACTTTGTTATTTATGAATAGCTACATTTTGTTCGTAATTTTACAAATTTTCTACATATTCTACATAGGATTTAATTATCTCCAGAATCGACCAAAAACAATGAGCAAGTTATTACAAATATTGATTGCCGCAGGAATACTTTCAATCTCATTGTTTGCAGCTAATGCATATGCATCAGAAAATGCAAATTGTGCAAGAGACTGTGAGGCACCAACAATTGGAGTCACAGACAGCGGACAACGAGTAGTTGATAATGGTCTAG
>RHCX01000029.1 GCA_010028495.1 Nitrososphaeria archaeon | reverse complement strand
AAACTCTGGCTGGTGGAATCCGAGGCATCCGATAGAAAGTTCATCGAGGACTTGTTTTTCCCAACTAAGTTATTGTCAATTAATGCAGTATGGGCGCCAGGCGGACTGCAAAGAACCAAGGTTATAGTATCTGGCAAAAAGACATCTCGATTCCCAATTGACATAGAACAGGTAGCAAAGATTGTAAAAGAGCTGCGCCAGCTTGATATTGTAATAGAATTTGAGGAGAAAAAATGAAGTTCAAAAAAACCCACGACGTTGAAGACATCTCAATATCACTAGAAGGAAAACAGGTTGTAATCGGAGGTTGGGTTGAAGATCTCAGAAAACTTGGTAAAATGTCGTTTTTGACTGTGCGTGACGTTACAGGGCTTGCGCAGATTATAGTCAAAGATATCACACTGCCTGAAGACCTCACACGCCAGACAGTCGTAATGGTACAAGGGTTGGTGCAGGCAACCAAGGCTCGCGACTTTGCATTTGAGATTAAAGCCGAGGCAATTGACATTTTGACCAAAGCCGTTCATCCATTACCAATTGATCCGATTGGAAGACTGGAATCAAACATTGATAATCGTCTAAATGCACGTGCGTTGGACTTGCGCAATCAGCGAGTTGCTGCAATTTTCAAGATTCGCTCTGCTGTTTTGGCGTCATTACGGAAAACATTTTTGGAAAAAAAATTCACCGAAATTACAACGCCAAAGATAATTGGTAGTGCAAGCGAAGGCGGGGCAAACCTGTTCTCATTGGAATATTTTGGTAAAAAAGCATACCTTGCCCAATCTCCTCAGCTATACAAAGAACAAATGACCATAGGCCTTGAGCGAGTCTTTGAGATTGCGTCATTTTATAGAGCAGAAAAATCCCATACAGGTCGTCACCTGTCTGAATTTACATCAATAGATTTGGAAGCTGCATTCATGGATTACACGGATGTCATACAAATTTTGGAAGAACTAGTAGTGCAGGTATTCAAAGATGTAATTGCAAACTGCCAAAAAGAATTATCCATACTGGAAAGAAAATTAGAAGTCCCAAAAACTCCATTTGATAGAATAACATATTCTCAATTAATTGACGAGTTGAAAGGTAAAGGAGTAGACCTGAAATGGGGTGATGACTTGCTGGACTCTCATCTTAAACTGGTTGGCGAATCTCATCCAGGGCTGTTCTTTTTGCTTGACTGGCCAATGGCGCTAAAACCATTCTATATCCATCCAAAGGACGATGACGCCAAGATTTCACGTTCATTTGATCTGCAATTTGGTCACCTAGAATTGTCATCAGGGGGCAGAAGACTGCATGATCCTACCACACTAAAAGCGCGAATCGCAGAGCAAGGCCTCGATACTTCAACATTTGAGGATCACCTGCGCGCATTTGATTGGGGCATGCCACCTCATTCAGGATGGGGAATGGGCTTGGACAGACTAATGACGGTACTAGTTGGCACCGATAATGTACGCGAAGTGGTGCTGTATCCTCGCGACCCAGAAAGACTGGCTCCGTAAAAATGATAAATTTTTGCTCAGCATAGTATAACCATGACTAGTTGCGAGTTTTGCGGCTCTGCATTTGGAGACAGGACTTGTTACTTTTGCTCAAAGCACGCCTGTACATCATGTATGACTGACGACAGGACGCGATGCAAAAGATGCTACATATCAAAGGCAAAACTATCATGGAAAAAAGTGCTGCGCAAAAACAAGGTCCTAGTCGGCTTTGTTGCATTCATCTGGTTTTATGCAGTTTTTCCAGGACCGATGATTCCGGGGCTGCATGAAGGATACTATATCGTGTTTGTGATGGCGGCCATTGTATGCATGATACCGATTTGTCTGATGATGTTTTTTTGGTCGATTAATCCTCCTGCATCAGATGTAAAATAAAAAGAAAAGAATCAGCCTTATTGTGCTGGTTGATCTTTTGCTTGATCATCATCTTTTGGTGGCATCTCATCCACTGGCGGCATTTTCTTCATTTGGCCTTTCACGCCTTCTCTCATCAAGTCTCGTTTGGCTTTGATGTCTTCTTTCATGGATTCGCGCATTCCCTTCATGTCTTCTTTCATGGATTCGCGTTTTCCTTGTACATCAGACTTTATTGCCTCACGTGATTCTTTGAGTTCTTTGTGTTTTGCCTCTATTTGATCAAGAATCTTGGTTGCGTTTGCATTGCCTGCAATTGCCTGTCTTAGCTGTGCCATCAAGTCAGCAATCTCTTGCATTTTTGCATCAAGTGTTGCCTTTTGGTCTTGGACTGAGCTTTTGATTTGGTCTTTTTGCTCTTGTCCAGCCTTTTGCAGTTTTTCTCTTTGGTCTTTGGCGTAGGTCTTTAGTTGTCCGCGTTGTTCTTTGAGCATTTTTTTCATCATTTCTTTGCTCATTGGTGGTTTCTGGGTCGGTGTTTTTTCTGAAGTTGCAGACGTTCCTGTGTCGCCTGTAGTTTCTTCAGCATGTACAAATGCGCCAGAGGAAATTGGACCTAGTACTGCCAGGGCCGCAAAGACTGTCAGTGCAGCTAGCATATTTTTGTCAAAGTTCATTACTTGTTGGCAAGATGGAACGGTTTTAAGACTTGCGCAGAATTACTTAGTGCTTCCACAATGGCAACACTTGGTCGGTGTTTATTCCACAAGTGGCCAACTTGTCACAATTGTACAATTAATCTTTCAGCTGATCGTGTATTGTATGCAATAGAATTACTCCGTATTTTTTCTGTGTTATCTCCATCTTTGCTTTTTTGATGGATCTTCACATCTTGGACATTTTAATCCGCCTGTTCTATATCCGCATTTTTTGCAAAATATCTCAAACTTGATTGCGCTTGAGGGGGATGAAGAAAGTATCTTTTTGAACAAGAATATGGCAATTAGTATTGCAATTCCAATTTCGATATAGACAAGGACCACACCAATATAATACACGCTCATTACATAAAACAAGTTCGTCTGATTCTACAACTGTAGATCTGAGTAAGGATAGAATGATACTATAGCAAAGAGACTATTTCTTTGGTAAACTCTGAGGTAGTCTTTGTACCACCAATATCTTGCGTCTTGATTCCCTTGTTTACGACACCATAAACCGCAGATTCCAATTTTTTGGCAATATCAAAGCATTTGGAATCATTGTGTTTTTTGCCCAACCACTCCAGCATCATTTTTGCAGACAAGATAAACGAAGAAGGATTTGCGATTCCTTTTCCTGCAATATCAAACGCGGCCCCATGGACTGGCTCAAAGAGTGCAAAATTATCGCCAATGTTTGCAGCCGGCGCCATTCCAAGACCGCCTACTACTTCTGACGATTCATCAGATAGAATATCGCCAAATAGATTTGTAGTAACTATGACATCAAATGTTTCAGGTCTGCGAATCAGATTCATTGCGCATGCATCAACATACATTTGATCAAATTGTACATCAGAGTATGATTTTGCAATCTCAGAACATACCCTAGAAAACAAGCCATCTGTTTTTCTCATCACGTTTGATTTATGGACGCATGTGACTCTCTTCTTTCCGTTTCGTTGTCTTGCGGTTTCAAACGCATATTTTGCTATTTTTGCAGATGCCTTTTCTGAAATTATCCTAAATGCTACCGCTGCGCCAGGAGTTTCAAATTCCTGGCCAGTGTACAAGTCTTCAGTGTTTTCACGAACTATCACCATATCTATTCCGTCTTTTAGTGCATTCATTCCCGGATATGATTTTGCAGGACGTATATTCGCATACAAATCCAACATTCTTCGCAATACCACAATCACATCAGCAGCTGATTCACCAACCGGCGCCTTCATGCAGACATCAGATTTTTTGATTGCATCTAGTGTTTGATCAGGTAAAGCCTTACCGTATTGCTTTAGTGCTATATCTCCCGCAAGTAATTTTTCAATGTTAAATTTTACATCCAGTTTATCATGAATTGTATTCAAAACAGAGACGACTGATTCTGATAATTCCGGTCCTATGCCATCTCCGGTGATTAATGAAATCTTGTACAAGAATAATCAGCTCTTAACTTGCGTTTTTCTGCTTTAGTGTTTTTTTGAACATTATTCGGTTAATGCCTTCGATTACTGCCTGAACACTTGTAGTTACAATGTCCTCGCCAATTGATTTTGCCGCGGCTACATTGCCATATGCGTCTTCGACCTTTATTGTAACTTCACACAATGCGTCCGCTCCTCCAGAAATCGAATCTAGCTTGTACTCTTTTACTCTTATTTTGGCAATCTCGCCAGTGATTTTCTGTATTGCATTGATTGCTGCGTCTACCGGTCCTACTCCAAAGTCTGTGCCACTGTAATCTACACCGTCGATGTTTAGCTTGACAAATGCATATGGCATTGTACCTATACCAGTAGATACAGAGAATCCAGTTAGCTGGACTAGTCTCTTTATTGTGTGCTCTGATAGTACCTCGTTTGCTATTGCCAACAAGTCTACTTCAGTCATTTGCTTTCCCTGGTCGCCTTGGGCCTTTACTTTATCGAGGATTTGCTTTAGCTGGTCTTCAGTTGCCTTGACGCCGTATTCCTCTAGCATTGCAGACACTCCATGAATTCCTGCGTGTTTGCCGACTTGGAGCCAACGAGTTCTACCAACTAACTCAGGACTGATTGGCTCGTATGTCAAAGGATTATTCAAAATGCCATGAGTGTGGATTCCCGATTCGTGACCAAATGCGTTTTCGCCAACGATTGCCTTGTTTGGCTGAACCTTGATTCCAACTAGGTTGGATACGAATTTTGATGTCTCATATAGTAGCTTGGTATTGATTCCAGTTTCCCATTTCTGATCACCAAACTGTAAACATTGCAATGCCATGACAAATTCTTCTAGTGATGCATTTCCTGCTCGCTCTCCAATTCCATTAATTGTTACATGTGCACATGCTGCACCAGCTTGTATACCAGAAATTGCGTTTGCCACTGCAAGGCCAAAGTCATTGTGACAGTGAACTGACACTGGAAGCTTCGTTGCTATAACGGCATCCCTAGTGATTTCTGCAATGTATTGTGGTGTGGAATAACCTACTGTGTCTGGAATATCAATTCTGTCTGCACCTGCTTTTGCCACTTCTGAGAACACGTGTTTTAGAAAGTCCCTGTCGGTTCTGGTTGCATCTTCTGCTGAAAACTCTACTTGCAAGCCATGGGCTTTGCCGTATTCCACTGCCTCGATTGCCTTGGCCAGTGCTTGTTCGCGAGTCATCTTTAGCTTGTACTGCAAGTGAATGTCAGATGTTGCGATAAATGTGTGAATGTACTTTAAACCGCAGTCGATTGCTGCATCAATGTCCTTTTTGTTTGTCCTGGCCAGGCCGCAAATCTCGGCTCTAAGGCCTGCCTTTGTGATCAACTTTATTCCCTGTTGTTCGCCCTCGGATATTACTGGAAAGCCTGCCTCTATTGCATCCACTCCAAGCTCGTCAAGCCTTTTGGCTATGGATAGTTTCTTTTCTGGTGATAATGCAACACCCGGGGTTTGCTCACCGTCTCGTAGTGTTGTATCAAATATTCTAACTCGCATCAGTCTCCGCCTCTTTGCAGAGCAGCTGCGCCTGTTCTTGCCACATCTAGTATACCATATGGAACTAGTAATTCTTGAAGATTGTTGATCTGCTCAGGCGTGGCAGTCAATTCTACCATGATGGAGTCCTTTCTGGCGTCATGGACCTTGGCTCCAAACGAGTTTGCAATATTGTTTATTTCCATGGAATCTGATGGTTTTGAGATTTTGACTCTGAACAATGACAACTCCCGAAATACTGTCTTTTTGTCATCTAGTCGCTTTACCTCTATTGTGTCAATCATTTTGTCCAGTTGCTTTACAATTTGCTCTATCTGCTTTTCATCACCTAGTGTAGTGATGGTCATTTTAGAAAATTCTGGATTTTCTGTCACTCCTACAGATATTGAATCGATGTTGAAATTTCTAGAACGGAACAAATGAGTTACCTTGAATAGTATTCCTGGCTTGTTTTCCACTAAAATTGATAAAATTGCCCAAACCATTGTACGCACCTATGACGGTAAGATCATGTCCTTGAGCGAGGTGCCCGGCGCTACAAATGGCAATACGTCTTCTTCTGGGTCAATTGGAATGTCAATTACTGTTGCAACGTCTGACTTTAGTCCAGACTTGATTGCTTGGCCTAGCTCGTTGAGATCTCCAACTCGGATTCCCTGTGCTCCGTATGATTCTGCAAGCTTGCAATAATCTGGGCATCGTTTTTGGTCAACGCCAATCATTCTTCTGTCATAGAATGTCCTTTGCCATTGTGCAACCATTCCAAGAGTGTAGTTGTTTACCAAGAATACGATTACTGGCAAGTTGTCTAGGACTGAAGTGGCTAGGGAATTTTCTGTCATGTTAAAGCTTCCATCGCCTGCAATATCCACTACTGGTAAGTCAGGTCTAGCTGCCTTTGCTCCTATTGCTGCTGGGAATCCCCAACCCATCGTACCAAGACCAGTTGAGCTAAAGAAAGTTCCAGGTGATATTACATCGTAGAATAATGATGCCCACATTTGGTGTTGGCCTACCTCTGTAGTAACAATAGATTGTGCTGGCATTACTTCACGCAACTTACGCAAGATTTTTGCTGCGGTTAATTCTCCTTGCGGTAGCTTGAGGTTGTCTCGCCAATATTGTTTTACTTCTGAAACATGCTTTAGCCACTCATTTTCTTCTGTCTTTTTGAATGCCTTTTGCATTAGCAATCTGACAAATATTCTAAGTGAGGCCTTGACATCGCCAACTATAGCAACACTCGTTGTTTGGTTTTTGCCAATTTCTGCCGGATCTACATCTAGGTGGATAATCTTGAGATTCTTTTCAAATTCTGCAAATGTTCCAACTGATCTGAACACAGTCCGCTTCGGACATTACCTTGTTTGCCTCTGCGTGTCCGTGCATTCCTATTGGACCTAACGATAATGGATGTGTCTCTGGGAATGCACCTTTGCCCTTAAACGTAGACACTACTGGAATCATTAGCATTTCAGCTAGGGACTGCAATTCTGCAAATGCTGATGATATGATGACACCGCCACCAGCTAGGATTACAGGTCTGGTTGAGGATAACAACAACTTGATTGCCTTTTCGATTGCAGCTACATCCGGATCTGTCCATGGATGATATCCTCGGATTTTGACCTCCTCTGGGAATGGAATCTCTGCTTCGTTTGTCTGAACATCTTTAGGAATATCGATAAGAACTGCGCCCGGTCTGCCGGTTTCCGCAATGTAGAATCCCTTTTTGACAACCTCTGGAACATCGGACGCCTTGAACGGCTGAAATGAATATTTTACAACTGGGTTTGCTATGCCGATAATGTCGGATTCCTGAAATGCGTCTCTGCCAATCATTGCAGTTGGCACCTGTCCGGTGATTGCAACCATTGGAGAAGAATCTGCGTTTGCAGTTGCAAGACCTGTCACAATGTTGGTAGCGCCAGGACCAGATGTTGCAAAACATACGCCTGCTTTTCTTGATACTCTACCAAATCCGTCTGCCATGTGTGCAGCTGATTGTTCGTGTCTGACTAGAATGTGTCGGATGTTGCTCTTGTAGAGCTCATCATACATTGGAAGGTTTGCACCTCCCGGTAGCCCGAAGATCTCTTTTACTCCTTGTTTTTCTAATGCTTTGATTAACGACCTAGCGCCTGAAATTTTTTCCATGATTTATTCACCACAAAAGCACGCTGTAGTATAAATTTACAGCGCCAGCTCGACCAGTACCAGCAGTGGTTCTGTCAAGCTATACATCATATTCAGAATACAACAACAAAATTATTCATATAAAGATTACTTGATCAGATGCAGTCAAACCCCAAGGCTTAAACTAAGAACAGGCTCAAAAAATTCACTTGTCAGACCGAGAAGAAATAATTCGTACAATAGAGATGTTTTTTGAAGCAGGCAAAACCAAGGACCTTGCACCACTACAAGAAATTCAGCTAAACGATCCTGCATTTTCATCATTTTCAGACTTGCCGCCATATGACCTCAAAGACTACAAAACGTCAATAGAGCTTGAAGAGCTTCGATTTGTCTCAATATCTGACTACGACTATGCCATCAAAAATCCAAAAATCAGTATTTTTAGTGATGTTGCAGTTGTTGCATTCGAACTTGTGCAAAAAGGAATGCTAGTGGACACGAAAGCATACACTGGAGAATTTATGGAAATTCAGGGAAGAGCCACTTTTGTTCTAGTTAAAAAGCCCTATTGGAAAATAGCTCATTTTCACTTATCAAAAATCTAAATTTCAAATTACAGAGTGCTCTTCAAAAAATCTCAAACCTAGTGCTAACCAGAAAAATGTGTAAATCCCAATTATAAGCATGACGAGAAAATCCCAATTGTGAAACAAACATGCAGAGGTTGCGGAAAAGAATTCCAGTACAGAGCAAGCTATTATTGTTCTGCCGAGTGTTTTGAAAAATCTCTTGACGGATAATTTTTACAATAATTAGATTTATTGGGTTTTTTGCTCAGCTGGTGCTGGAGTTGCTGCCTGTGGAGATGGCTTTGGTGTTTGCGCTGGTTTTGGTTGTGGTTTTTGCTGCGGCTTGTTTTGTGGTTTGTTTTGGTTTTGTGGTTTTTGGTTTGGTCTGTTTTGTTGTTTCTGCTGTGGCCTTTGTTGTGGTCGTTGTCCTTTTTGTTGCGGTTTTCCTTGCGGTCTGTTTTGTGGTCTTTGTCCTTGTTGAGGCTTGCCTTGGTTTGGTCTTTGCGAATTTGGTTTAGATTGATTTGGTCTTTGTTGGTTTGGTCTGTTTCCTTGCGGTCTGTTTTGATTTCTGTTTTGGTTAAAGTTACCTCTGCTTTGTTGTTCTGGTTGTCCCTTTGCTAGCTGTTGGAATAGCTTGTATGCTTGGTCCAAGTTGTAATTAGAGTGAACGATAGCTCGTACTGCTCTAATCATTGCTACTGGGTATTGTGATTGCCAAATGTTTCGTCCCATGTCTACTCCTGCCGCGCCTGCCTTGATGGAGTTGTATGTCAATGCCAATGCATCGCGTTCTGGTAGTTTTGGTCCGCCTGCCACAATGATTGGTACTGGGCAAGAGTTGACTACTTTTTGGAAGTCGTCGCAATAATATGTCTTTACCATGTGTGCGCCAAATTCAGCTGCAATTCTGCATGATAGGGACAGGTATCTCGCGTCACGTTTTGCAAGCTCTTTGCCGACTGCGGTTACTGCAAGTACTGGCAAGCCATATTCTTCTGCCTCGTTCACTAGGTGACCTAGGCTCACAAGGGATTTGTGCTCATATTTTGCACCTACAAAGATAGACATTGTTACTGCCGTTGCGTTAATTCTGATTGCATCTTTGATGCTTGTTGTAATTTCTTCATTTGACAAGTCTTCTCCAATGATGCTAGAACCGCCTGATACTCTTAGCACGATTGGTACCGGAAAGTTTGGATCAACTGAGCTTCGCACTACACCTCTTGTCACCATCAATGAATCGCAGTATCGTACAATTGGTGCGATTGTTCTTTTTGGTACTTCGAGTTTTTCTGTTGGTCCAAGAAAATAACCGTGATCTACTGCAAGCATTACGCCTCTACCGTTGTTTGGCTTGAGGATGCTTGCTATTCTGCTTTTTAATCCGTAATCCATATCTGTAAAAACCGACGATTTGGGACCCTTCTTAATCTTTTCTTATCCGTTGATAACGATCTTCATTGCGCCTTGGCCTGTATGTGCATGCTCAAAGGCTTGCTGCGACTGATCTAGTGTGTATCTGTGTGTGATGAGTTTTTTTGCAACTACTTTTCCTGAGGCAATCAGATCCAATGCTTGTTTTGTGTCCTTGTCTGATGCTGCATAGCTTGGAACTATGGTCAGTTCCTTTGAGTAAACAACACTCATGTCAATGTTCAGAGTCGCACCTTTTGAGGGAACACCGAACATCACTATTGTTCCTCCCTTTCTTGTTAATGCGATAGCGTCAGTTACTGCTTGTAGTGCACCAGTTGCAACAATACTTACATCAACACCTTGGTTATTGGTTGTCTCGAGAATCTTTTGTATCGAGTCTACGGCTCCTGATTTGAGCGGTATTGCTCCAATAGAGCCCGCAAAATTCAACCTAAAATCATTAACATCTAAAGCAAATACAGTAGAAAATTCGTGTGCCTGTGCAAGCATTACATGCATCATGCCAGTTGGTCCCGCACCAAAGATTGCCGCAGTATCTCCTTTTTTGTATGTGAACTTGTCCCAAGAGCGAACACAACAAGCCAGTGGTTCGATCATTGCCGCTTCTTCAAATGACATCGAATCTGGGATTTTCAAAACTCCGCCATGGATAACGTTCCATTCAGGAACAACATATTCTTCTGATAATCCGCATGGGGACAAGTTAGTTTCATAGTATTTTGAACACATTGTCTCATTTCCATGATTACATAGATGACATGAATAACATGGGACATGATGATGTGTAAACACCCTATCCCCCTTTTTGAAATCTTTGACATTTGCACCAACCTCAACTATTGTCCCAGCTGGCTCGTGTCCAAGCCTCATAGAAGGCTGACCATATTTTCCAAATACCTTTTCCACGTCAGAGCCACAAATTCCGCAAGATTGCATTTTTACCAATATGTCTCCAGATCCAAGTACTGGTTTTACAGTATCAGATATTTCTACTAATGCTGGACCCTTGACAAACGCAGTCTTCATTTGAAGAAACTATCAGTTTAGAGTATAAGTAATTTGAGATGATGTTTACAAAAATGAGAATTTTTACCACCTATACCATGTTTATGAATGCCCAATTCAGCGAAGAAACAACTTTATGGTTTAGTGACAAACTGAATTCGGTTGTAGATTCTCAGAGCACGCTATTGTTTATGCAAGTGTCGATATTTTTTAAATCATTTTTCATCTAGCAAGAGATATGTTCCACAGTAACATGTGACTTTTGTGAAATATTCTAAAAACTTCATTTTACCAAGCATAGTATTAGCTATAGGTATTTTTCTTATTTTGGCATGGACATATGGCGCTGTTCCTTATCTAAAGGCCGGTCATGATTTTACCTACTATGAGGCATATGCAGGAAAGTTATCAAGTATTAAATCACTTGAAGATGAATTGCCAGCACCAACACCAATCTATGTAAATTATGTCCAGCGAGTAATTTCTGAAGATCAGAACAAATTGAAGATTTTTTCAACGTTTGTAAGTACTAGTGCAGTTACAAACGAGGTGATATGGGAATCAAACAGCACTAATCTTGTTGATAAGAACACAGGCAAATACATCGATCCACCTAACACGTATTTTAGATTCCCACCAGATACCAAAAAACAAAACTATCTTGCATACATCTATGCCAGTGGTGAACCACAGCCATTTGTTTTTGAAGAAGATGCGTTTGTAAACAACCTACATACATACAAATTTTCATGTCATCTAGTTGCTGATCTGTCAGACTCTTATCCGGAATTTTCTCCAAATCAAGTGTTTTCGGATTATTCGTGTAATGCATGGATTGAGCCAGCTACTGGTGATGAAGTCTATTACGAAGAAAAATGGACAGATTATGTAATTCAGAATGGTACAAAAATACCAGTTTCCATAGGAAATACCAACACTCTGAAATCAACATCAGACATACTAGTTGAGAGAACAAACGAAAAAATCAACCTCTTTTACATCTATGAAAAAATAATTCCTCTATTTCTTGCCCTCCTGACTGCAAGTATGTTTGGAACAATAGTGCTCTATCAAAAACAAAAACAAAAGATCTCCGAGTTGAGACTGCGGGAAGAAAAGGCTGCCAAGCTTCAAACAATCGGACTCTTGGCATCCAGACTAGCCCATGACATCAGAAATCCGCTCAGCGTGATCAAGGCAACTGTAGAGATTATGTCGATTAATAAGAACACTGATGCTGAATCCAATGCCATTGCTCGAATCAACGGGGCAATTTCACGCATCTCGTATCAAATAGACAATGTTTTGGACTTTGTGAGAAGCAAGCCTCTTGTTTTAGAAGATGCTGACATCACTACGATTGTGAATAGGGCCATAAAATCAATGACAATACCAGAGCAGGTATCGGTGAAGCATGATCTGAGTCCTATCAAAATAAGATGTGACCCAAAACAGCTAGAAGTTGTGTTTGTAAATCTTATAAGAAACGCCGTCGAGGCATTAGATGGCACCGGAGAAATTTCTATCAGTGCTATTGAAAAAGGAAATTTTGTTCACATTTCGGTTGAAGACTCCGGTAAAGGTGTGCCTGCTGATATAATGGATAAAATCTTTGAACCATTATTCACTACAAAACAGACAGGGACTGGGCTTGGATTGATATCATGTAAAAATATTGTAGAAATGCACGGAGGAAAAATTACAGTCTCTAGTAACCCAAGCATATTCACAGTAGTTTTGCCTAAAAATTCTCACTAGTGAGAAAACATGCAAGAAAACTCTTTTGCAATCCGATGTGATTTTTCATCTCATAACAGCTACGAACAGTGCTAAAATATCAGACACCTAAAATTGTCTTGAGCATTTTTCTATAATCAACTTCCTTTTTCTCAGAGCCTGATGCTGGCAATGCAAACACCAATGGTTTGGACTTGGTTGCTCGAAGCTTGGTAAGTTCTGTGTTGATTGGAGTTGCCATGTCTTCGGAAATCAGTACCAATCCAACGTCTGGGTCATCTGCCAGTTTTTTTACCTCGGAAAACGCAGTCTGTGGTGTATCTACTACTACTCCTTGTACTCCGGCAAGCTGAAAGCTTGTAACAAATATTCTGCTTCCGATGGTTACAATCTTCACGATTTTGCGCCTGCATGTACCAATTTAACCGTTTTTGGCGCCAGCACAACGTTGATTTAGCAAGATCGGTAAATCCAGACAATGTCATTTGACAATACAAAAGCAGTCTACTTGTTTGTCCACGGAAGAATGGATCTGGCGCAAAAATCAATAGATGCGCTAGTTGCCAAAGGATTTTCAAAGGACAAGATAATCAATGCAGCGCCAACCAAGGTCGGCGAAGTAGGCGAATACATGGCAATGCTTTGGATGCCGCCAAACCCGGATCACATCAAACTGCAAAAGATAACCAAGGTAGAGCCAGTCGAGCCGCAAGGAATGATCGGACTTTGGAAGGGAGTTGCAAAAGAAGACATTACGACAATTCCCCTATAACCTCATTTTTGGAAACTAGTTTTGGGGATTGGATAAAAAGTTATTAAGATTGATTTTGGCGTCATAGCATGAAAGTCAAACTCGCATGCCACGATTATGGATTTGAGTGCAATTTTGTTGCAGAGGGTGAGCTTACAGTGTCATTGCTCAAGTCTTTGCGAGATCATTTTGATTCAGAGCACGGAATCGATTACTCCCAGGAAGCCCTGACACAATTCGTCATAAACAAGGGATATCCCAGAGAGGCCATCAAAGACGAATAAGTCAGATTTCATATATCAAGCCCTTAACAAAATCAGCATATTCATCATCGGAAAATTCAACGTATTCTATTTCATGCTGATTTTGCGCCAATCGTAAAGAATCCAGATGATAGCATGATTTTTTGTTCTTACCAAAGTAAAATCCCTCACACGAGCAATAGTTGTGCTCAGGTGCAAGCCAGTGCTCCTTTCCCATGCCAACCACAGTCCAGATTTGGCGCTTGCTTGGCTCAAAGATATGACATTTGACACGTCTTTCAGAGACTATGACTGAGGTTTTTTCTTGCGGCAACAAGAATTAATGCAAATTACTTTGTATTATTTTTTGATGAAAACAAAGCCAATTCTTGGCGAAGCCGCATTGGTTTTATCAGGAGAAAAAAAGCATCTCGTTCTAACTGATCTCCACATAGGATTTGAGGGGAATCTAGCACAGAACAAGATCTTTGTTGGAAAGAACACCACATTGAACGAGTCAATTCAAAAGATAACTAGTCTAATAGATGCAGAAAAACCCGACTCGCTTGTGCTCCTAGGCGATGTTAAATCCGGAATATCAAGAATTTTAAAATCAGAGTGGGACGAAGTGCCTCAATTATTATTCATGATGCCAACATTTCGCGTTTGGTTCCAAACGACATCACCATGATAAGCTCCCTTGGAATGATCCTAGAAGATACTTTGCTCACCCATGGCCACACGATGCCTACTGAAAATTATTCCCAGGTGTCCAGAATTATAATGGGTCATGTGCATCCGGTGTTTTTTGATGAAGACTCGATATTGAATGGTCAGAGAGTCTGGGTTTCAATCAAGACACAAAAACAAAACATATTCCCATCAGAGTCAGGGGATCTGGAAATAATCATAGTTCCATCGTTTAATCGGTATTTTTATGCCACCAAGAAAAAAGCGTACAAAAAATCGATCTCCCCGATAATAGAAAAGATCAAGGGGGAGCTGTCCGCAAAGATAGTCACTTTGGATGGCACGATAATTGGCGATGAATCGTTATTATCGCAAGTGATTTAGCTATTCATTCTTATTTGGTCAGGCAGGACTCTAGGCATGTCATATGACAGAAAAATGTACCCATGTACTTGCTCAGATTGCGGCAAAGCATCAGAGGTACCTTTTGAACCAAAAGCAGACAGACCAGTTTATTGCAAAGAATGTCTACCAAAACACCAAAAACCAAGATTTCAAAAAAGATACTAAAGCTTAGTTGAATCTTTTTTTATTATTTTTGATTCGTCTTAGATAGAGCTTGTGAAAAGATCTTTCCGTAATAGTCTATTGTCTCGTGCACGTATTTGTCACAAAGTTTCATCAGATTTTCTTGCATATCGACTCCTGACTTTTGTGCACTAGTGATCATCTCAATTTGCGTGCAATACAGATCAGTTACCACATTCCAGTAATCATTGATAGAATTTAGTGCCTCTTTGCTGAATCCCAGTCTGTCAAAGTATTGCTTTTGCCACAAATAACATGTCCCAAAATAGTCATCAAGCAGATGCAGGTATTGTGTGTACATATCAGAGCCTTCCTGAATGCTGAGTGGGATTTCCGATTCCAGTTTGCGGATAACCTTGGTTGTGTTGTTTTTGAGAATATCGCAAATCGATATATCCGAAGACGTGCTTTCCAATTCCGCTCTACTATAGATCGTTGTGTCTAGTAAACATTGCTTACTCTTTATCCTCATCATCTAGTTTTTTGTCAATTTCATCTTGCAGTTTTTTGTACTTGTTGTATTTTTTTGTCCAGCCGGAAAGAACAAGCCATTGTCGTATTCCTATACCCAACCACACTAGCGAGATTACAAGTGGGATATTATGAAATGACCAAAAGAATGGAGGGCCATGTTCTGGTCGATGTTCGAACGGCATTTCCAATAGGGCGTGAGATATGGCAAATGTAAGCGGTGGTAAAATCATCACAGTCAGAATCATTATGATGAACATTTTTTTGGTCTTGTTTAGCTGACTGATGACACCATCCATTATCTTGAAGATGTTGTCTGAAGACTTGTCATCGTTATCCGTCATTGATTAGATACCTCCTTGGATTTCATTAAAAACACTTTAGGAACTTTGTTACTCATCCTCAGACTCCTTTCTTGGGAATAGTTCCTCGTATGGCTCCAAAAGCTGCTTCAGGATATCTCTACCCTTTTCCGACACTGCGTATTTGATTATGACTTTGTTTCCCCATGGTTCTTCCTTTCTTGTTATAAGATTTTTTTTGACCATGTCATCTAGAATTCCCTTGTGTTTGACATTGTTCAGGCCGCATATTGTCATCAGCTTACTTTGATTGATTTCTCCATGTTCATACAATTTTAGAATAATGTCTTTTCTGATGTAGACTCTGTCTCTATATTCATGGACCAATTTTTACTCAATAACTATCTCCTTTTCTTACTTAATGACATATGGTAAAAGCATAGTTCGTTACACCACAACTTGCATTATTGTTTGGAATTACAGAGATAAGCATAGGGTAACATTGTTACTTAACAATGGTGAGTAAGTGTTTTTATTTAATTTTAGATTCTATGCGTAATGATAAATCTAAAATCCAAAAAGACGTTGATTCCAGCAATTGCTGCAATAGCATTGCTCTCAGTAGTCATGGCATACAATCCAATTGCTGCACTTGCAGAAACTGCAAAAGGCAAAGAAATGCCGCAAATCACTGGATCTGTCAATGTCAAGGATGAAATGAAGAATTTCATCAAAGAACACAAGACCACATCGTTTTCAGAGGCTGCAACCACTGCTGAACATCAAGTCGCAAATGGCTCAATCATAGGCGGACATGTCGGAATTGTTCAGGGCTATCTAGTTTACACATTTTGTGTGATAGATACTGAAAAGGACACCAGCTACATCATCACAATTGATGCAGGAGATGGTAAAGTGCTCAACAAATCAGACGGAATCCAAATGAATGGTGAGGGATTCGGTCCAGGACACTTTGAGCATGGAATGTTTGGACATGAAGGTCGCGATCATTTCGGACATGGTCATGACTTTGGCAAGATGATGCCGCAAAACGGACAGGATGAATCTGATTCTGAAACCCCACAGAGTCAGTAAATTCTTTTTTTTCTTTTTCACTAGATCGTATGGACTAGATTTTGAGTTTGTAGTGAGAATCATCACAAAAATTTTGAAATAAGCATACTTAATAACACAAAAATTACTTACATGCATGGCCGCAAAAGCAAAAAAAGCATCCAAATCCAAAGGCAAGAAAAAATCAAAGTGACCTAACATAGGTCTGTTTTCTTTTTTCAACCAGCTGAAATTTTGACTTTTGATGCATTGGCAAGTAATTTTTCCGACGAGGTTATTACCGTAATAATTGCAGTAATTTGTTCATGTATTACCAAGGGTTAATAGTAGCACTATTGTCCTAATGCGTTGACAAAAGGACGACATGATCACAAATCCCTGACCAAAAATCTAATTGACCATTTTTCCTCACTGGGTCTTGAAATTCAATATGCAGATTATGATAATTATCAAAAGCCGTTTGTAATCAACAGACATGCGCCAGATGTCATAGCGTTTGATCGTGTAAAGCATCTTGGGTACATAGGCAAGGCAAAAATGTGCACAGAGATTGAGGAGCCAAGAACAAAAGAGCAGTTTAACGATTTTGCCAGAAGACTGATGCGTTCGGGCATCTCGGAAAAAACACGATTACCATTCTACATTGCAATTCCGCGGGAATGCAACTCCAAAACCGCACAGGTATTAAAGGAAATAAATCTAAATTCCAGAGACAACATACACGTGTTGGATTTTTAATGCAGGAAATTCGGTTCTTGGTTTTCGATGGTATCCCATACACTCAATCCTGAAGGAATTTGTAGGCGATGCAAAGGAATGACGATTACGGACGCCGTCACAGGCGAACGATTTTGTCGCAGTTGTGGATTTGTAATAGAGGAACAAATTCAAGAATCCGGCCCTGAACGCAATATAACAAAAGACGACCGTGATGATAAAACCAGAGTAGGAATGCCGACATCACTTGCAATACATGACATGGGTCTTGCCACAACTATTGGAGCTGCAGATAGAGATGCCACTGGCAAACCACTCTCATCACATGCAAAGCACGAGATGAAGCGACTTCGCACGTGGGATAGTCGTAGTCAAATGAGTGAGCAAAGCGACAGAAATCTAAGACATGCGTTTACCCAGCTGGACAAACTAAAGGACAAGCTTACGCTTTCAGGGGCCGTAGTTGAAAAGGCAGCTTACTTTTATCGAAAAGCATTATTGAAAAGCCTAGTTCGTGGAAGATCAATAGAAGGAGTTCTTGCCGCTGCAGTTTATGCTGCATGTAGAGATGTTGAAATGCCGCGAACTTTGGATGATGTTGCCAAAGCAATCAACATCAAAAGAAAAGACTTGACAAAAAACTATCGAATGCTTGTAAATGAATTAGAACTCAAAATGCCTGTCGTGAATTCGATTACCTGTATATCAAAAATAGCAAACAAGCTTGGAGTAAATGAAAAAGTAAAACGATATGCTCTTGAGATTCTAAAAAACGCAAATGATCAGAGAATCACGGCTGGAAAAGATCCGATGGGAATGGCAGCGTCTGCACTATACATCTCATGTGTAAAATATGATGTTGATGTTTCACAAAAAGACATTGCCATGGCCGCAGGTGTGACCGAAGTCACCATCAGAAACAGGTACAAAGACATGAGAAAATTACTAGATTTGTGAATCTCCATGTTTTAGTCAGTGAGGCAGTGAACAGAAATTTATGAAGAAAAAGTCAGAACATGCCAGATTACACATAATTAGTTAGATCGGATCGTAGGATTCCAATGCTTTTTTGGTGGTTTCGTTGTGCGTCATCCATTCCAGAGTCTTGACAAACGATTCCGCAAGCTCCGGTGTGGTCAATACAGGTATACCAAGCTCGATTGCCTTTCGTCTTATCTGGTATTCATCATTTAACATTCCCACGTATTTTTCCAATGTTGATGTTGATGGAATGTTGATGATAAAATTGATCTTTCTTTCATATAGCAAATCAGAGATGTTTGGTTTTCGCTCCGGCTCTGAAATCTTGTGCACGATTTGCACATCGCCGATGTTCTTTTCTTCCAAAAATTCCGCAGTGTGCTCTGTTGCCAACAACTTGAAGCCCAGATTTTTTAGAGTCGCCATTGTCTGAAGCAGTTTTTCCTTGTTCTCAGCACCTCCTATTGTTATTAGTGCTGTTCCAGTCTTTGGCAGGTTATATCCAACAGAAACAAGTCCCTTGGATAATGCATCGTAAAAGCTGTCTCCAAAGCAAGCTGCCTCACCAGTGGATTGCATTTCCACACCAAGGACAATGTCGGCCCCTTCCAACTGCATGAACGAAAACTGGGGCATTTTGATTCCATGGATAGGAGTCTTTTTCCATTTGTCTTGAGGTATCTTTGGCAGCTCCTTTCCAAGTACTGCCTGAGCTGCAAGACTGATCAGATTTGTTTT
>RHCX01000028.1 GCA_010028495.1 Nitrososphaeria archaeon | reverse complement strand
CTTGGCAATCCAATGAATACCACTGTGGCATCACCTGATCTTTTTACATCAAATCCATCAGAGCTGATTCCAGTCTTTTTCGTCTGGACTGTTTCCTGCTCCCGCTTTAGCTTGGCAATTTTTGCCTTGAGCAAACCAATGTGGTGCTCTGTTGCCTTGTTCAGCTGAGTCTGATGAATTTGATCTTGAATAGCTTTAATTTTTTCGGGAATTCCCATAATTCAATTATGAAAACGTAGCTTGTCAATAAAATCTTTTGATTGATTATTATCTAGGCTGCAATGCTACTCAGCACATGAGGCACAAGACATTTGCAGTGGATATCGATGGTACCATAACGGAAAATGGTGGAGGACGAATCCATCTTGGTGCACTCAACTCTTTGCGACATTTGAAGAAAACAGGACATAATGTTATTTTGGTGTCGGGAAGATCATCTGTTGAAGCTTATTTGCTTGGAGTGTTTGGTGGACTTAATACTGTCGGCGTTGGAGAAAATGGCGGATGCATCACGTACGGATCCAATGATCATCATCTAATTGGTAACAAGCAAGCATGCATCGAAGCATTATCTCTAATCAAATCTAAAATCGACAACGTCAGAGAAAAGCCAGTCTTTCCAAGAATGACCGAAGTTGTATTGGAGAGAACATTCGATGTGTCGCACGGGCAAAAACTAATCAGAGAATCTGCACTGGATGTGGTAATGGCCGACAGTCAATATGCAATCCACATAAACTCATCAGGCATAGACAAAGCCACGGGATTCAAAGTGGTGATGCAAAAACTGGGCGTATCTTCTGAGGATGTTATAGCAATAGGTGACAGCGAAACCGACGTCCCGTTGTTTAATCTGGCAAAGTACAGCATTGCTGTAGGAAATGCATTTGACGATGTAAAATCACACGCAAGTATGGTTTCATCCGCTCATGCTGGAGATGGAGTAATAGAGGCATTGGACAAGCTTGCGCCGATGCTTTCGGAGATGTAATGATGAGTTTTCGCGTTTTACTAGATGAAATCAGAAAAAACCTGCTATCTGTATTGGAAAAAGAAGGAATTGCAGGCCTTACATTTTCTTTAGAACCTGCAAAGGAAGGCTTTGGCGATGTCAGTTGTAACGTAGCGTTTTTGGCAGCAAAGCAACTCAAAAAAAGACCAAACGAGATTGCGCAGCTGATATCTAGTCAGTATGAGAAATTTGTTGGCGGACTGGTATCAAAAGTAGAGGCACATCCTTCAGGCTATGTGAATTTTTATGCAGACAATGGCAATCTTGCAAAAATCATTATCGTGGAATCGCAAAAAGACGATTACGGGAAAACCGATGTCGGCAAAGGTGCCAAAATAACAGTTGAACATACTAGTGTCAATCCGAACAAGGCACTACACATAGGCCATGTGAGAAATGTTGTAGTTGGAGATTCTATTGTGAGAATTTTGAGAAAAGCAAACTATTCTGTTCAGACTCTGAACTATGTTGATGATTCCGGACTGCAAGTGGCAGATATCTTACTTGGATTCAGGATACTTGGATTCTCACAAGATCCTCCAGCAGGACAGAAATTTGATCATTATTGTGGTGATGAAGTCTATGTCAAGACCACTGAAAAATACACAACCAATCCTGAATTGCAGGAAAAAAGAAACACAATGCTCAAAGAAATAGAAGATGGCAATTCCGAGACTGCAAAACTTGCTTCTGAAATAACCGCGCGAGTACTGGCTGAGCAGCTAAAAACATGCTGGAGATTAGGCGTGTCATATGATTGCCTGAACTTTGAATCCGAGATAGTTCGCTCTCATTTGTGGCCGCAAATATTTGAAAGACTAAAGCAGATGAATCTCATAAAGTTCGAGTCCGACGGCAAAAACAAGGGGTGCTGGGTGATAATGGCTGAAGGCGAAGAGGACAAGGTTTTGGTTAGGAGCAATGGTACGGCTACATATATTGCAAAAGACATTCCATATGCCGCCTGGAAGCTAGGTCTGGTCGAGGATCCGTTCTACTACAAAGAATATCCCTCACAACAAAATAACAAGACGCTCTATCAGACTACTCTTGTACGGAATAACTCTCCAAAGAAAAATTATTCTTCAGACAAAGTAATAACTGTAATTGATTCTCGACAAGCTCGACTCCAAAACATCATAACAGATCTGATGAATAAGTTCGGACAGGGCAAAAAAGAATACATCCATCTTTCATACGAGTCTGTCACATTATCATCGGATACTGCAAACTCTTTGGGTATGGAAACCGGTGGAAAAAGCGCACAAATGTCTGGCAGAAAAGGTCTGTACGTAAACGCAGACAAAATTCTGGATACTTTAGAGCAAAAGACATCCGATGAAACCAGAAAACGCAATCCTGAACTATCTGATGATGTTTTACAGCAAATCGCAAGAAATGTCGGCGTAGCTACATTACGCTATGAGATGATAAAGCAAGACTTGGACAAAATCATAACATTTGACACTACAAAATCACTCAGCCTTGAAGGCGACACCGCACCATACATCCAATATGCATATGCACGAGCAGGAAGAATTATAGAAAAATCAAACATTACGCCAAACTTTGATGCAAACTATGATTTACTGCAAGACAATTACGAAGCGGCACTGGTAAAAGCAATCGGTAAACTAGACTTGGCAGTACAGGATGCGGCAAACAATCTATCGCCCAAAGTCATTGCAAAATATTGTTATTCTCTGGCAGTAACATTCAATGCATTTTATGAGCATGTCAGAGTACTGGATGCAACGCCTGACATGCTAAATGCAAGAATTTGTCTGGTACAATCATTCCAAAAATGCCTGCAAAATGCACTGGATTTGATTGGAATAGGCACACCTGCAAGAATGTAGTTTGTTCAGATCAAACAGACTAGATCATAAAATTATTCGCCAGAATTTGATTTCATGGCACAAGTCTATGACATTCATCTAGACAACAAATGCGCAGTCTGCAAGGATATTGTAGAGATTACCGAAGGCGCAGTCCTGTATGATGTCAAGTGGTATCATCAAAAGTGCTGGGAGGAAAATGAAGATGGTTCGAGTAGTGGTAGTTGATGATGATATAGATACAGTAGAAGTGTTTTGCGAATATCTGCAAATCAAAGGCGTAGATGTCATCGGTAAAGGCTATGATGGAAAATCCGCAATAGAACTATACGAAAAACTCCGACCGGATATCATTCTACTAGATGTGATGATGCCTGATTATGATGGATTTTATGGTCTAGCTGGAGTAAGAGTGATTGATCCTGCAGCCAAAGTGATAATGGTAACAGCTGATCTGACATCTGATACTGAAAAGAAACTCAAAAAACTAAACACATCTGCTATTGTATACAAACCATACGAAATTGACGGCATAGTTAACACAATACACCGAATAATAAAACAGCCAGAAATAATTACACAATAACTCCTATATTCGTCCGATATTGATAGTATAACATGAAGATACTAATCGCAGATGACGAGCCTGACTTGATTTCACAATACACAACAATTCTTGAAGATAAAGGTCACGAAGTGGTCAGTGCACTGGATGGAGAAGCCTGCGTTTTTCGATATTCAAAACAGCTTGCACTAAACCCGGACAATCCTTTTGACGCCGTGGTATTGGATTATTCAATGCCAAAATTGAACGGACTACAGACTGCAAAGGAGATTTTGGGACTAAAGCCATCTCAGAGAATCATATTTGCGTCTGCATATGTGCAGGAAACACTCATGGATTCAATCAAGAATCTCAACCAGATAGTGGAATTATTGCAAAAACCGTTTTCATTGCAGGCTTTAGTTGATACCATAGAAGACAAGAACATCTACGAAGAGCTTGCAAAGCTAAACGTAAACGTACAGCACCTAATGGACCTCAATCCGTCTCATGCACAAATCCGAGATTATCTGGATGTTTTACGCAAGATCCAAAAGGCAAAAACCTTCTAGATAGCTTATTATTCGAACTGCCAAGTGCGAGATTTATGAAAATAAAGAACAACGCTTACGTTTTGTTTTTCTATAATGATTCCAAAAAGTGGTTGCAAAAAATCGACAAAAAGCAATCATTGCACACTCACGTCGGTGTGATAAAACACGCAGATGCGATTGGGAAGGAATACGGGTCTCGATTAAGAACAAACAAGGACAAGTATGTCTATTTGTTAGAGCCGACAATTCATGATTTTGTAATGAGAAGCCAGCACGGCACACAAATCGTTTATCCAAAAGATCTCGGATATATTGCAGCTCGCTCTGGCGTTCAATCGGGACAAACAATAGTGGAGATTGGAACCGGAAGCGGTGCACTGACTACATTTTTGGCCAGTATTGTAAAGCCACGAGGACATGTTTACACATTTGACGTCGCACCGGAGTTCATGGAGATTGCAAAAAAGAACATCACACGAGCTGGCATGATGAAATATGTCACAATGCATGAGATGGATCTCAAAGTTGCCAAGAAGATGCCAATCACAGAAGCAGATATGGTTGTAGTGGACTTGGGCGATCCTTGGACTGTGGTTCCACAGGTGCGAAAGATGCTCAAGGGCTCTGGAGCAATGATCGCAATATGTCCTACCATGAACCAGCTGGAAAAGCTGACATCTTCTCTAATAGAAAACGAATTTACCGATATAGAATGCTCTGAACACATACTCCGTACAATAGATGCACGCGAAGGAAAAACAAGACACTCCTTCTATGGTATAGGACACACTACCTATATCGCGTTTGCAAGAAAGGCATTCTTCGACAGAAAGCCCAAAAAAGAAACTGAAGAAAAGCCAGCCTCGGAATAAACGAAGAAAATTTATCCAAACCAAATTTTATCATGTTGTTGCAAAAGCTAACCTCTGTTCTGGTTAAGAAATTCATTCCTGGTCGAAAAACAAATTCTCGTAAAGGGCAAAATGGCAAGGTTTTGGTTGTTGGAGGAAGTTATGTGTATCACGGAGCACCAGTTCTATCATCGCTCGCTGCACTGCGTGCAGGAACTGACTTGGTATATACTGCAGTGCCAAAGATTAATGCATCTGCAACACGAGCTATTTCTCCAAATCTAATTGTGATCCCGATGGTTGATGCCAAGCTGACTCGAGGCTCTGCAAACAAGCTTTTAGGCCAAGTTCAAGCTGGTATGGATTCTGCAACAATAGGGATGGGACTATCCGTAGCAGATGAAGAAGGTCTGAAAACTCTGATTCGTGAACTGTCTGCTCAAGATGTCAGATTATCATTAGATGCAAGCGCTTTGATTAGCTCAATTTTGCCTATTTTACCCGACAAAAATATTGTACTGACGCCGCATGCAGGTGAATTTGAGAGAATGTTTGGGGTTTTACCATCAAATAAAATCAAAGAACGAACAAGTATTGTAGAAAAATACGCCAAGGAACACTCTGTAACTATACTTCTCAAGGGACCGACCGACGTCATATCAAATGGAAAAAACACGTACATTAATCCAAAGAATCTGGCATCAATGACTGTTGGAGGAACTGGAGATGTACTGTCTGGGCTGGTTGCTGCAATGCTTGCTAAAAACAGAAATGGTTTGGAATCGGCAGCTGCCGCATCGTTTGTCAATGGATTGGCAGGAATTCAGGCACAAAAGAAAAATGGTCTACATATTGTGGCGACAGATTTGATTGACTTCATACCGTCTGTAATGAAACCATTTGACAAAGTGATTCGATGAAAAATATTCTAAAACATGTGGATAACTCCATGCCTGGACTGGTATCTGATCTGCAGACATTAATTAGACAGCCAAGCGTTTCTGCAAAAAACGAAGGAATCGAGCAATGCGCGGCTCTTGTTGCCAAGATGCTAAAAAAATCTGGAATAAAATCAGAGATTCTAAGATTGAAAGGAGTTGCACCTCTGGTCTATGGAGAAATAAAATCAAAGAAAAACCCAAACAAAACCATTCTATTTTACAATCATTATGATGTCCAGCCTGCCGAGCCGTTTGAGTTATGGGATGATCCTCCGTTTAGTGGTAAAGTCAAAGGCAACAAAATATTCGGTCGAGGATCTGCAGACGACAAGGGTGAACTGATAACCAGAATTAAGGCAGTCGAGGCTTTTCTTAAAGAGACAGGAGATGTTCCATGTACAGTAAAATTTGTAATCGAAGGTGAGGAAGAAATTGGAAGTACACATATCGAACAATATCTCAAAAAATACCAAAAGAAATTCTCATGCGATGGGGTAATCTGGGAGTTTGGCTATGTTGATGCAAAGGACAGACCAATAATCGGCCTTGGAATGAAGGGATTGCTATATGTGGAGTTGACTGCAAAAGAATCTGTACGCGATGCACATTCTAGCCTTGCTGTAATAATAAAAAATCCAGCTTGGAGACTGATTGGCGCACTACAAACTCTGCGCGACTCATCAGGCAAAATACTCATCAAGGACTGGTACAAAGAAGTTACACCATTTACCAAAAAAGACTTGGAACTGTTATCAAAAGAGCCATTTGACGAGTCTGGATTCAAGGCAGAATACGGAATAACACAATTTGTGAATGGCAAAAAAGGAATCGAGGTAAAAAAAGCACTTGCAGGCGACCCTACCTGTAACATTGCAGGAATGATTTCGGGCTATACATTACAGGGAGCAAAGACAGTACTTCCAGCTTCTGCCAGTGTAAAAATCGATTTCAGACTGGTCCCCAAGATGGACCCAAAAAAACAAATCTCACGATTAAAGACACACCTGAAAAAACACGGTTATTCAGACATTGATGTCAAAATATTCCATGGAGAAGCAGCATCAAGAACTAATTCATCCGATCCTTTTGTGAATATAGTAAAAGAATCTGCAAAGGAATCATTTGGTAGCTATATCGTTAATGTATCGAATGCGGGAACTGGTCCAATGCATTCTTTTGCATCCGTACTGAAGGCACCATGCATCTCAATTGGATCGACTTTTATGTTTGCAAGGATCCATTCTCCAAACGAATTTGCAAGAATCGATCTACTCAAAAAGACTACCAAGTGCATGTGCCATATTTTGGCCAAGTTCTGAGCCTATACAACCCAGAAAAGACTTTAAAGTGCATCCAAACCAAGCTAAAACATGTCAATGTACATGCCAGGAGCAACTGCAGTCGGAATCACATTCGATAGCGGAGTTGTCTTTGCAAGCGAAAAAAGAATCGCATACGGAAATTTTCTGGTTTCTAAAACCACCAAGAAAACCTACACGTTAACTGACAAGGTCGGCACAAGCGTGGCAGGACTCGTTGCAGACATGCAAATCTTGGTTTTGCAGATAAAGGCATTGGCAAAGATACGTAAAATGGAGCTAAAGCGAGACATTCCGCAGAACTCCATAGCAAAAATGATGTCCAACATGATGTATGAGAGACGATTCTTTCCATTATTGACTCAGGTTATAGTTGGTGGAGTAGTTGGAAAGCCATCAATATTCACATTGGACCCACTAGGTTCAGTATTGCCGGATGACTATGCGGCAGTTGGAACCGGTGCCGAAATGGCATTAGGTGTTTTAGACCAACAGTTCAAGCCAAACTTGACTGAAAAAGAGGCAACAGAATTGGCAATTAAATCTGTCAAAGCAGCAACAATGAGAGATTCATTTTCTGGTGACGGAATTGATGTCCTTGTGATTACAAAGCAAGGCACAAAAGAGTTTACAGAGAAACTCTAATCTTTAATCGTCTTTTTAGCTTCCCAATACTTGTCAGAAATGTAATGTAGATTTTCTATGACGATTCCTTTGCTCATCTGAGCCATTTCTTGACTAGACACCAACGCTCGACCTACCGCCAAAGATTTTTTCTGAGATTCTTCAATTATACACACAATTTGACCTTTCTCAAATTCTCCAAAACTGCGAATTCCAGGACGCATCACGTTTGCGCCATTGCACATGAACTTGACTGCCCCCATATCCACCATCACACTTGGAAACTTGGCAAGCGTTACGCTATCTGATAAAAATGGCAAGTAATTCTCACCAATTTTGATTGCAGTTAGTCCTTCTCCAACTATAATTTGTCCATCTTCAAACTCGTAAATCTTTAGGTTCTTTATCTTTGGTATCTCTACTTTCCACTGTGCAGCTACTTGCGCTAACACTTCCGACGTCTCTGATTTTGATATGAGATTTGATTTCAATCTCGCAAGATTTCCTTTCTGATATCTAGTAAGTCACGCAATATGGCGCTGGCAGTCTCTGTTCCGCCTGCACCTTTGCCTATTATGGTCTGGGTTCCAGAGTGCTCTGATGTAAATGATATCGCATTCAGAGTACCATTAACACACAGAGGATCGTCAACTGGTATCTCTTTTGGAGACACTACGAGTTCTTTGTTACATGATGCAATTAGCTTTATTGCCATTTTCTTTTTTGCAGCTTTCTTCACATCCTCACTAGTAACCTTGCGAATTCCGATTCTTTTGATGTCTGGCATGGTGACTTTCATTCCCATAATCCAGTTTGCCAAGATAACCAGTTTTGCAGCTGCATCAAAGCCATCCAAGTCTAGTGATTCATCAGCTTCCACATATCCGCGTGACTTGGCGTCTTTGAGTGCCTGTGCAAAGCTCATCCCATGAGCCATGTTGGTCAGGATATAGTTTGTTGTACCATTCAATATTCCAGCAAATGATGTAATCTGTTCACCTCGCAAGCTGTTCTTTGCATAGTCCAAAATTGGAGTTCCGCCACCTACCGTTCCTGAAAATCTAAACTGGACTTGGTTATACACTGCAAGCTCCATCAAAGATGGAAATGCCAAAGCTAACGGTCCCTTGTTAACAGATATGACATGCATTCCACGTTTCATTGCAGTTATGATGTGTGACATACCAGGTTCTGCATCCTTGTAGTTGCTAGCTGTAGTTTCAATCAGGACATCAGCATCTACATTTTTGATTATGTCAAGACCCGACCATTTCTTTTTTGATTTATCATAATTTTTGATAGAGCCGTATTTTTTCTTGACCTCAACCAGTTTGGTCAAGTCAAGGCCTGACTGGTCCATTGCGCCACCATGAGTATCGAATGCGCCAACGATTCTTGGCATTATCCCATATTTTGCGTATAGATCATCTGTTCTTGATACCAAAAGCTTGGCAAAGCTTTGCGCTACCGTTCCAAAACCACATACTATGATTCTCATTTTCTACTCTAGCCTTGAGTTTATCCAGATTTATTAATAATGGTTGGACTAGCTCTTTTCAAGCTTGAGAGATACAGAATTAATGCAAAATCTGTTTCCTGTAGGCTTGGGGCCATCTTCAAAGACATGGCCCAAATGTGCATCACATTTTGCACACATGACCTCTACTCGCGTCATTCCATAACTCGAATCTCGCTCATACTTGACACTATTCTCATGAATTGGCTCCCAAAAGCTAGGCCAACCTGATCCTGAATCATATTTTGTATTGGAATTGAATAATTCGTTACCACAACAGGTACAACGATAGATTCCATCGTCTTTGCAGTATGTGTATTTTCCAGTAAATGGTGGCTCGGTTGCCTTCATTCGACATACGTCAAACTCATCATCTGATAATTGGGATTTCCATTCCTTGTCTGATTTTTCTATTTTTTCCATAATGCAATTACACTAAAACACTATTAGAGGATTATTCCTATTTGGATGATTTTCTTTTTTCTTCTATTCTTTTTTCCGACTCGAATCTTTCCAATTCATATGATTTGAGATCTGCGTATTTGATAATCTTGGACAGGTTTGGCTGTTTTTTCTGAATTTCTAAAAACATTTTCTGAGCTACCTGGCGATAATCGATATGTCCTTGCGGTATTGTTCTTAATTCTATTAGATGCACCGCTTCTCGCAGATTCATGTTCATGAAAAACGGATAGTTGTATGCAAAATTGACTACATACTGTGCCGGATGCGGCATTTTTGTACGCATGGAATCAAACACCTTTTTTGTATTCTTCATGCAGGAATCGTACTCTGATTGTATTCCAAGCTCCAAAATTTCCTTTGGAGTACTGTATCCATGATCAGTAGTCAGTAACTGTCGCTCCAATGTTAGAACTCTATGTCGGTGCAAATCACGGAACATGCCAAAGTTTCCAATTATATCAAATGTGTAATTGGTCATCTCAAATGCTCGTGGGGGTCGCTGTCTTCTGTTTTGTCGAAGCTTGGCAAAGTCTGAAATGATTTTTGCTTTGGAATTTTTACTCATTTTCTTAACTCTGGATAAAATCTCTCCATACGGAATGGTCTGTGACTCATAAATCATTGCGGCAATTATTTTGTCGATTCCAGCAGATTCTGATTCATAATCAACAATCTTGACAAGTGGTCCCTTGTGTTTTGATGGAATTTTCTTTGATATTGCTTGGGATTTTTTCTGGACAGATTTCAAATAGTCCTGTGTGGCCATGCCATACTTGTCTGTGGCACGGCGAACAAAAGCCCTAATGGTGGTATCCAACTCATTCTTGATTTTGTGCGCAATCACACGCTCTTCTTCCAGCTCCGAGCTTAACAGTATGGTCAAAAGATATTCAAAGGCACGACCATTACCGGATACTCCAACATTGGTCAGTGTAGATGCAGGAAGCAGTCCTCGCAAAATATCTAATGCCTTTGCCTTTGTTGTTGCATTATAGATGAATGTTGCAGATTTTATATCAGATTCATTTTTTAATTTGGAAAATTCTACTTCCATTCCAGTTGATGATTCTTTGAATTTGAGCTTCTCAATTGGCTCTTTTTCACGCACGAATTTGAGCATGGGTTCGATATTTTTGGAATAAATATCAAAATCCAAATTGCATGCTTGCAGATATGAATCCGCAAACTTTGATTCCATGATTGTTTTCTCTTTTAAAAATTTGTATTCACCATTTACTTTTTTGTCCCACGAAACATAGCGAGATGATTTTTCCAGATATGATAGTCCTATTCTTCTGTCCTCTATTTTTTTAACCGCAATATTGGATATGCATTCTATTGCAATTTGCGCAATACCAAGTTCTGCAACGGAATCATCCCCATATTCAATCAGGACCTTATTGTAAAATTCCTCACCACGATTTTCATTTGACAAAAACTCGTCAAGAAAAATTCTTCTCATACTTTTATCGGTCCTGGAATAGCGAGACATCAGAGCGCCGCGATCAACCTGACGAGGAGTAATTATGGCGAACACGGAATCATCAGAGTTTGAAAAATGCTTTGCCAGCTTTTCCTTTTCTTCCGGGGTAAATTCACTCAACAAATTCTCAGAATTTGCGAATCTAATTTGTCTTTCTTTTTATGTTGATTAAGTCCGGCACTGGCGGTTGCGGTGGCGCAGATCCCTTTGCCTGCCATCGTAGCATGACCTCTTTTAGCGATGCAGCATCAGAGTCATTTTCGGTATAAACCAGCATTGTGATCCAATGGCCTTTCTCACCTGCTTTTCCTCCAGCAGAATTCATCCAAAAGTTGGATGGCAGATTGGCAAAGACCTTGTTTTTTGGATCCTTAGAAAGCTCAAGCCATCGCTGGGATACGAAATTTAGTATCTGGTCCAAGTTACCCTTGTCTATCATTATAGTACCAAAATACGGAATCAAATTTTAAAATTGCGACTGGCCAAACGACTTGGTTAATTTCTTCTTACCAAAAATAGAACACTTGTTTACATTTTGCCGGTTATATACAACGCTCAACTTTAGCCAATGAACAAGGACGAAGTCGAGATTATCGGCAAGCAAGTCAAAGACATGTATGGCACCCAAATGGGCAAAGTCATCGGTACTATAACCGATATTGATGGCTCCATACAGACTGTGGGAGTTGACTGTGGTCTACAAGGACTAAATCAAATCCCGTTTGAGCAATTAGTTGTTCAAGGCGAAGTCGTAATCTACATACCGAAATGGAGACTCGACGCACAACGATTCCTCAGAGAAAAAGGACTGACAATCAGACGCCTCAAAGCACTGATTGACATTGTCTCAGAAAACGACGAAATGAAAGAGGACGCAGAAATCATTCACGAAAAATACAAGTCCAAATTGCTGACGCTGGAAGAGGCTGAAAAGCAGATTTCATCAGCGCTAGGCTCACGTCTCGAAGAGCTAGGTGCACAGCTAAAGACTGTAAAGACATTGTTGTTTGATGCCAAAGTCCAATTCAAGAGCAACGAAATCTCTGAAGCAAAATATGATCTAATCAAGACACACACCGGCGAAATAATGGAACACATCGACCATGAAAAGGCAGAGATCACAAACATTCAGCGAAGAATATCTGATCTTTCCTTGGATGGTATTCGCAACGACGTGAACCAGCAAGCACAAATCCAAAACTCCGCAGTATCATATCTTGTCACAAACAACGGACAGACAGTTGAGAACACTCCAAGTGCACCTTCCTATTCAGCTGAAGCAAAACCTTCAGAGTCAGCAAACACATCGGCGCAACCAGTATTTGCAAACACTGCACCTTCTCCGGCCGAAAATAGAGAAGAGGTAGTCAGCGCAAACCTGCCTCAGCCACCGACAAACACCGTTAAACAAACTGAGAGATCAGATTGGTTTGCAGACATGCAGGCACAGTAAGGGGCACAAAATCCCTTTTTTCTAATTTTAATTCCGTGGTTAAATTATGGGGTTACACGACCCACAAAATATCCTAGGTTATCCTAGTTTGTCAACATCTGTATCAAATCATGCGTAAAACTGCCTAGTTCTGCATAGTTTGGCGGCTCTGTATCAAAATTTAGAAAGTACTATTGAGACTTGATATCGTGGACTCGTATCTTGTTGGTCTTGGAAACAATGACATTAAAACACGCAGAGATGCATCAGCAGATTTTGTAAAGTTCTGGGAGTCGCAGGCAAAAAAACTCCATTGGTTTGAGCCATGGCATACTGCGTTAGAATGGAATCCACCATTTGCAAAATGGTTTGTCGGTGGTAAAATCAATGCATCATACAATGCTCTGGATATCCAAAACCAAGACAAGGTTGCTATTTTCTGGGAAGGAGAAAACGAGGAACGAAGATCAGTAACATATGGAGAATTATTGGATTCAGTTCAAAGACTGGCAAACGGACTAAAATCTCTAGGAATACAAAAAGGCGACAGAATCACAATCTATCTCCCAATGGTGCCAGAACTAATCATGTCAATAATGGCATGTGCAAGAATCGGCGCAATACACACAATAATATTTTCAGGGTTTTCAGCTCAATCGATTAAAGACAGGGTAATTGATTCCCAATCAAAATTAATCATAACTGCAGATGGTGGATATCGACGAGGTGGCATAGTCAAGCTAAAAGATGTAATTGATATTGCAGTATCTGATCTGGATTTTGTTCAAAATGTAATTGTTCTAACCAGAACAAAAAATCCCGTCACAATGACAAAACGAGATATTCATTGGAACGATTTACTATCCAAATCGTCAAATGTCTGTCAACCAGAAAAGCTAGATGGAACCCATCCATTGTACATTCTCTATACATCAGGAACCACCGGAAAACCAAAAGGAGTCCTGCATGATACTGGAGGATATCTTACTCATGTCTCCGCCACATATCGCTGGGCATTTGACATCAAGGATTCCGACGTTTACTTTTGTACTGCAGATATTGGCTGGGTCACAGGACACAGCTATGTCGCATACGGACCTTTGATTTGTGGCGCAACTCAGGTCATGTATGAGGGTGCTCCAGACTATCCAAGTCCTGCAAGAATGTGGGATTTGATCCAGAGATACAAGATTACGATATTTTACACCACGCCGACAGCACTGCGAATGTTCATGAAGTTTGGAGATTCAATTCCAAATTCATTTGATTTGTCAAGTCTTAGATTGCTAGGTACAGTTGGCGAGCCAATCAATCCCGAGGTCTGGAAATGGTACTACAATACAATCGGAAAATCAAAATGTCCAATTATTGATACATGGTGGCAGACAGAAACGGGAGCTATGATGATATCTCCATTGCCAGGAATTGAAACAATTCCACTCAAGCCGGGTTCTGGCGCGTTTGCAATTCCGGGAGTTGATTTGGCAATAGTGGATGAATCAGGAAAACAATTACCGCCGGACACCAAAGGATATCTGGTTATCAGAAAGCCATGGCCTGGAATGCTGACTGGTCTATGGAATGATGATGAAAAATACAAAACCGTTTACTGGTCAAAGTACAAAGACATCTACTATACTGGCGACTATGCGATCCAAGACAAGGATGGGTATTTCTGGCTTTTAGGTAGAGCAGATGATGTACTCAAAATAGCTGGACATAGAATCGGAACTGCAGAATTGGAGTCGAGTCTGGTATCACATCATTCAATATCAGAAGCTGCAGTCTGTGGAATTCCAGATGATATCAAGGGCGAAGTAATCATTGCTTTTCTAGTTCCAAAAGAAGGAATCCGAGTTACAGATTCTCTGAAAAAAGAGCTAGTCGATACAATACGTAAAGACATTGGCGCAATAGCAACTCCACAATCGATCTATTTTGTCTCAAAATTACCAAAAACCAGAAGTGGCAAAATAATGAGACGACTTCTAAAAGCAATCGCATCAAATGAGAGAATTGGTGACGTGAGTACACTAGAAGATGGCGCGGCAGTGTCAGAAATACAGTTAGCATTTGACGAGTTGAAAAAACAAATCCAGTAGAAAAATTGGGCTTAAGGCTTGACGTTTATTTTTAGCAGGTCAAGATTCTTTTTTGCCTCTTTTTTGGCCAAATCCTTTGCTGCTTTGAGATCCGTTTTTGCCTTGGCAATTGTTGCCTTGGATTGGGAGTTTATCTCATCAGTCGGCAAGCCCTTTGCTATTGCGTTGCGTGCATCTGCCTGGGCTTTTTCAACTGCAGACTTGAACTCTTTTTGAGCTGCATCAACTGCCTTTTTGTATGCTGTCATTATGCTTTGGACTTCTTCTTTGCCGGATTTCTCGGCAAAGGCATTGTCCAATATCATAAAACCGCTACTGTTGCCAGTATTGGTATAGTCTTCATAATTTGGAACATTTTACAATCATTAAAAAATATTACTTATGATTTGTATCAAGATCTAACTGCTGACTGGGTGAAAAGACATCTACAAGTTTCAAAATATGGTTGTTGCAAAATCAAGTATTTGTATAAAAAAATTAAAGCGTGGTTACAAATACGCCTAATCCGACACCAACACCAATTCCCAAACTAAAGAAGAGTGTATCCCAAGCAATAATTTTTTTGAATGGTGCCTTTATTTCATGATTCCAATGATCTCCTAGTATTTTCATGCTGTAATAATAGCATGTTATCTATAAGAACATTGGTAATTGGTATTGGTGCTCAGATAAATCAAATACAAAATAAAGAAAACGGCCATCTTATAAGGTAGGAATGCAATACAGAAGTATGAATGTGAGAATTTTAAACATCACTGGAATGTGTTTGGCATGAATCTCTATGATCTAAAAGTTGTTCATTGTTACAAATGTGAAAAATATGTCGGTGAAATTCGATATGATGCGGAAATCAGTATGCCGATATGCGGTAACTGTGCTAAGGTACTATCAAAAATCATTGAAATCCCAGAATATGCCGCAAGCAAATATCATAAACATTTGATTAATGCAATTCCTGCCTAATTTTTTTAATTCAATATCATCTGTGTCTTTGTTAGTTATTCGTGATCTCTACACATGCTAATTTCTATGATGCCTGATTCGAATTTGGAATTTATCAGGCCTAGAGTAAAATATCTACAATTAACCCTCTAGACTTGATCTATGTAACTGTCAGTCGTTCAGACGTTCCGAATATTCATGGTTAATATGCTACGATAATAACCATGGTGTGAAGTTATTAATGAAAACCTCTCTTATCTCACAACATGTGGATTATCTCAAATCAATGACCGTGTTTGATCCAAAAACTCCACAATACATGGTTAATTTTTTGAAAAAATCACAGCATTATTGTATTGGAATAATAGACATTGTAAACTCTTCAGAAATTGCAGCATCGCTAACTACAAAACAACTGGAAAAGTATTATGGATTATTCTTGAATATTATGGCAGAGGTTGTTAATTCCCATCATGGATTTGTGGTGAAAAATATCGGGGACAGCTTATTATTTTATTTTCCAGATTTCTCTACTACATATACAAATGATAAATTCATCAATTGTTTGGATTGTGGCTTAGAAATGACGGAAATGAATGACGCTATTAATGATATCTTTAAAAAAGAAAAACTACCTCGGCTGAATTATAGAATAAGTGCAGATTATGGTAAAGTAAGTATAATGAAGACAAACTTTTCACCAAACATCGATTTATTTGGTGGACCTGTTAACATGTGTGTGAAAATAAATCTGTCTGCAAAACAAAACAGTATGGTGATTGGTAAACGCCTGTATGATGTTGTACAAAATAGCGACATTTTTGCATATGTACCAGCTGGCGAATATTCGATCAATTCAGAATTCTCGTACCCAGTATATTCTGTTCGACGTAAACATAAAAATTTCTAAATATGGTAATCTGGAATTTGTTGGCGTGATTCTTTTAGATATCTACTGGTTCCTCCATCAAGCAAGTCTTACATTGTATCGTATCAATACGTATGAGTGCGTTTTTGGTTAGAGTTTTTGGTAACACATGCCACTGTTTGACTGACAATGTTTTGAGTCAATTCAAAAATGCGTCTAGTTGAATTTTGATACTGTTGCAATTGTAGATCATGTTAAGTAGTAGATACAGCCTAATTGTGTGTGAGCAAATACAAGCCAAGAAGAACATATGATGCAGAAAATGATCCAAATGTTTTGCTTTTTAGCAAAATTGTAGATGTCGTAGGTGCTGGAATGGGCATGCAATTGTTTTTATGCGGTAATGGTGATTGTGGCGGTTATATCACACTTCGAGTCGGAGAAATTCCAATTCGATGTAGTGAGTGCGGTGAGGAGATTGATTGGGCCCGTTTATCCTATTACAAGATGTGTCCTCAATGTAAAAGACAGTATCTGAGTCTTGATTCTACGTATTGTGGTTATCACGAGAAAAAAATAGAACTAAAATCGCTGGATTAGAACTCACGCGTTTTTGGTTATTTCTCTATGTATTTTTGTTCTTGTATCTGGTTTTATGACCTTGCCGTATTCTGAAAGTTTAGTCCCAAATTGGATCAAAAATATTGCAATCTGATACGGAGATAGTTTTGGCCGGCTTTGATAAAGACATACAAAAAAGCTCTTGCAGAAGTTATGAGATGCAGATCTATGCAAAACATCCAAGGAATATCAAAGTAGAAATTATTGAAAAAGTTTTGGCAGAAAATTAGTCTTCATTGTTCTTTCTCATAAAGAATAAACTTGTGACATCTAGTACATTCGTATCTATCTTTAAAGCCAGCCATTTTGACTTTGGCGTCGTGAGGGCAAGTTTTTTGGTCTATGAGTTTGTATCACTTTGTTCTTTTTCCCAATTTTTCTGATTTTCCATAATGGATTTTTTTAATTCGTTATATGATTCTAAATATTCCTTTTTCATTAGGTTCTTGGGTTTTGTTTTGTTGTTCTTATTGACATGTAACATGCCTTTACTAGTTGATTTGCTCATGTTATGTTGTACGTCGATGTTGTATATGTGATGGATATGACGCCTGATTCAGCGAGTCTGAACGTTTACAGCAAATTCATTTCATAAAATTGGAAAAGCATCAAATCGACATACCAGAATCAAATCTAAGATCGACAATTGCATTCAATTAACAGACTCCATATTGTTGTTAATGATCTTGTTATTCCTAAGTAAACCACTGCTCGAGGGTATGACTACGCTTTATCGTACTCTTTTGCAGTCTTCCAAGTGACGCTTCTACTCTATCTTTGGAAAAGCTTCTCTCTTCAGACAAATATCTCGCAATTCCTGCATAGTCTGGCTCGCCAAACTTGACCTCAGAAACATCGGAAACTTTGGGATCCAAAAAGATCTTGCGAATCTCCTCATATGGAACCTCGGCAAGTTTGTCCTGAACTTGACTGATATTTTCCAGCTTGCCATTTTCTTTGATCATCTTTAGCGCAGTCTTTGGACCAATTCTGTCAAATCCATCTGGATTAAAGTCAGTCCCAATCAAGATTCCAATATCGACCAATTGTTCGGCAGTAACTCCAAGATCTGATAAAACCCGTGAAGTATCAATTATCTCGGGTTCTATTTCGATGTAGGTGTTTTTGTTAGGCAGCTTTCTCCTACCAGAATTTGTGAAATTGCGGACCAGTTTTTTTGCCCCAAATAGTATAGAATCATAATCTTGGCTTGCAGACGCATATGCAATTCCTGTCTTTGTCATATGAGCTGCCGTCGCCTCGCCTTCAGCGGGTGCCTGAATCCATGGAACCCCAAACAAGTCCAATAACTGCTTTGCATCATCTACCATTCCGTCTTGCATAGATGTTGTCTGCTGGGCGTACTTTCTAACATCTTCCATGTTTCCCTCGGCAAGTGCCTTTTCGTATTTTATTGTGGCCTCTTTTTTGATCTGTTTTCTACGCTCAATTTCAGCCGCTTTCAGAGTCGGGGATTTTCCATCAAAGACAAAAATCGGCTTTATTCCCAATGACAGAAAATTGATGTTTCTATAGAATAGCCCACTCAGATGGCTTGTGACTCGACCACGAGAATCGGACAACAACATTCCATCAGGTCCGCGAATTATTGACAAAAACTGGTAAATAGTATTGTAAGCATCTACTGCGATTACCTTGGTAGCAAACGACTCTAATGTGGTCTTTTCTTTTGTGATCAGTCCCTTTAGGTCTAAGCCCATTAGTATTGTTCTGATTTTACTTGTTTTTGTATTGTGTGATTTGCTATATTAGGGACAACTCTTTTTTGTAACATGGTGCCGGGTTAGCCAAGCGGTACGGCGACCGCCTCGAGATCAATCTCAACTGGATAGCGGTTGTGCATTCGCACTCAGGGGTTCGAATCCCTTACCCGGCGCCTTTACTGTATTGTGAGCAGATGTTATGAGAAAACCTATCTAGAGTTTGAAGACAGGTTCCATCGAATAATAATTTGGCCTGTGTTCCAAGTGGAATGCCATTGCCGTAATCTGATCGTTTTTTGACGAAATTCAGAGAAATATTTGTC
>RHCX01000027.1 GCA_010028495.1 Nitrososphaeria archaeon | reverse complement strand
AAGCTAAACAAAAATCTGTTTTTATCAATTATTGTGGCAATAATGGTCTCAGCAATAACTGCTCAGCTTTTGGCGGATCAGGAGGATTACCTTAACAGCAGCTACACTTTGGTAATGGATCTAGTGGTTTTCTATTCTACTTTTGGCGTGCTGTTTTATGTGGATAATAGAAAAAAATACTTGACCGAATCCGGAGAAATTGATTCGCCAAGGCTCAGAAAGGATCTCTTAAAAATAATCTCATCAGTAGGATCAGGCGAAATAGTGTACATTGCAATTAGGTGGTATCTGCAGTATTATCTTCTAACGATTAACTACGAGCCGTACTTGGCTTCAATAGTCACGCACGTGATAGCAGCAATCGTGTATCTGATTATTGTTAATTTAGGGGTCAATCTTACAAAACTGTACAAGGATGGACCTTAGTGTTTACGTTGATGGCTCTGGTGGAGACAATGCGGGATATGGCTATTTTGTCAAGGAAACAGGCGATTCATTCTATGAGAAAAAGCTTGGAATCACAAACAACCAGGCTGAATATCTAGGAATCATATCTGCCCTTGAAAGACTGGGCGCGGAAAATAACACCATTACGATATACTCTGATTCAAAAAATACGGTGTCTCAGCTGAATCATGAATTTGCAATAAACTCTGAGCCTTTGCGTGAGCTAGCAAGAAAAGCTTGGTCACTGATGGCAAAAATACCCAATCTCAAAATCGTGTGGATTCCGCGAGCTCAAAACATGGCCGGCAAAATGCTTGGCAGCTAGAGATCTGATTTTTGCAAGAATAACTTTATTTACGAAACTGCGTTGAGCTAAAAACATGGCTTCTTTGTTGGAACCAAAGTCAATTGCAATCATTGGCGCATCTGACAAGGAAGGAAGCGTTGGACGTACAATCACATCCAACATTATGAAAGGCTACAAGGGAAAAATTTATCCGATTTCTCCAACACGTGATGTGGTTTTTGACATGAAAGCATACAAGACAGTTCTTGATGTTGGTGAATCAATCGATTTAGCTATTGTTGTTACAAAAAATGATGTCGTACCTGCTGTTTTAGAAGAATGTGGCAAGAAAAAGATCAAAGGAGTAATCGTAATCACTGCTGGCTTCAAAGAGGTAAACGAAGAAGGCAAAAAGCTGGAAGAGCAGCTAAAGACAATTGTCAAAAAATATGGTATCAGAATGATAGGCCCCAACTGTCTTGGTGTCATGAATTTGGATCCAAAGACAATGATGAATTCCACTTTTCTCAAAGTCACGCCAAAATCCGGACAAATTGCATTGATATCGCAAAGCGGGGCAATCTGCGCAGCACTAGTTGAGGACGCAAGCGCGCAAGGAATCGGATTTTCCGCAGTGATTAGCGTCGGAAACAAGGCAGACCTGAACGAAATCGATCTACTCAAAATGCTTGCAGAGCATGACCAGACCAAGGTAATTGTCATGTATCTGGAAGACATGGGCAACGGCCAAGAATTCCTCAAAGTTTGCAAAACCATCACTAAAAAATACAAAAAACCAGTAATCATTTTAAAATCTGGCAGAAGCCCAGAGGGAGCAAAAGCAGCAATGTCTCACACCGGAGCGTTGATGGGCTCTGATGAAATCTATGATGCAGTGTTGAATCAATCTGGTGCAATTCGTGTTGATACAATGGAAGAACTATTTGATTATGCAGTAGCCTTCTCAAAACAACCGTTGCCACTCAAAGGCGACTTGGTAATTGTGTCAAACGCCGGAGGCCCCGCAATCATCTCTACTGATGCATGTTCCAAATACGGAATCAAAATGGCTTCCATTGAAGATATTAGACCAAAGATCAACGCAGTAATTCCTCCTTGGGGAAGCTCCAGAAATCCGGTCGATATAGTGGGCGATGCTGACTATAACCGATTCAGCGGTGTATTGGACAATGTCCTTGGACACAAAAATGTCGGCTCTGTCATTGCAATGTGTACCCCATCTGCTACTCTGAATTATGATAAACTCGCAGAAGTAATTGTTTCAATGTCTAAAAAATACAAAAAGACAATGCTTGCTTCTCTGATGGGCCTGGACGAAGGAATCACCAACAGGCAAATTCTGGCAGACGGCGGAGTTCCATACTATACCTATGCTGAAGGTGCAATTCGTGCTTTGCGTGCAATGCTTCGATTCTCAAAAAAGAAGCGTTTGATACTATAATCAAAAACGCCAAAAAATACAACAAGAACGCCCAGATCAAAGGTGTCTTGGTGCAGGAAATGGTAAAGGGCGGAAAAGAACTCATCATCGGATCAAAACAAGAGCCAGGATTTGGCCAAGTCGTAATGCTTGGAATGGGAGGAATTTATGTAGAAGTTCTCAAAGATGTCACATTCAGACTAGCTCCTGTCACTGACAAAGAAGCAGATGACATGATTGATTCAATTCGAACCAAGAAATTGTTGGAAGGAGTCCGTGGAGAAAAACCAGCAGACAGGAAAAAACTGTCCGAGCTTATACAAAGATTGTCTGCATTGCTGACTGACTTTCCAGAGATAAAAGAGCTTGACATGAACCCAGTCCTTGTAATGGAGCAAGGCAAGGGATGCAAGGTTCTTGATGTCAGAATTGGACTATCCTAAATTATAATAGCCAGTGAATCCTGTTCTAGCCTTTTGTGAATGTGGTATTGAGGCTCTGTTATAATCTGGCATCTTGCACACACAAACTGAGAAATCTCTTTTCCGCAAGTCTGGCATCGTTGTGAACCATCATATTCTTTCTGCTCAGTTCCGCATTTTCTGCATGAATCTATTCGCATGACATGATGCCAGAGTTGTTTGATATTAGGACGAATCAACAACTTAGCTTATTTCTAATCAAACAAGCTTACTAGCCTCTATCTATTGTAATGCAGTATTGGTGTTAGGCATATTTTTGTAGCCAATGGCGTGCCATGCGCTCAGACGTGCTCTCCATTCCCCAATTCACGAGCATTGTCTGATGCGTGACGCTCCATAGAGCAACGCTTAATTTTTTTGTGTCTAGTTGATAACAAATATGGTAGAAAAAAGCCTCCTAGCAAAATCGCTTGATTTCGTACTGCTTGGCATGGCAGTTGTGTATTTTGTTGGGTTTGTAGCGTTTCATCCAGGATCTCTGTTTCTAAAAGAGGCTCCATATCACATACCGCATGAATATGAAATTTATTTTGAGATTGTATTGTGGGTTTTCTTTGGGCTGTTGGTCTTTGATCTGTATCTGAAATACAAAAAGCTAAATGACTGGAAGCTTTTCCTCAAAAAACACTGGCATGAAATTTTAATGGTAGTTCTTATCCCATTTCTTACTGCATTCAAAATTGCAAAGATCTCTGCCAATCTAGTCAAAACTCTCAAGGCATCAAAGAGCGGCTTTAAGATATTCTACAAAGCAAAAAAGGCCTCAAAACATTTCAAATGTTTAGCAACAGTTTGGAGTATCGCAGCATTGAACCATCTTCTCTGATGTGTTCACTATGTTGGCGATCAGTTTTGCTACATCCTTGTTTGCAATGCTGTACATTGACATCTTTCCATCTTCTCTGATTTTTACAAAATTACAACCTTTTAGCGCTTTTAGATGATGTGATATCAACGGTTGATCTTTTTTCAGTTTTGTTGCTAGATCATTTACCGACATTTCGTCGTTTTTTTGTAAAAGCTCCAAGATACTAAATCGCGTTTCCTCGGAAATACATCTGAGAAGCTGTAATCTATTCATATAAATCTAAATTTATATAAATCAGGATTTATATCAAGTTTGTGAATGGAGCGTAAAAAAGTTCTTTTTGTCTGTGTTGAAAATGCCGGCAGAAGTCAAATGGCGGAGGGATTTTTCAGAAAATATGCACCTGCGGGATTTGAACCTCAATCTGCTGGAACAAAACCAACTGGCACAATAAATCCAATTGCAATACAGGCAATGGCCGAACTTGGAGTCAATATTGCGGATCAAATTCCAAAAACCATCACTGATTCCATGATGAAGACTGCAGTCAAAGTAATCAATATGGGGTGTATGGACAAGGAATCATGTCCTGCGTTGTTTGTTAACAATGTAGTTGACTGGAATGTTGCAGATCCAAAGGGAAAATCGATAGAGGACGTACGTAAAATTCGTGACACAATACAACAAAAGGTAATGGAGCTTTGCAAAAGTCTAATCTAGCTCTCTCTGATACAAAGAAGAGGTTTTTTGCAGAACTTATTGGGACATTTGTGATAGTAGTATGTGCTACTGGTTCGGTTGTGGCAAATGCCCAATCTGATGGTAAAATTGGACTTTGGTATGAGGCGTTTGCACCGTTTGTGGCAGTATCTGTAATGGTGTATGCATTTGGCAAGATCTCTATGGCACATTTTAATCCAGCAGTGACACTTGCGTTTGTAATAACAAAACATCTACCGATGAGACTGGCACCAGTGTATCTTGGGGCAGAACTCATTGGGGCATTTTTGGGCAGTGCTTTTGTTTGGATAATGGTTGGCTCTGATGCAAATCTTGGAGCAAATTCGCCCAATTACAATTACTCGCTAATGGAAATTATTGGAGTCGAAATCTTAGCCACGGCAATTCTGATCTCGATTATTTTGATTGTAGTGCATACAAAGGGTTTGAGGGGATTTAGTGGTTTGGCAATCGGCGGTTCGATCTTTTTTGATATATTTTTCCTCTCGTTTGTTTCCGGCGCATCGATGAATCCTGCCCGTGCACTGGCACCGGCAGTTCTTTCCGGATTTTTAAATGACTTGTGGATTTATTGGAGCGCTCCATTTATTGGCTCGTCAATAATTGCAATGATATACAAATTCAAATTTGTAAAATCATGAATCGTTGCATGTGGGCGCAAGGCCCAGAAATGATCCAATATCACGACAAAGAATGGGGCATACCAGTACACAATGACAAAAAACTCTTTGAGATGCTAATTTTGGAAGGCGCACAGGCTGGCCTGTCTTGGAGTACGATACTGAAGCGAAGAAAGACTTATCGAAAAGCGTTTGATGATTTTGATCTCAAAATCGTATCTAAATACACACAAAAAGACATTACGAGATTATTGTCAGATGAGGGAATAATTAGAAATCGCCTCAAAATAAAATCCACAATTAACAACGCACAAAAATTCCTAGAAATTCAAAAAGAATTCGGCCATTTTGACAAATACCTGTGGAGCTTTGTTGAGGGAAAACCAATCAAAAATAACTTTGCAAAACATTCTGACATTCCAACATCTACTGTACTGTCTGACCAAATTAGTAAGGATCTCAAAAAGCGTGGTTTTAGCTTTGTTGGAACCACAATAATCTATGCGTATCTGCAGGCAGTTGGAATTGTTAATGACCACACAAAAAACTGTTTTAGGCACTAGCAAATTTTTATCATATTTTAAATCGATACTGAAAACGAAATAGTCGATCGCTAATCAATATTTATACAAGTTCGATATGGTATTTGCATGGCAATTAGGACTGGCCAAGATTACATCGATAGTCTTAAGGGCAGAAAGCTTACTGTCTATCTTTTTGGAGATAAAGTGCAAGATCCAGTCGAGCACCCAATGATTCGACCTTCAATCAACGCAGTTGCAGAAACATATGATCTGGCAGCACGCGAAGAAGATCTCGCCTCACCAATGTCAAAGATCTCTGGAAAAAGAGTGAACCGATTCTTGCACATTGCAGAATCTGCAAACGACTTGGTTTTGCAAAACAAGATGCAAAGAAAGCTTGGCCAGCTGACAGGAACATGCTTCCAGAGATGCGTAGGAATGGATGCACTAAACTCACTACATTCGACAACATTTGAAATCGATGAAAAATATCATACTAATTATCACAAAAGATTACTAGAATTTATCAAAAAAATGCAAGAAGCCAACTATGTAATCGGTGGAGCAATGACTGATGTCAAAGGAGATAGAAGCAAGGCGCCATCTGAGCAGGCAGATCCTGACTTGTTTGTACATATTACAAAAAGAACACCAGAAGGTGTCTACGTAACGGGCGCAAAGGCTCACCAGACTGGCGTGATTAATTCACACTGGATGCTTATTATGCCAACAATACGCCTCACAGAAAAAGACAAGGATTGGGGCATAGTTGGTGCAATTCCAGTAGATGCGCCAGGCATCACATACATTTACGGAAGACAGTCCTGCGACACTAGAAGTATGGAGGAAGGCGACATTGATGCAGGCAACTCACAGTTTGCAGGCCAAGAAGCCATGGTGATACTGGATAACGTATTCATTCCAAATGATCTGATTTTCATGAACGGTGAAGTAGAGTTTGCAGCAATGCTAGTTGAGCGCTTTACCTGCTATCATAGAAGAAGCTATGTGTGCAAGACCGGACTAGGAGATGTTTTGATTGGTGCAGCAGCTGCAATTTCTGACTATAACGGTATTCCAGACGTGTCTCATATTCGAGAAAAACTAGTCGAGATGACTCATCTCAACGAATCCATCTATGCTGCAGGAATTTCATCGTCATATCAGGCACAGGAAATGAAATCTGGCGTGTGGCTAAACGATGACATGCTTGCAAACGTGTGCAAACACAATGTGACTCGCTTCCCATATGAAATCTCACGACTTGCACAAGACATTGCAGGAGGAATCGTAGTCACAATGCCTTCTGAAAAAGACTTTAGAAATCCAACAACCGGCCCACTGCTCAGAAAATATCTGGCTGGAAGAAAAGGAGTCGATGTTGAAAACAGAATGAGAATTCTAAGATTAATCGAAAACATGACTCTGGGAAGAAATGCAGTCGGATATCTCACAGAATCCATGCACGGCGCAGGCTCCCCACAGGCACAGAGAATCCAAATTGCAAGACAAATGCAGCTAGGCTACAAGAAGAATCTGGCAAAGAACTTGGCAAACGTAAAGGAAGATGCAGAAGAGGCCAAGGAAAACTCGGATTATTTCAAGCGGGTTTTCAAAATCACAAAATAACTCTGAAATATATCAAAACAAGTTATACCGTCTAGCAAGAGACACACTGGTTGCGGCATTTATTGTGGCCAACTTGCCATCGACTTTGACTTGATATGTTTCTGGATCAATCTGAATGTCGGGGGTTGCATCGTTATACAGCATGTCCTTTTTGCCGATATGTCTGCAGTTTTTGACTGCAAGAAATCGCTTTTTTGTACTTATTTTTGACTCAAGGCCACACTCTAGTGCAAGCTTTGATGTGAAAACAAACGATGTTGTAGCCTTTGCAGAGCCTAGGGAACCAAACATGGGCCTGTAGTAGACCGGCTCTGTTGTGGGAATTGATGCGTTTGGATCACCCATCAAAGAATATGCAATCATTCCACCCTTGATGATCATTTTTGGTTTTGCGCCAAAAAACTGAGGCATCCAGATTACAATGTCTGCAATTTTTCCTGGCTCAAGTGAGCCAACATATTCCGAGATACCGTGGGTAATTGCCGGATTTATTGTGATTTTTGCCAAGTATCGCTTTACTCTGAAATTGTCATTGTCTTGGTCTTCTGCTAGTCTGCCAGTCATTTTTTTCATTTTATCAGCAGTCTGCCAGTTTCGAGTTGTGGTCTCGCCTACTCTTCCCATTGCCTGACTATCAGATGACATCATGCTTAGAACTCCCATGTCATGTAGGATGTCTTCAGCAGCAATTGTTTCAGCACGAATTCTGGATTCTGCAAATGAGACATCTTCTGGCACTGCTGGGTTTAGGTGGTGACACACCATCATCATGTCTAGGTGCTCAGCAAGTGTGTTTACGGTAAACGGCCTGGTCGGATTTGTAGATGAGGGCAAGATGTTTGGCTTGCTAGCTATTTTCATAATGTCTGGTGCGTGCCCGCCCCCAGCTCCTTCTGTGTGATACGTGTGAATCGTTCTTTCAGCAATCGCTGCGATAGTATCGTCTACATAACCACACTCATTTAGTGTATCAGTATGAATTGCAACTTGAGTGTCTGTTTTGTCAGCCACTCGTAGTGCAGCGTCTATTGTTGCAGGAGTCGTTCCCCAGTCCTCGTGTAGTTTAAGGCCGCAGGCACCTTCTCTTATCTGTGCAAGTAATGCCTGTTCTTGAGAATCATTTCCTTTTCCCAAAAATCCAAAATTCATTGCAAATTCTTCGGAAGCCTCTATCATTTTGTGCAGATTCCATTTTCCAGGTGTGCATGTAGTGGCATTAGTTCCGTCGGCAGGCCCAGTACCACCGCCAATCATGGTTGTGGTACCGCCACAAATTGCATGAATCACCTGCTGTGGTGCAATAAAGTGAATATGGGTATCAACTGTTCCAGGAGTACAGATTGTGTGTTCTCCTGAGATTATTTCGGTGTTTGATGATATTATCATGTCAACTCCATCCATAATATCGGGGTTTCCTGCCTTACCTATCCCTACTATTTTGCCGTCCTTGATTCCAATGTCTGCTTTGACTATGCCAAGTACTGGATCCAAAAGAATTGTGTTTGTGATCACCAAGTCAAGTGAGTCCTCACGCATAACGCCACTTGCCTGTGCAAGGCCGTCTCTTGCGCTCTTACCTCCACCAAAAACCACCTCGTCACCGTACTTGAGAAGGTCTTTTTCTATTTCGATTATCAGCTCAGTATCTCCAAGCCTTACCTTGTCACCAGTAGTTGGACCGAAAAGGTCAACGTATTTTTTTCGTGAAATCTCTAGGGTCATGCTCCCCTAAACCCAAGCTTTTTTGCTTTTTGCAGAGCATCTGATCTTTTTTCATCCAACTTGCCATTTACCAGACCGGAAAATCCCCAAACTATTTTCCTACCTCCATATTCTGTTAGCTCTATTTTTTTTACCTCTCCAGGCTCAAATCTGACAGATGTGCCTGAGGGAATGTTTAGGCGAAATCCATAAGCATCTGATCTTGGAAACTCTAGTGCCTTGTTTGCCTCAAAAAAATGTGTATGCGAGCCCACCTGAATTGGCCTGTCTCCAGTGTTTTTGACCTGAATAGTAATTGTCTTTTTGTCTTGGTTTGCAACAATTGGCTTGTCTGAGATAAAGTACTCTCCTGGGATCATGTCTATACTATTGGGTCGTGCACCGTGACAAGCTTTGTTCCGTCCTCAAATGTGGCCTCTACCTGTATTGTGTGGATCATTTCTGGTATTCCTGATAGGACATCATCTTTAGTAAGGACTTTTTTGCCGGAGCTCATCAAATCTGCAACACTTTTGCCATCGCGAGCTCCTTCTAGGATGTGATCTGTGATTAGTGCAACTGCTTCTGGGTGATTAAGCTTGAGGCCTCGCGCCCTTCTCTTTCTAGCGAGCTCGGCGGCCAAAAAAATATGTAATTTGTCGATTTCTCTTGGAGTTAAAAACACATCCAATCTTGTTGTTTCTAATATATAATAATTATAAAGATGACAAAGTATAACTCGAAAAAACCATTTCCATATGTGGTGCTCAAAGTACGCAAAATAACAGGAAATATTTTTGAAAATGTAGATCTTGCAAGGGAATTTGAATCCAATAATGATTCTCACAAAACTGTCTTTCTTTCCAGATTTGATATGGAAAAAACCAGGCAAAAGAAAAAGGCAACAGATGGAACTGATATTGCAATAGATCTACAGGACTCTAAAATAAAACACGGCGATGTGCTCTCAGAAGGCATACTCAAGGTTTTAGTGCGTCAGACGACAGAACAGGTAATCACTGCACAAATAGGCAATCTTGACGGTCCATCGCTTGTTCTGCTTGGACACATAATTGGCAATATTCACAGACCAGTATCAATTGAGAAAGGATCTATATCGTTTCCAATATACAAAGAAACAGAACTAGATCTGTTTAGGAGCCTGTTTGGTAGTATGGCAGACAAAATTAGCCTTGCAATTGAGGAGAAAATCTTTCAACCCCACAAATCAATGAATGTACATGAGCACTGATTTTTCCGATCTGAGTATTCTTCAGCTTTCTGACTCGTTTTTCCCAAGCGGGACTTATACAATGTCAAACGGCTTGGAAATGTTTTATCTAAAAAAATCTCTGCAAGGGGCCGATGACGTAAAGAGTCTCGTCCAGATTTTTCTTGAACAACAAGTTGGACCTGCAGACTGTGTTGCAGCATCAAATGCGTATGATTGTGCACAAGCAAAAGACATGGCTGGAGTAATTACAATAGATGAGACAATCTTTAGAATGCGCCTTGTAAGGGAGATACGGGAAGCATCTATCCGATCCGGCAGACAACTAGTGAAATCGGTATTATCATTTAACAAAGATTCGTTTCTTGTGCAATACCATGATAAAATCACACAGCTTAATGCACATGGAACATATCCTGTAGCATTCTCTGTCGCATCTAATGTACTTGGAATCTCAAAGCGTAGCTGTTGCCTTGGAATGTGTTATGGATTTACAGTCAGTATGGTCGGAGCAGCCCTTCGTCTTGGAATAATCCAGCACATGGAAGGCCAAAAAATAATCAACTCGCTAAAGCCGACAATCAGCAAAACAGTTTCAGACTATATTGGAAAAAATTATCATCAGATCTGGCAGTTCACCCCACAAGCTGACCTATACCAAATGCAGCACGAAAAAATTGACGCAAAAATGTTTGTGACGTAAGCATGTCGCACAAAATACCGAGAATCGGAATAGGTGGGCCTGTTGGTTCTGGCAAAAGTATGCTGATTGAAAAAATTATGCCAATAATTGCAGGTAAAGGATATCGAACCTGCATCATATCCAATGATGTAATATCAAAAGAAGATGCTGACAGGATGCGCAAAAATCTGGCTACGAATCAGGGACTCTTGCCTGAAAATCTAGTCATTGGCCTTGCCACAGGCGGTTGTCCGCATACTGCAATTAGGGAAGATCCTTCAATGAACCTGGCCCTAATTGAGGAAATAGAGCAAAACCATCCAGAACTTGATGTCATATTTTTGGAAAGTGGAGGAGATAATGTAATGACTACATTTAGTCCTGCACTTGCAGACTATTTTATTTACATAATAGATGTCTCTGGTGGCGACAAGTACCCAAGAAAGGGAGGCCTTGGAATTGAGTCATGTGATCTTTTGGTCATAAACAAGACCGACTTGGCACAATACGTAGGAGCTGATCTTGCAATAATGGAGCGCGACACAAAGACAATGCGAAAGCAAAAACCATACGCATTTGTAAACTGCAAAGACGGGATTGGAATACAAGACGTGGCAGATCACATAATACAGGATGTGCTCTTTGAAGAGCCTCCAAAGACGAGGCAATAAAATGGATACAAAAGAGCTAATCGATATCCCAGACGAGTTTGCTCAATATGAGATAAGGCAGGCCGATCCCACTGGAAAATCTGGCGTAATTCGATTGATATTGGAAAATGATCATGACAAAAACAAGACCGTAATAAAAGAACAATATTCTCAAGCTCCACTTTACACGCAACGTGCTCTGTACTATGATACTGCAAATCCAAGCATGGCATATCTGTTTTTGATATCATCCTCTGGAGGAATACTACAGGATGACAGGTACCAAGTTGATGTTTTGTTGCAAAATGGTGCTATGGCGAACATTACAACACAAGGTGCAACACGTATCTACAAAATGGACTCTGGTTTTGCTGTTCAAGACATGAACATTACCGTTGGGGATGGCTGCTATCTGGAGCTTGTGCCAGATCAGATAATTCCATATAAAAATTCCAGATACTGCCAGCGAGTCAACATTACGGTATCTGATGATGCAACACTTGTGTATTCGGAGCTAGTCACACCGGGGCGTGTTGCAATGGGTGAGCTGTTTGATTATGACATCTGTTACCTGAGAACGGTTGCCAAGGACAAATCAGGCAAACTAAAGTTAATTGACACATCAATGCTCAGGCCAAAAGAGCAAAATCTTCAAGCAATGGGATTGCTTGGCAACAGTACTGTTTTTGGCACCATCTATATCTTGACAAAGTCTGACTTGGTAGAGCAAATCCATGATGCAACAAATGCACTGCTTGAAAACACCGACGTGCATGCGGGATGCTCGATTTTGCCACAAAACTGTGGAATCTTTATGAGAATTCTTGGTAATTCTACTGAAGACATCAAAACACTAACGTACCAAATAGTAGCACTAGTTAGAAAGATGGTCCTCAACTCTTCGTTCTCTGAAATTCGCAAAACCTAGGTAATAAAATAAAATTATTGCAGAGTAATCTGTTTTGTAGCAGTAATTGGCTTGTTTGTTGTTTCATCAGTGTACATTGCAGTTATAGTGTATTTGCCGCTAGGCACCTGAGTACCGTTTGAATCCTTTTGATCCCAGCTCCAGTGCACAGAATTTCCTGGAACCAAAGCAACTAACATCATCTTTAGCACTCCGTTTGGTGCATATTGCTGACCATCTTGGCTTGTAATGGTATAGCCCCATCCTTGTGGAAATAGTCGCGTTGCACCGTTGTTTGAAATAGTAATGTCTACTGTCTGATTTGTTTTGTATTGGTCTTTGTCTGTGGTAACAGTTAATGGTACAGTTACTGGTTTTGCACCCTCAGCAAGCTGCCATCCTATTGCAGTGTATTTTTCAACACTGGATTCGTATACGCAGATCTGTCTTTTCTTGTTATTGAAGTGTTTTTGATTCTGGTGATGTGTTGATTTTTTTGAGTAGCTTTACCTCACTGACAGTCTTGTAGGGCTTGGCATCAGCATGAGTTATTGGCGTAACAATCATTGATGCAATTCCAAGCATGAGAAGAATGGTCGCTATGATTGCTTTCATGAATGATTTGCAGGTTTGTGATTATAATAGATGACTTAACAATGTTCTACATTATTTCTTGTCATCATCAGGCTTTGAGTCTGCGCTGTATGGTTCGTCATTTTGTTTTGTGAATTCTTCCTTTGGAGGCAGAGGATCCTTTGCAGGATCTGTCTCAAACTTTGGCTCTTTCTTTTTCTGTGTGACTTGCTTTACTATCATTATTCCGACAATTACTGCAATTATGATGTAGTTGATTGGCGGAGCTAAGATTCTTGTGACATAGCCTATCTGGGGTACTGTGTAGAAGACTTTACCGATGTATTCCTGTTTTGTGATTGGATAGTCGGTGCCTGGAATGGATATTGGATTTGCATCGCCCTTGGTTCGTATTGTCTTGGATTCCGGCCTATCATCCAGTATGGACTCTACCCTATGTACAATGACTCTATCATGACCATTTGGCCTGTTGAATACGATAATGTCCCCTACCTTGATGTCATCAAACGGGACATTTCCGTTTACCACCAAAACATCATAGACTTGCAAAACTGGAATCATACTTCCGCTGGAAACGACATAGAATGGGTTTTGCGTCCCAAACACCACTTGCAGTCCAATCCAGATAGCTAGTACTCCAACACCTACAATAATTACATCCTTGATGATGTTGTTTGTTTTTGACATGTTACAGCTTGTTTCCGCAGCTTTCACAGAACTTAGAGCCGGACTTGTTCTCAAAGCCGCACTTGCACTTGAATGGATTTGACGCTGTCTGCGAGCCGTCACCTAACAGAATGATGTCGCCTATTTTCTGGATTTTTGCCCAATCAATTGTTTGATCAGAGCCATCGTTGCCTGAAATTATTAGAACTACTTGGTGCGAAGAGTTGATTCCTACCTGCTTCGCAATTCCGACCTTTTTTGCATTGCCATCAAACACGGACATGCCAGTAATTGAGCTAAATGTAGAACCTGCTGCCTGAACTGGTATCTCTACTGGCGGTGCAGATGTTCGCGGCGCTTCTACACTTGTCTGAACTTGCGGTTGAACCTGGCGTATCTCTTCTGTTGGCTTTGCAAGGCCAACTTCGCCTGTTTTTTGGAAATCACGATATTCAGCAATTATGGAACCACACGTAGTGCAGATGTATTGCCCTCTTTCTCGTAAGACTAGATTTTCTGCCACTTCCTCATTTGGATTTTCAAATTCAATTTTTGGTCCGCCTTCATAGTCCTTTTCGCAAGTGTTGCAGAAATATTTTGAAATTAGTTGAACGTCGAGTCTTCCGATTGGTGCCAAAAACAAATCAGGTCCGCCAAGGTTTCCCTTTCTTTGCTGCTCATCAGTAACCTGTGCCATGATGAATCCCCCTGATCCGCGTAGTTTTTTGATGCGAAGCTCGGAACTCATAATCTGCAATCGAGGCCAGATCCAATTAAAGTATATGTTAGCTGCACCAAACATCTACCATTAGCTATTTAGGTCTCTTTGAGGCCACTAATTTTGATAAAAATGGCACTAGATCACGTTTCGAATGCTAAAGATTGGCAGACCAAAGTAGTTGACTCTGCCAAGCCAGTATTTGTGGACTTTTGGGCAGAATGGTGCGGACCATGCAGAATGGTAGGACCAGTAGTCGAAGAGCTCGCAAAAGACTATGATGGTAAAGTCGAGTTTGTCAAAGTAAACGTAGATGAGGCAAATGAACTAGCAGCAAAGTACAACATCTTTTCCATACCAACACTAATGTTGCTAAACAAAGGCCAAGTCGTTGCCCAACAAGTAGGCGCTGCATCAAAAGAATCATACAAAAACATGATAGAGCGCGCACTGGCAAACGCCTAAACTCTTTTTTTCGATCCCAACAATTTATTACCAGTTTTGATGGATTTTTTGCATGTCGCTAGGTGAAGTGGACACACTCAATCTTTTAGCAGAAAAACTAGACAATCTATTCAAGGACTCTCAGGGATATTACGAGTCGTTTTTGGATGCAAACACAATGTACAAGCAGGGCAAGCTTTCAGACAAGGAGTTCTTTGAAAAACTAGGCGACTATACCGTAGCATACTCAGCATTAGAATTTTTAGCAGTCAAGGTAATCTTTGAGCTCAAAAAAGCAATAGACAGAGCAGGAGCTGGAGGCCTTGGCGGAACTCAATCACCTGGATTGATGCCGGGAATGGGTTCGCCAGGAATGGGTATGGGTGGAATGGGAATGCCAGGACGCGTTCCAGTAATGCCGCAAACACCTGGAAGACCACCATCTATTGTATCTGCGCAACAAGGATTTTCTAATCCTGGAACTTTACCATCACCAGATCCGATGCTAATGCCGAGATCATCTATGCAAGATGGTTCTGGATGCAGGTCTTGCGGAGCTGAATTACGACCAGGTGCCAAGTTCTGCACCAAATGCGGAAATAAAGTTTAGAAAAATTATTTTTGCCACATTTTCTGCCATGTTTTTGCAAAGCTGTCCATCAGTTCGCCATATGCCTTTAGCTGGTCTACGCCTGATTGGTTTGAGATGTTTTGCCAGTTTTTATCAAACTGCTTGAATGCGTCTAATGCGGCATCATTCATTGCCTTTTGCCAGTTTTTCTGAAATTCCTTGATAGTCTTTTCACTGGATTCGCTTGACGCCTTTAGCATTACCTCATTGTATTTTGTCTGGACCTCGGAGCTTGTCTTTTGCAGGGTTTCAAAGTTTTGAGCCCATTTTTTGAGCAGTACAGAATATTCATCCCATAACTTGTCCCAGCTTTTTGGTGCTGATGCCTTTTTGGGTGATGATGACTTTTTGGTTGCCATGGTATTGTACAATAGTGATTTGAGATAAATGTTATCTAATCTTGTAAAGCGCCGCATTCTGTACAGAACTTGGCTGACGTGGAAATCTTTGATCCGCACTCTGAGCAAAACTTGGTATCGCCTGAGACATTGTTGACATTACCATATGTGCCTGTGATTCGCACAGCGCCTGTTGGTTCATAGTGCTCATCGTCGATTATCTCTACCGGTGCAAAGTCTTTTTCCTCAACATATGCAAAGATCCTTGGAACCGTATCGTCTTTGTCTTTTGGATTCGGAATTATATCGCCAAGCCAAAACGCATATCTCATCAGGGTCAACTCTGGTGTTGAAAACGCCAACGTATGAGCTGCCATATAGTCCTGGGCCGATTGCTTACCGTTGAAGACCTTCATGAGATTGGTTTTTCTTGAATACCTATAATGTTTACTGGATTTAGAATTTTTTTAACGCAGAACGGATGTTTTTCTGCAGTTTCTTGTTCGAAATATCTGGAATTATGCTATCATAGCTTAGGTCTTTGCCTGAGATTGTATCTGCTATTGCCTTTGCTGTCTGGTAAAGCATTTGTTCGCTTATCTTTTTGATTTTCTTGTCCAAAATTATTCTCATCAAATATGGAAAGACAATTGCATTGTTTACCTTGTTTTTGTGCTTGTAGCTTCCAGTTGCTATGATTTTTGCTCCTGCCTTTTTTGCAACATGAGGGTCTACTTCTGGCTCTGGGTTTGTCAGAGCAAATACTATTGGATCTTTACTCATCTGTTGGATCATTGTATCGGAGAGAATTCCACTCATGCCTGAAACGCCGATAAAGACATCTGCATTTTTGAGAACTGTGTCTAGTGTACCTTCTTGCAGCGTTGGGTTTGTCATGTTGGCAATCTCTTCTTTGTAGCGGTTCATGTTTTGATCTCTGTCTTTGTATATTGCACCAGAAGAATCTACGACAATGATGTTCTTACAGCCTGCAAAGCTTAGAAGCTTACAGATTCCATATCCTGCAGAGCCTGCGCCCACGATTATGATCTTGACTGATTCGATTTTCTTTTTGAGCAGCTTTAACGAATTTAGCAATGCGGCAAGTACCACAACTGCAGTCCCATGCTGATCATCATGAAATACTGGAATTGGTAGCTCGCCTGCAAGCTGGTCTACTATTTCCAGAACCTTTGGCGACTCGATATCTTCTAGATTGATTGCGCCAAATGCTGGCTCGATTGCCTTTATCACATTGATTATCTCTTCTTTTTTTGTCGCATTGAGGCAAATTGGAAAGGCGTCAACTTTGCCAAATTTTTTGTACAATACTGCTTTTCCTTCCATTACCGGCATTGCTGCATACGGCCCGATATTTCCTAGGCCAAGAATTCTTGTCCCATCTGTTACTATTGCAACATTGTTTGCTTTGGATGTGAGATAGTATTTCTGGTCTGGTTCATGATGAATTTTTTCACAGACTGCGGCAACTCCCGGTGTGTAGATTAGCTGTATTGTTTTTGGCTTTATCTTGGAAATCTTACTTTCTATGGTGATCTTTCCATTTAACCTCCTGTGCAAGCGTATTGCTTCCCTTGCCTGCTTGTCTGACATTTGCTGTTAGGACAATCCGGTTGCTCATATTCTCTTTGTTGGCGTGGTCTGATAATAATGCCATATCGTGCGCAAGATCTTATGTGATTTTACAATTGTAAAGTATCCTGTTTAACTATGGTTTTTTCTGCATGATATTGTGAGCCAAACAAAAAGAACCGCACTCAAAATAGGCGGAATGCATTGCGCTGGATGCGTCAACTCTATCCAGTATTTTGTATCCAAGCTTGAAGGCGTGCAAAAATGCGAGGTGAACCTTGCTACGCAAAAGGCAAGCCTCGAATTTGATCCGGAATTAGTGGAGCTATCCAAGATAGAAAACGCAGTTGAACAAGCAGGCTATTCAGTTGTGTATGAAAAGCTGAAACTCAATGTGTCTGGAATCACGGACTCTTCCGATGCACAAAACCTGGAAAAAAAACTCGCAGTGGAGGGAATCAAAGATGTATCTGTCAATTATGGCAACAGCACTATTCTAGTCCAGTACAATCCTGTATTGCTGTCTATTTCTGACATTAGGGGGCTGGTTGCAAAATCTGGTTATGTCGTAATATCTGAAGATATCTTGGATTCCGCCGAAGAGCTGGAGGCAAAAAGGCTCAAAAAATTACTATTCATTGGAATTGCACTTACAATTCCGGTACTGATATTTGGTTATCCAGAAATCTTCTCATCTGTTCCGTTTGTCGGAACTGATAATTCTGCATATGTGATGTTTGTCTGCGCTGGTCTAGTCCAGTTTGTTGCCGGAAGCAGGTTCTATTCCGGAGCGTTTCGTGCAGCCAAGCTGAAATCCGCAAACATGGATACGTTGGTGGTATTGGGAACGACTGCGGCATTTTTGTTTTCTGCGTACAATACATTTCCGATACAATGGCACAACTTGTACTATGATGCATCGTCTTTGGTGATGACGTTCATAGTTTTGGGAAAATACTTGGAAAACAAAACCAAGGGCAAGACCTCATCCATAATACGCAAAATGCTTGAACTGCAGCCAAAAACCGCCACAATTCTTCAAAATAACACCGAATCAGAGATTCCAATAGAGCAGATCAAGCTAGGCGACATTGTGATTGTGAGACCTGGCCAGAAAATCCCCGTAGATGGCATTGTGATACGTGGCCATTCAGCGGTTGACGAGTCTGCAATAACCGGCGAATCCACTCCTGTTGAAAAAAAACAGGACGACTCTGTAATTGGAGGTACAATATCTCAGGAAGGAGTTTTACACATACGGGCAGAAAAAATCGGCTCTGATACTGTATTGTCAAGAATTGTCCGGTTGGTAGAGGACGCCATGGGAAAAAAGCCACCAATGCAGAAAATGGTTGACAGGGTTTCTGGATATTTTGCGTTTTTTGTCATAGTATCAGCAGTCGTAACCTTTGCTGGATGGTATTTTCTTACTGCGCATGGAGATCATCATTTTGCAGCATCGTTGATTCCAGCAGTTGCTGTCTTGGTTGTGGCGTGCCCATGCGCTCTAGGCCTTGCGACTGTCTTGTTCAAAAGTGGCGAGGCGCTGGAATTGTTGGCAAAAATTGATACCGTTGTCTTTGACAAGACTGGCACTCTGACTGAAGGAAAGCCTCAGGTGACTGACATTGTATGTGTTGATGGAACAGATGAAAAAATTCTAGAACTTGCATCAATTGCAGAGAAAAATTCGGAGCATCCTTTGGCAAAGGCAATACTGCAAAAAGCACGAGAAAAAAACATCTCAGTGTCTGATCCTGACGACTTTAACATTATTCCTGGCAAGGGCGCAAAGGCAATTCACAAAGGGTTGACAATTCTGGTTGGCAGTCCTGCGCTTTTCTTGCAAGAGGGGATTGCGTTGGAATCTGTACAAGAAAAAATAACAAATCTTCAACAGCAAGGCAAGACCGTGATTGTTGTTTCTGTGGATCAAAAGCTGATTGGCGTAATTGGCATACAGGATACGTCAAGAAAAGAAGCACAATCTGTGATAAAACAGCTAAAGCAAAAAGGAATGAATCTTGTAATGCTTACTGGCGATAATTCCAACACTGCAAATGCGATAGCTGGACAGCTTGGACTAGAGAATGTAATTGCAAATGTCTTACCATCTGAGAAAGCAGACGCAGTCAAAAAACTGCAAGAACAAGGCTCCAAAATAGCAATGGTTGGGGATGGAATCAACGATGCCGCAGCCCTTGCGGTATCTGATGTTGGAATTGCAATTGGATCTGGAAC
>RHCX01000026.1 GCA_010028495.1 Nitrososphaeria archaeon | reverse complement strand
TTGGAAGCGGAATCAGTCTTTTCATCGCAGCCGGTGTAACTCAGCAAATGCTGTGGAACTTTTTCAGTCCGTTACCGGCAGGAGACGGCGCAATGATTGGCGTATTCCCATTCATCGGACAGGCATTCACAAACGGAGATATTTCCACTATACTGTTCAGACAAAATAACTTGCCAAGCTTGTTTGGCTTCGCAATTACTGCTGGTGTATTATTAATTCTAGTATATACTCAAGGAATGAAGGTCGAAATTCCAATCGTATCTACAAAATACAGAGGGTTCTCTGCAACATATCCAATCAAACTCATGTACGTGTCCAACATTCCAGTCATCCTGGCATCCGCATTGACTGCAAACGCAGTCTTTATGGGCCAAATGCTGTGGGCAAATCTAAATCCGCAAAACAAAAGTCAGCTTTTCAATATTTTAGCCCAGTTCAATCCTGCCAGCCCATCAACTCCTATCGGCGGTATAATCTACTATGTAACGCCACCAAGAGGAATCAGTTTGGCGGCGGCTGATCCAGTTAGAGCCGTTGTTTATGTTCTCTTTATGATTGGTATAGTCATCGTGTTTGGTAGATTGTGGGTGGAGCTTGGAGGTCTATCTCCGAAGGCTGCGGCCAAAAACCTGCTTGATGCAGATGTGCAAATTCCAGGATTTAGAAAATCAAATCAACCCGTAGAAGCACTACTCGGCAAATACATTCCGTCCGTAACCATCATAGGGTCAGCAATACTTGGAGCGCTTGCAGGTTCTGCAGATGTTCTTGGTGTGATTGGCGGCGGTACAGGCATCTTGCTGATGGTCGACATTCTGATCAACTACTATCAACAGCTAGTCAGAGAACAAGTCGAAGTTGTCATGCCTCGTCTGGGTGCTTTGCTTGGCCGAAAGTAAAAAAGTCGTTATAGTGGGCATTGCGGGAGCAGGCAAAACAACTCTAGTGACCAAAATAGTAGATATTCTTAAAGCCAAAAACAAGAGCGCAAGCGTTCACAGTTTTGGAACAGTAATGTTCGAGGAGGCAAAAAAACTCGGAATCGAAAACCGAGACGAGCTCAGAAAGCTGGCAGTAGACGAGCAAAAACAACTTCAGGCAATGGCGGCAAAAAAAATTGCCGGCTTTGCAGACGATCTGGTGATTATTGATACTCATGCATTCATAGCAACAAAGGAAGGATTCTATCCAGGATTGCCGTATCCGGTGCTGGAATTGCTCAAGCCGGCAAACTTTATTGCAGTATCTGCAAGACCAGAAGAGATCTATAACAGAAGAATGAAGGATAATACACGAAGTCGCGACATCATATCTATTGAGAGTATCAAAAAAGAACTCGCAGTACAAGAGGCAATGCTTTCCACATGTGTCGTGTTGACTGGCTCACCGATGAAGTCTGTTTTGAACACGGAAGGAAAGGTTGAAGAGGCAGCTCTTGAGGTAATAAACGCAATAGGTCTGTAAAAAATGGAACCAATAGCAATACTTTACTTTCTGGATTCGGATCAGGAAAAACTGCAGAGAATAATGAAAGAAACCAAGGCCTGGCAAAAAGAACGAATGGCTGCCTTTAGAGCAAAGGATACGGAAAAGCAGGCAGACCTAAACAAAAAATCTGCATACATGAGCAGGCTAAACCAAGAAATGATGCAGATGAACATGCGCCCAATGATGATTACATTCGTACCGTTGATTCTGATCTTCTATTTTGTATTGCCGCCATTATTTGCATACACCGTAGCGGTATCTCCAGTATCTCTGAATATAATTCCGGGAGACTTTTTCTCTATCACGTGTCCGGCTGACAAAATAGATGGCAAAATTTGTCACAGCGAACACGAGGTGTATTTCTGGGGTTGGTATTTTCTTGGTTCAATTACGTTTAGCGGCATAATAATGAAGCTCACCAAGACATCGATGGATCTTTCCTAGACTTGCAAAAATCAATAATCATCTCAGGACCTCCTGCCATCGGCAAGACTACAATATCAAAAGGATTGGCAAAAGAATTTGGACTGCAAAGCCTCTCGGGAGGTGATGTTCTAAAGGAACTGGCGCAAGACCAAGGATTCCAAACCAAAGGTGACGACTGGTGGGACACCCCGGAAGGAATGACGTTTCTGAATCAAAGAAAGGATAATTACGAATTTGACAAAAAAGTAGATCAAAAACTAGTTGAGATATTCCAAAAAGGCGGTGTGGTGATTACCAGCTATACATTACCTTGGCTAGTCAAAGGCGGAATCAAAATCTGGCTCGGCGGAAGCAAACAAAACAGCGCAAAACGAATGCAAACCAGAGACAACATGGACATGGAAAATGCCCTCAGTATAGTAAAAACAAGATTCGATGAGAACAAGTCATTATACAAAAAACTGTACGGATTTGATTTTGGCGACGACTTGTCAGTATTTGATGTTGTGATCAACACGGACGGTTTAGATGCGCAAGGCGTTCTGAGTAAAGCAATTGCAGAGGTTAGAAAACTATGAGCCTACCGCAACTGAAAAACCTGATCGAAATAGACCAGGACATAACAAATGATGAATATGGTATTCCATATGATCAAAGATCAATCAAGGATTTGCTAAATTATGGCTTGATTCTTTTGGACAAGCCGCCAGGACCTACAAGTCATGAGACCGTAGCTTGGGCAAAAAGAATTCTCAAGCTGCCAAAGATTGGTCACAGTGGAACACTAGATCCTCAAGTGTCTGGAGTTTTACCACTGGGATTAGGAGAGGCAACAAAAGCTCTGGGCGTATTACTCATGGGCCCAAAGGAATACTATGGACTTGGAAGGTTGCATTCTGAAACAAACCAGCAAAAGCTAGAATCAATTCTGAAATTATTCATTGGTGAAATATATCAAAAACCACCGCAACGTTCAGCAGTTCTAAGACAGACAAGAACAAGAACGATCTATGAACTAGAGATTGTAGAGCAAAAAGAAAGATTGTTGTTGTTACGGGTTTTGTGCGAAGCGGGAACATACATCAGAAAATTATACTATGACGTTGGTGAACTTTTGGGTCCAGGTGCTACCATGGTGGAGCTCAGACGATCTAGAGTGCACCAATTCCATGAAAGTCAGCTGGTGACATTACATGAAGTGGCAGATGCATTTGCGACCTGGGAGGAAAAAAACGACGATTCCAAACTCAAAAAAATAATTTTACCAATCGAGATGGCACTATCTGAAATCCAGTCGGTTGTGATTCGCGATTCTGCAGTTGACGCATTGTGCCATGGCGCGCAGCTTGCAATTCCTGGAATTCTGCAGCTATCTCCAAATATCAAAAAAGGTGATCTTGTTGGAATCTATACACAAAAAGGCGAGGTGGTGGCCTTGGCAGAATCTCTAATGTCAACACCGGAAATCAAAGATGCTGTAAAGGGTTATGCGTTTCAAACAAGAAGAATAATTATGGCGCCAAACACCTATCCAAAGAACTGGCGCTCAAGAACAAAACCAGAAGAATGATCCCAAAAAGCCTGGCAATATCTGTGATAACGGGAGTTGTTGCAGCCGGATTGATGGGTACATATCTGCAACAACTAAGCTCGCAAAATGTAGTCTATGTACAAGGATCATCTATCTCGGGATTCGCAGAAAAAACCCATTACCCAGTTGGACAGTCTATACAAATCCAGATAGTAAACTCTGGCACCACAAAAATAGGATTCTCAGCTGATTCACCTGGAATTATAATTCGGGCACTTGATGGAACAACATTTTTCTCAACTGTATTAACGGGAATAAAACTGGATCCTGCACAAAAACACGTCTTTGAGTGGAACCAACAAAAAAACGACAATTCCAAAATACTAGAAGGACGATATGTAGTAGAAATATCCGCATTTGACGAGTCTGGCAAGCAAATAACTGACAGCTTTACACTGGATATTCTCAAGTAGGAAAACTTAAAACGCGTTTTGCGGGAGTCAAATCAGGTTTGGCAAAAATCAAGGTCGGTCTTGTTGGCATAGGCAACTGCTTCTCCGGTCTAATCCAAGGAATCGAATACTATAGGCAAAATCCAAGGCAAAAAGTAATCGGGATAATGCATGAGAAAATCACAAAATACTCTATTCATGATTTAGACTTTGTAGCGGGCTTTGATGTTGGAAATAACAAAATCGGCAAGACAATCAACGAAGCAATCTATGAATATCCAAACATGGTTAACTGGGTTCCAAAAAACAAAATGCCTAAAACCAAGGCCGAAGTCTATGAAAGCCCAGCACTGGATGGAGTTGGAATCTGGGTAGAAAACCGAGTAAAGCCAATAAAATCCAAAAAATCAACAGAACAACTAAAAAAAGAAATCAAAAAGACAATAGAAAAAACCGGCGCAGAAATTATTGTATCGTATTTACCAGTAGGCTCTGACAAGGCAACGCAATTCTGGGCACAAATGTGCCTTGACACCAACACTGCGTTTGTAAATTGCATTCCATCGTTTATCGCATCTGACAAAAAATGGGGTGCAAAATTTGCGGCAAAAAAACTTCCAGTAGTCGGCGATGATATCAAAGGCCAAGTGGGCGCAACAATTGTGCATAGAACCCTGGCAAGACTATGTGATGACAGGGGAACCAAAATAGAAAAAACTTATCAAATCAACGTTGGCGGAAACACTGACTTTTTGAACATGAAAGAACAGGAAAGACTAGTCAGCAAGAGAATTTCAAAAACAGAAAGTGTACAATCACAATTATCGCAAAGACTGGCAGATGATCAAATCTATGTTGGACCATCTGACTTCATTCCGTTCTTGGGAAATACAAAATTAATGTTCATGAGAATAGAGGGAAGACAGTGGGCAAACATTCCATACAACATGGAAGTTCGACTAGAAGTAGACGACAAGGCAAACTCTGCAGGTATAGTAATCGATGCAGCAAGACTGGCAAAGATAGCACTGGAGAGAAAGATGGGCGGACCAATAATTCCGGCATGTGCTTATCTGATGAAGCATCCTCCAAGACAAATGAGTGATCCTCAGGCAAAAACAGCACTTGAGGACTTTATCCGAGCATAATCACCTATTATATAATGAATAATTTGTTAGAATTTTTGTCGTAAAGACTAGTGCCGGGGTCGCCTAGCCTGGTAGGGCGCGCGCCTGGAAATTACACAAAACCATAAAGCGCGTACTCGCAAGGGTTCGAGAGTTCAAATCTCTCTCCCGGCGCCTTTTTCATAATTCATTAAATGTTTGTGTAATCAAACGATATCATTGCAAAAATTCGATATAGCAATAATTGGTGGCGGAATTTTAGGCACAACACTATCGTATTGGATTTCCGCATTAACAGACAAGCGAGTCTGTGTCGTAGAAAAAGAAAGTCAGGTAGCACTACATGCAAGCAGCAGAAACACAGGCGTAGTTCACTCGCCATTTTACTTGGATCCGCAAAAAAAGAAAAAAATCGCAAAAGCAGCCTTACTTTCGCATGATTTGTGGTACGATTATGCCAAACAGCACAACATTCCATGGAAGGATACTGGCACAATCGAAATAGCACTGGATGAATCCCAACACCACACATTAGAGAAATATCTCAAATGGGGGCAGCAAAATGGAATTGCAGAAAATGATCTGAAGCTGCTAAATTCTAATCAAGTAAAACAAAAAGAGCCAAACGTAAAATGTCATTCTGGGATATATTGTACAAAAGACGCATCAACTGATTATGGTTTGTTAACAAGACAATTACAACAAGATTCTGAACAAAACGGAACCGCGTTCTTGTTTAATCACAAAGTCATTAGTATCAAAAATAATCAACTAAAATTCTCAAATGGCAAATCCCTAGAATCCGAATTTGTGATAAATTCCGCAGGGGGACATTCACTAAACATTGCAAAGCAGTTTGGCCTAGCACAAGAATATTCGAGCCTTCACTTTAGGGGAGAATATTGGCAAATTCAACAAAATCATGCAAACTTAGTAAACACAAACATATACACAGTAGCAAAATTCACCAAATTCCCATTCTTAGATCCTCATTGGATCAAAAGATCTGACGGTACTACAGAAATTGGACCAAACGCAGTTCCAGTTTCTAGTCCTGAAGCATATTCTGGTATTGGAAGTGCAACAAAAACAATAGCAAAGATTGGTGAGGTATTGTCTAGCAGCTCCAAAAAATTACTATTTAATTCGGAATTTCTATCTCTGATATCAAAAGAATGGAAAAGCTCCATCTCAAAAGGTGCCATGGTAAACCGAGTGAAACAATTCATTCCAAAAATAAAACCGGAATATTTCAGAATACCTGGAACTGCGGGAATACGTACTCCGATCATAACAAAATCAGGAGAATTTTTGGCAGAAACACTGGAATTGAAATCAGATAATTCCTTACACATTCTAAATTACAATTCACCTGGAGCAACAGGAGCGCCTGCATACTCAGCATATCTAGTACAAAATCTGTCTGAGAATGGAATCCTTAATCTAGGTAAAGAAAAATCAGGAATCTGGAATTTTGCAAAAATACTTGATTCTGCCTAGCTACATTTACATAGAATTTTGCCAAAAGCAAATCATTGCTACCTGATCGTTGCTCAATCAAAGAAAAAGGACGACAATGTGTCAATCCGCCAGAATTTGTAATATCTATAGCCTCAGAAAAAGACGAATACATGGTTGGAGTGACGTGCAATAAACACCGACAAACAATTCATCAAAAACTAGGAGAACTACAAAAGGAAGGCTCTGTCCCGCAGGGACAAATCAAGTTTGAAATACTAAAGCCGATTGGCACCGATTGCATCAAATCGGATCCTGATGAGCTGATTCAGCTAAAATCAGTTCGAGACATGCTATAGAACAGAGTAAATCATTTTTTTCCCATGTAATCCCAAAACTAAATTCTGCACAGTTATCTGCGCCATCTTTGCACGAGTTTCTGCAGATGAGCTTCCGATGTGCGGTGCAAGCACCACATTTTGCATTTTCGTCATAGGATGGTTTTTCCCAATGGGTTCTTTTTCAAATACATCCAGTGCAGCACCAGCAATTGTTTTTGTTTTCAATGCTCGGATTAGATCCTTTTCATTGATTATCTTTCCACGAGCTGTATTGATTAGTATGGCAGTTTTTTTCATTTTTTGCAAACTATTCAGATTTATGATATGGTGAGTCTGTTTGGTATGTGGAACATGCAATGACAAAACATCGCTGGTCTTGATCAATTCAGAAAAACTGACAAATTCAATTCCCAGTCTTTTTTCATGTATTTTTGAAAGTCTGGTTCTGATGTGGTATTTTGTGGTCATGCCAAAACCTCGTGCTCTTTTTACTACTGCCTGACCTATTCGACCCATGCCGAGCATGCCAAGCGTTTTGCCCTCCAGATCGACCCCTACATAGTCATGAGCACCAAAGATCTGGCTCCATTTTCCAGCTCGAATGAGTCTGTCTCCTTCTGTTATCCTACGCATCAAGTCCAGCATCAGACCAACAGTAAGGTCTGCAGTGGCATTTGTTAGTACCTCTGGCGTATATCCTATCTTGATTGATTTTTTCCTAGCCGAATTCAAGTCAATGTGGTCGTATCCGACGCTATAGGTGCTGATTACTCTGAGTTTTTCTGCGCTTTCCAATATTTCTTTATCTATGATATCATAAGGAAAGCAGATCAATCCGTCGACATTTCTTATTTTTTCAATCAGAGTTTTTCTTGGCATTGGAGTCTTACCGCGATGAATAATAACCTCATATCTTTTCTGTAGATCTTTAATCGCAAAATCATGCAGTTTTCTAGTAAGAAGAATGCGCATTACAGCAAAACTTGATCAAATCTTTATAAGATTTGTTGTGATGTAAATGATAACTTGGCAGATGACACAGAAGAATTTGCTTTGTGTATAGAATGTGGAAATGATATTGAAAAATGCGTTTGCGTCTGCCCTTACTGCGGTGAACGAGACAAATGCGAATGTGCATTATTCGAAGCAGCTACTGGCGGATAGCATCCATATTCTTAATAGTAGACAAACCATACGATTATCGTGTCAACTGATATCAGCTGGTTGATTGGTGGTCCTCAGGGAAGCGGTGTGGAATCAGCTGCCAACATCTTTTCAAAAGCATGTGCATCTATGGGGTACCACATTTTTGGCAAAAGGGAATTCTATTCAAACATCAAAGGGGAACACAGCTATTTCACAGTACGTGTATCCGATAGCATAATCCGCTCAAACGTGGACAATGTGACTCTGATGGTGGCATTTGATGCAGAGACAATATTTCGGCATTATTCGGAGATAATACAAAATGGCGCAATAATCTATGATTCTGATCTGGTGCAAACAAGTGCAGACGAAGTGCATACAATTGACGCTCCATACAAATCCAGGCTGGCAAAACACTTGGGGCCAAAGCCTACCATACAAAATGCACTGGATTTTGCAAAAAACAACGGCGCAAAGCTATATCCAATTTCATTCAAAACAATTCTTTCCAACATGGCAGATGAAACCAACAACCCAAGAATAAAGGGAATGGCAAGAATGTACAATGTGTTGGGCGTGTCGGTTTCGTTAGGCATACTAAAGATGCCGCCAAAAACCTTACTTGATGCAATAGGTAGTATATTTGCAAAAAAGCAAGCAATAGCAGATCTGAACAAAAACGCAGCCACTTATTCGTACAATTACGCAACGGCAAAATTTCCAGATTTTGCATTTACACTAAATCCAACAAGCAAATCCCAGAATACAATCCTCGTGCAAGGATATCAGGGAACGGCGCTTGGGAAAATGGCGTGCGGATGCAGGTTCCAGCCATATTACCCGATAACTCCTGCATCGGATGAAAGCGTGTTTCTGGAATCAAACGAAATAGTGAATGTCAAAGACGACAGGCCTGGTTCTACAATAGTGGTGCAAACAGAAGATGAAATCTCTGCAATAGGAATGACTATTGGTGGCGCATTGACTGGAACCAGATCCGCAACATGCACTTCGGGTCCTGGATTTTCACTGATGGCAGAAGCACTTGGCTGGGCTGGAATAAATGAGGTTCCAATCGTGGTGACATTATACCAAAGAAGTGGGCCGTCAACAGGACTTCCAACAAGACATGGACAGGACGATCTATTGTTTGCAATTCATGCTGGACATGGGGAATTTCCAAAAATTGTTTATGCATCTGGAGATGTGGAAGAGAGCTTTTACGACACTGCTAGGTGTTTTAACTATTCAGAACAGTATCAACTCCCAGTAATTCACATGATGGACAAGTTTTTGGCCAGCTCAGTTGTTACCTGCAAAAGATTTGATGTTGATAAAATAAAGATAAACCGAGGTAAACTACTTGAAAAACTAGAGCCTGGAGCAAACTACAAAAGATTCGCATTTACAGATGATAATTTGTCACCAAGATCAAAACTAGGCTTGGAAAATGGCATATTCTGGAATACTGGAGATGAAAGTGACGAAGCAGGCCACATCACAGAAGACCCGGAAATGAGAATCAAAATGATGGACAAACGACAATCAAAACTTGACTATGTTCTGAAAACTATTCCAGATGATGAACAGGCGGTCTCTTTTGGCATAGAGGAAATATCAATAATAAGTTGGGGCTCACCAAAGGGACCAATACTTGACGCTATTGATTTACTAAAAAAAGAAAATATCAAAATCGGTTTCATACAAGTCAAACTACTACATCCGTTTCCAAAAGACCGTCTTGGATATTTATTCAAAAATGTCAAAACCATAATAGACGTGGAATCAAATCATGTGGGTCAGCTGGGCGAACTAATAAAGCAGAACTTACAAAGAACACCAAATTATTACATTCTAAAATACACCGGTCGTACAATGACTAGCACAGAAATCTACGATTCAATTAAAAACATAATAGCAAACAAAGCCAAAGCAAGGCAGGTGTTGACTCATGGAGCTTAAACTAGGAGATTACAAGACTGAAGTACACAATGATTGGTGTCCTGGATGCGGGGATTTTGGCATAGTAAATGCAATTCAAATGTCTCTGGCAGAGATGCAGATTCCTAGACACAAGGCAGCAATCTTTTCCGGCATAGGTTGTTCTGGCAAGACTTCTCATTTCATTAATGTAAATGGAGTTCATACTTTACACGGAAGAGTTTTGACTTTTGCACAAGGGGCCAAACTGACAAATCCCGATCTTACAGTAATTGCTGCAGGTGGAGATGGAGATGGTTTGGGGATTGGGGCAGGGCATTTTGTAGCTGCTGGAAGAAGAAATCTGGATTTGACGTATATTATATTCAATAATGGTGTTTATGGGTTGACCAAGGGCCAAGCATCGCCCACACTAAAGCTTGGAGAAAAGACAAAATCACTTCCATCACCAAATACTAACTATAGTGTAAACCCAATAGGTCTTGCTATAGCCAGTGGATTTACCTTTGTTGCACGTAGCTATGCGTATGATGTGAGACACCTCAAAGATACAATCACGGCAGCTGTAAAACACAAGGGACTTTCGTTTATTGATGTTCTACAGCCGTGTCCTACGTATAATGACATCAACACAAGAGACTGGTATGCTGGTATGGATGAAGTAACAAAGGTGACAAAACCCAGAATCTACAAGCTAAATGAAACTGATTATGATCCTGTGGTACACTATGACGAAGAAAATGAATTGAATCAAAAACTCACACAAGCACTGATAAAGTCATTAGAATGGGGTGATAAAATCCCAATCGGAATATTTTACAAAAATGAAATAATCAGCCAATATGACAAAAGAATAACTGACAAGATTCCAAATTATCTGGAAAATCCTCCAGCATCGCAAACAATATCTGAAAATGGAAATCCTTCTACAGATATTTCTGAAATTTTGAATTCGTTATCAGTATAGAAAAATCATTTGTAAAAATCGAATTCACGCCGTGTTAAACTATAACACACGGGGAGTTGTTCATTGCATTATTTCTAAATTTGATCATTTTATGACAATCAAGAACGTGACAATTTCTTAAAATTGATTCTGAAATTAGTTTTAGATTATAACAAAAGTCTGTGAATTTGTACCTGCTACAAAACTATGCGCAGGTAAACCAAGTCGCAATTAGGCTCAATCTTAACGGAAATTAAAATAACCTCGATTTTACTACACTCATCTGTAATTGAATCTGACTGATGCAAACAAAATATTTAGAAAATCCATAATCAAGGGGTATTTCGAGCCAAACCTACTGAATCTGGATTTTGGCAAATCTAACATCAAGCATCCTAGCATACAGGATGATGGACTGATGCAGTCAAGTCTATTGCACATATTTTTTGATGTTGAGACTGGCTCTGATTATCCTGATGGTGATGAATGGTTTATTGCAGAATTTCTATTTCCGTATAACATCAAAATCCCAGATTCTGTCAAGGGGCCAGACTATTTTACGACCCTGTCACTAAGCGATGGAAAAAATTACTGGCATCACAGAGAACTGATCCGATTCAAATACGGAAAATCCAAAAAACTAGTCGAGTCTTTAGAATTTTTGGATTCCAAATACAAAGAACTACATGCTCTTTTAGAACCATTAGAAAAAGACATCAAATAATCATCTTCCAAGTGTTGTTTGTCAAAACAAATTTCTTGTTGTTTGCAAATAATGTGTGCATTTTCCATTTTCTGGTTTCAATATCGAATTTGTAAATGACTTGAGATACATCATCAATATTCTCAAAATTAAGATGATATGATAACAGTTCTACTACAAAGTCAAGCTTTTCAAGTGCGTTGTCAAAAGTATCTTTTTCTTCGACATCCAAAGAGAATTCTATTTTTGGAGTGCCGAGAAAACCTACGTTGATCTTGAGCGAGTTCTTTCTACCGCGACGCCTTTTCATCTCCTTGCAAATGTATTTCATCTTATCCCATCTTTTGTACTCAAACCACTTGAAAAACTCCTCATTAAATGCGAGAGGAATTATGATGTTTACTGTACTTACAAAGTCTGGATCCTGCTCTTCTATGTCGTTTTGTCGAACCTTGAATCTCTCAGAAAGCAAACCGTAAATGACTTCTATTTCCCATGGGGACACACCATAATGACTCAGTCCTGCTAAAAGATAGTCATCACTCATTGATTTTATTTGCAAAAATTTCTAATTAAGTTTTCAAGCTAAAATATGGTATCTAGGTATTTCCAGAGATAAAACACGCCTACAGTGCCGATGAAAAACAACATTGGCTTCCACGCAAAAACTGGAATGTTTGGAGTTGCAAGTATTATCTTGTAATCGTTCAGCACTGTTTTGATGTGATTTTTTATCTGATTGTGCCATATTTTGTACTCAATTTGGTGCTTTTTGAGCAATGCCTCTACTTCATAAATAACTGGGCTTCTCTGGCAAAACAAATGTTGCAGATAATCTCTTGACACTTCGACTTCGGCCTCAATTCCTACTTCACCGTTTTTTCTATCAAACAATCTCAAATGCATCTCCCATGGTTTTTTGAGTTTTAGTGACAATCCATCACCGATTTGTGATTCTTGTTTGTGCTCAAATTTTACCTTGGTAAATCCCTCTTTGATCAAAATATCGTACATTTCCTTTGCGCTTTTTCTCACAATTACCGTGAGCTGTTCTACTCCCTTTAGGTCAATATTGATATCATGTTTTTTTCCATTGTCAAAGGATATCGTCTTTGGATATCTTGTCAGATACTGCATTGGACCAGCTTCGAATTTGGTTTATTTAAATTAGTTTGCAAAGCCACGCATATACACGCAAAGCTCAGATGATATTGCCATTTCATCATTTCTGATTTTTCTAGTTGTAATACTCGTTCCTGATTCTTTGATTATGACAATCGGAGTGGATTCTGCACCTTCTCCCATATTGTGGTTTGCTATTGTTGCCAAATTATCCGCAGTCGCCTTTATTGTAACTTTGAGTGGATTGCCGTCCAAGTCTTTTTGCCCTCTGACATCTTGTACTGGTTCAAATCCTGATACTGCAATTGCAACTCCTACGGTTCCTGCCCGTGCAGGCATTAATCTACTGTCTACTAGAATTACTCCAACATGAACTCCCATCTCCAAAAAGATCTTTTTTCTCAGATTTTCCACTATCGTATATGGCAAATCTGGATACAAAACTATGGTGCCCTTTTTTACATTGGACTTGTCGATTCCCGCGTTTGGAGCCAAAACATGATCCGACGATGTCAGAACAAATCCAGTCACTCCTCCTAGAGTTTTGTCTGATTCTCTAAGAACGATCTCTGCAAATTTTGAATCCATCTGATATTTTTTTGCCAATTCTATTCCATCTGAGGACGGTCTTGTTTTTGCAACGTCTAGTGTTCTCCCCTGTGAGTTTGCAACGTATTTGCTTGATATTACAATAATGTCCCCTGTTTCCAGAACGTGTTCTTTTATGGATTCAATCAGGTCTTTGTATAGATCAAAACTGGTCTGCTTTCGACTAGTCTTGATTGGAATAACCTTCATGATTTAGTTGCGGTTTTCGCATTTTTTATCCTTCTCCAAAGCTTTTAATCTCAAATCGGCCGATCTTTGTTCTGTGAACATTACCGAAAAGATTCTTGCACGTGCATCTGGTAAATCTACTATATCTCCAGATGATATTATATTTGCAAATGTAGACAAGGCAATGATTCACGATGTTTCAGGACCTGGAGTAATCAAGGTATTTGAAAAACTCCAAAAACAGGGCATTTCAACTGACAAACTTTGGGATTCGTCCAAGGTCTGGGTTGCAGAGGATCACTTTGTTCCTTCTGCCGAAAAGATTTCCGCTGAAAATATTGTCAAGCTAAGCAAATTCACAAAGCAATATGGAATTGAAAAACATTTCAAATACGGAATGGGTCAGTATGGAATCTGCCATACTTTATCACATGAGGAGGCACTGGTTTTGCCAGGTGAAGTCTATGTTGGTGGTGATTCCCACACAAATACCACTGGCGCACTAGGTGCATTTGCGTGTGGACTTGGCCATACTGATGTTGCGTATGTATTACTCAATGGCAAAATCTGGTTCAAAGTTCCAGAAACTCTGTACTTTAAGCTAAACGGAAAATTACCTGATCATATGATGGCAAAGGACTTGATTCTAAAAATAATTGGAGATATTGGAACCGAAGGTGCTGCATACTATGCAATGCAGTTTGGCGGAACCGGAATATCTGAAATGTCTGTAGAGTCTAGACTCACTTTATGCAACATGACTACAGAGGCTGGTGCCAAAAACGGAATAATCGAGCCGGACCAAAAGGTCTTTGATTATTTAGCAGAGCGTGGTGCAGCAAAATACACTCCTGTATATGGAGACATAGATGCAGAATATGCCAAAGTATACGAATACGAGGCATCAGAACTAGAGCCGACAATCGCAAAACCGTTTTCTCCTGAAAACATTACTGTAGTTCGAGATATTGCCGGAGTTGAGCTTGACAAATCATACATTGGATCTTGTACTGGCGCAAAATACGAAGACTTGGAGGCAGCAGCTAAAATTCTCAAAGGACGTCAGGTCAAAATAAGAACAGAGGTGTTGCCTGCGACCATATCGATATACAAAAGAGCAATGGAAAATGGCTTGATCAAAATATTTCTAGATGCTGGTGTGACCGTTGGTCCTCCAACATGCGGCGCATGCTGCGGTGCACACATGGGAGTATTGGCAAAAGATGAAATCTGTATCAGTACCACTAATAGAAATTTCCCGGGAAGAATGGGACATGTTGAATCGCAGACGTATCTGGCGTCTCCATTGGTTGCTGCAGCATCTGCAGTTACTGGAAAAATTACGGATCCGCGTGACTTGTAGATGGGTAAAGTAATCAAATACGAAAAAGACAATATTGACACTGATGTCATTATACCTGGCCAGTACCTAAAACTGCACGACTATGATGAAATAGCAAAACATGCAATGGAAGGAATTGATGCCAATTTCCATTCCAAAGTGCAAAAGGGTGACTTTTTAGTAGCTGGTAGAAACTTTGGATGTGGCTCATCAAGAGAGCACGCGCCAATTGCTCTTAGCCAGTGTGGCATCAAGGGTGTGATTGCGGTTTCCTTTGCTAGAATATTCTACAGAAATGCAGTGGATGGCGGATTCTTACTTCCAATAGAAGTAGACGAGGAGACATACAAGAAAATTGCAGACGGTGATCAAATAGAAGTGGATACTAGCAAAAATCAGATCAAAAACATAACCAAAAACCAAACTTATACCATGAAACCGTTTTCCGAAATTGTCGCCAAAATCATAGAGGCGGGCGGCCTTTTCAAGTACAAGCCAGAGTAATTTATACGGAAATAATTGATTACATCTATGGCAAAAACTCTGTTTGAGAAGATCTGGGACGCTCACAAAGTAGACGAAATCGATGGACAGATCAAAACTCTAGAAAAAAACTGCCAAGACTTTGGAATTCCATTATTTGGTCTTGATTCTCCATACCAAGGAATTGTACACGTGATTGGTCCAGAGCTTGGTATTACTTTACCTGGAACTACAATTGTGTGCGGTGATTCACATACTTCTACACATGGTGCATTTGGAGCATTTGCGCTAGGAATTGGCACATCTGATGTGGAGCATGTCTTGGCAACACAATGTCTTGTGTTGGACAAGCCAAAAACATACGAAATCAGGGTGGATGGAAAAAGAAAAAACAATCACGCAATAACTGCCAAAGACATCATACTGTCTATAATAAAAAAAATCGGCACTGCTGGAGGTACTGGCACAGTTTTAGAATATAGAGGACAGGCAATCTCGGATCTATCTCTGGATGAGCGCATGACAATATGCAACATGTCTATTGAAGGCGGAGCACGGGCAGGCCTTATTGCGCCAGACCAAAAGACATTTGATTATTTGAAAGGAAGAAAATATGTTCCAAAAAACTATGATGATCTAGTTACACAATGGAAGGACACACTCAAAACAGACGATAATGCAAAATTTGACAAATCCTTTGCAATCGATGCCTCACAAATAATTCCTCAGGTAAGCTGGGGGACAAATCCTGCAATGACTGCAGATGTCACAGAATCAGTGCCAGATCCTGCAGAGTTTGCAAAAGGCGATTCCAGCCAAGAGATTGCAGCAAAAAATGCACTAGACTATATGGATTTACAATCCGGCACGCCATTAACTGACATCAAAATAGACCGCGTATTCATTGGGTCTTGCACAAATGCCAGACTACAAGATTTGGTAGAGGCCGCAAGCATAATTCGGGGAAGAAAGGCATCCCCAAATGTCAAGGTAATGGTGGTTCCTGGCTCTCAGCAGGTAAAGGCACAAGCAGAGCAAATGGGTCTTGATAAAATCTTCAAGGACGCAAATTTTGAGTGGAGAGAATCTGGATGCAGCATGTGCCTTGGAATGAATCCTGATATTTTATCAAGAGGCGAGAGATGCGCAAGCACCTCCAATAGAAACTTTGAGGGAAGGCAAGGCGCTGGCGGAAGAACTCATCTGGTCAGTCCTATCATGGCATCAGCTGCTGCAATCGCAGGACACTTTGTAGATGTCAGGGAATGGGTATGATGGAAAAGATAAGCAAAGTATCTAGTATTGTCACTCCTCTTGATAGGCCAAACATAGACACTGATCAAATTGTGCCAAAGCAATTCCTAAAACTAGTTCAAAGAACAGGATTTGGTGCATTCTTATTCCATGACTGGCGTTTTGATCAAAACAACCAGAAAAAGGAATTTGTTCTAAATGATCCGAAATATTCTGGTTCTCACATCTTGGTTAGCGGTGATAACTTTGGATGTGGCTCTAGTAGAGAGCATGCCGCATGGGCAATCAAGGATTTTGGATTTGATGTAGTTATTGCACCATCATTTGCGGATATTTTCTATAACAATTGTTTCAAAAACGGCATCTTACCGATCTCACTACCAAAAGATATCGTGTCTGATTTGATGAAAACCGTTTCAACAGTATCTGTGGATCTTGCGTCCCAAACCATATCATATGATTCTAAATCCATGAAATTTGACATTGATGAATCTAGAAAGAAAACACTACTGGAAGGCCTTGATGATATTGCTATAACGCTACAGCACGAGGCAACAATTACCGCATTTGAGAAATCTCATGCCTGACTTATCTTGCTGATTATTTTCCTAATGTCTTCTGATTTGCGCTCTAGTATTACTGGTGATTCTACATCAACCCATGGGGTTTTGCCAATGTCAAAAGAACTAACTTGATCTTTTTTGGATAATTCCTGCAAAATATCGTATGATAAATTGAGATTCTTTTTTGACTTTGATTTTATCATGTCTATTATTTTGCTGGATAAAACATAGATTCCGGTGCATTCTAGGTTCTCCATTTTTATGATTGGCTTTTCGATGAACTGCATTACTATTCCATTATCCACCTGCGCAAATCCAGTCTCTTCTTTTCGGAATTGTCTAGTAGCAATGCATGCTAGACTTTTTTTATCGGAATAATACTGGTACATCTTTTTCATATCTAAAGCGCAAAGATTGTCTGAAAACCACAAAAAGAATGGCTCATTTTTTATCATTCCTGCCAAATGTGCCAGATCTCCTGCAGTTCCACTGGCAGAGTCTTGGACAAATTTGATCTTTTTTGATTCTTCAAAATAGTTTTTGATTTGGCCGCCAAACCCTTTCAAATCGCATACTATGATTATCTCTGAAATGAAATCAAATGATGTCATGTGCTTTATTATGTGAGAAATCATTGGTTTGCCGTCAATTGGAATCATTGCTTTTGGAAAATAGTCAGTAAATGGTCTTGCACGCGTTCCTTTGCCGCCTGCCAAGATTACTGCTTTCAATCTACCTGTATGATTTCTGTTTTCTTCTTCGTGCGCCAGGTCCGCCAAACTTCTTCGGTTCTTTTCTTCTGGCATCGCCGCTTAGGAGATGTTTGTCAAAATCGTTGATTCTTTTTCTGAGGTCTGTTCTTGTTTGCTTTGGGAATGGATGATCTTTAGGATCCTTTTTGGACTTGGTCCAGCCTGTTAGTGCTCGAGAAATCGCAGTTGCCGCTGCATATGCTTGACCCATAAATCCTCCGCCTTTTACTCTGACAGAAATGTCGACCTTTGTTCTGAGATCTCCTGCTATCTCTAATGGTGATAAAATTACCTCTCTTGCAGATTCTTGGTTAATCATTTCTGCTGGCACATTGTTAATTCTGATTCTGCCTGTTCCCTTTGAAATGTACACATGAGCTCGTGATGTCTTTCTTGTTGCAAAATAGATTTCTGTTTTTGGGGTCAATTCCATCCTACCTCCTTTGCTAATTCTGACATGCTGGTATAGTTTGCAATTGGTCTTGTTATTTTTGCATTATCAAAACTGGTCTTTTTGGATGCACCAAATCCACTTGGTACGCCGACATAGGTTCTGAGTCTTCGTAGTGCTGCAGCTCCTGACGGTTTTGTTCTTGGAAGCATTCCGCGAATCATTCTTGCAATTATGGTATCTGGTCTGCGTGGGTGGTATGGACCATGTTCTGGGTGCAAAATACTGGATATTCCCAAAAAGTCCTTGTAATTTTGAATAATGTTTCCTCTACGTCCACTGATGAGGATTTTTTCACAATTGACGATAGTGACTCTATTTCCTTGGAGCAAGAGTTTTGCCACATTTGAGCTCAGCCTGCCTGCAAGGAGATTAGTTCCGTCTACTACTACTGATTGTGGTTGTGACTCAGCCAATTATTTTCACACCTTTTCCTGTCGGGAACTTTGCAATTAAATCGGAATATGATATGATTTTGCCGCCTGCATCCTTGATTTTCTTTGCGGCTGTAGTTGAAATAGAAAATGAACACAATGTGACTTTGTGGGAAATGTTGCCTGTTCCCAGAACCTTACCTGGAATTACAATAACATCGTTGTCGGCAGTGACTCGGTTTATCTTTGTGACGTTGATCAGCTTTTGTGCAATGCCTGGTTTTAGTGCCTGTTCAGCAAGCTTGGACCAAATTGGAGCCTTGTTCTTAATTGACGCTGACTTGAGCTCTTTTACCATGTTTTGGACTAGCTGATTGGTCATAGATATTGCGCTTTTGGAACCCAAATATAATGTTATGATTAGGCCTTGAGCTCTGTGATTACTTGCTTAAATTCTTCGAGTCTGCTGGCAAGCTCATCAACACCAAAAGTGATTATCTGTTCTGGTGATAATGCACCGGTTGATTCTACAGTAAGGATGAACTCGTCTGGCTTGTCAGTATGAGTCAATACCGAGACATTTGCAGAATTCCATTTTGCGTGGGTTGTTCCGCGTCCAAGTCTTGCATATGCTTCCAGCTTTACCTTTTGTCCTGGAGCAATCTGAACAATTGGGATCTTGTCAGAAACCGGCTTGATAGTCTGATCTTCTGAGCTTAACTCTGATGAAATGATGCTTCTGGTGGTGTCTGTGTCGCCAGAATCAATAA
>RHCX01000025.1 GCA_010028495.1 Nitrososphaeria archaeon | reverse complement strand
CAAGCCCATTTTTTCCAATTGTAAAATTGTCTTTTTTATCATCTGGGGAGAGAAATTATCCAGCATTATTATTGGAACACCCATACTTGCAACCAAAATTGCGTCTTCAAACGTATCGACTTCGACTTCGAATATTCTGGCTTTTTTCTTGGCCCGCTTGATCAGCTCCACAATAGAGCCTTCTGATGCGACGTGATTGTCTTTAATCATGATCATGTCTGATAGAGTGATTCTGTGCTTTCTCCCACCACCGATTTCCACTGCCTCTTTGTCAAAGAATCGCAAGCCAGGAGCAGTCTTTCTTGTGGAATACAGGTCTGTCTTTTTGCTGACTGATTTTACCTGTCTTGTCAAAACATTGGTTGCCGTTGCGATTCCACTCATTCTTGACAGCAGATTCAGGGCAGTTCGCTCGCAGCTTAGAATGGATTTTGCCGAGCCTGTAATTTTTAGAACTGTTTGATTAGCCTTGATGGGTTGTCCATCTTTTCTCAAAATCTGTACAGAACATTTCTTTAGAGAAAAAATCTCCTTTGCATATTTTGCACCTGCAACAATTCCATCCTGCCTGGAAACAATCCTTGCAGTGATTTTTTTATCCGATAAAATCTGACTGGTGATATCTCTATGACTATTGTCTTCAGCTAAAAACCTGGCAAGCTCTTTTTTTGTATTCAAGTATTTGATGTACTGAAACACAGTAAATAGAATTTATGCTATCTTTAATGCGTACTTGCCTTTCTCAGTTATGCCGAGAGTTTTGGCAATGTATGAGTTCTGAGGATCACCAATCAGTACCACACCTACCCAGTCTGGAGTCAAATCGGATGATTTGCAAATTGGACATACTTTTCCTGAAAAGATACACTTGCATTTTCTGCAAGCCATTTCCTTAACCATCTATTTTTTCACTTCTACTGTTTTCTTTTCTTTCTTTTCTGTGTCGCCGCCATCTTTGCCGGATTTCTTTATCTCTTCTGCAATCCAGTCTTCAGCGCCCAAAAATGGCTGTCTGCATGTAATACCTATTTTACCCATAGTAGCTGCTTTACCTAATGACACTGCAGTAATTCTTGAACGTAGTGTGGAGCCGACCTTTAATGTGCGGTTGCTCTGCTTTGCAATGATCATGCCAGACTTTACATCTGATTGCAAATAGTCATCCATTACTTGTGACAAGTGCAATAATGCATCTGTTGGTCCAATTCTTACAAATGCACCAAAGTCTGTAATGTCTACGATTTCTCCTAAAACAATCTCTTGCAGTTTTGGAGTAAATGTCAGTGCCTCAAATTCAACTCTGTGGTATGTACCGCCGTCACCGGCAATCATTTTGCCCATTTCGTCGACTTTGGCATCTAGAATCATGATGATATATCCGAGTTCTGCGTTGATCATGGACTCGTATTTTTCCTTGAGAATAGCGACCGCTGCTTTTTTGAGAGATGCTCCGAACATGCTTGGAGGAATCCTAACAACATCCTCTAGGGTCGATATAGAAAACAACTATGCGAAACTCCCTTCGTATAATTTATGAATCTTTGGGTAACTTTGTAAGAATTTTTGAGAATCTTGGATGGGATTTATCCATAATTGTATGAATTTTGCATGGTGCAGATTCTACCAGACCAAAAAATAATTTGCGATTAGGAATCCCTAAGATGTAATTTTAGCACAAATCATGTCTGTGTTTTGAAAAACGACCTATCTTTAAATAATGTAAATCGAATTTTTTGTACATGGTTGGAGTAGACACGATTATCACAAAACTGGCAACCGTAATTGATCCTGATCTCAAAAAAGACATTGTATCTATGGGAATGATCAAGGATTTAGAACTAAACGATGGAAATCTCAAATTTACTTTGGAATTAACAACCCCTGCATGTCCGTTCAATGATCAAATCGAGCAAGATGTAAGAAAGGCAATCAGCGAAATTGATGGGATCAAAAACACCGACATCAAAGTAACTGCCAAAGTTATGGAAGGACGTGCATTAGATGCAGACGAAGCAATGGCTTCTGTCAAAAATATCATCGGCGTTGCATCCGGTAAAGGCGGTGTAGGAAAATCAACAGTGTCGTTGAATGATGCTTGGAATGCAAAAGGCGTTCATGGAAGTCGACAACAATAAACTGCAGCCAGCAGAAATGGATGGACTCAAGGTGGTGTCATTTGGATTCTTTGCAGAGCAAGCACACCAAGCAGCAATATATCGAGGCCCGATTATTTCTGGAATCCTAAAGCAATTCCTAGTTGATACAAACTGGTCAAATCTTGATTATCTTATTGTGGACTTGCCTCCTGGAACAGGTGATATACCATTGACACTTGCACAAACAATTCCGATCACCGGCATACTGGTAGTCACTACGCCGCAAGATGTTGCATCAAATGTTGCAACAAAGGCAATTGGAATGTTCAACAAGCTAAACGTGCCAATCATAGGCGTAATAGAAAACATGAGTTATTTCATATGTCCAAAATGTTCCGACAAGCACTATATCTTTGGAGAAGGCGGCGCAAAAAGAATCAGCGAGCAGTTCAGCATTCCATTCCTTGGTGAAATCCCGCTAAACTCTGGTATAATGGAAGGCTCGGACAAGGGCAAGCCAATCATTCTGTCACACCCGACATCTCCATCTGCTGAGGCAATCCGAGTATCTGCAAAAAATGTCGCAGCCCAATGTAGTATTTTGGCAGCCAAGCTAAAAGAAGAAATGCAAGGCACAGCTGCACAATAATCATTGAGATTACCAGATTCTTTACGAGACGAGCTGAAAATTCCTCTAGGTGTTCTGCTCAAGGACACATCAAAGGAAAACATTTCAAAACATATTCCAAAAAACTCCTACATCATTACTATTGGCGATGCGACTACGGAAAAAATGTTAAACTTTGGATTTGTACCGTCATTACAAATAGTGGATGGATTTGAAAAAAGAGGAAAAAGAATCCCGCCATCCAGTGATGCAACCAAGATGTCATGCGATAATCCGGCAGCTCAGATAACCGCACAAAGCATTGACACGATAAAAAATGCGCTGGCAGCAAAACCTCCAGTGCAAATTTTGGTAAACGGTGAAGAGGACTTGTTAGTTATTCCTGCCTGCATCTTTGCTCCCGAGAACTCGGTCGTATTGTATGGCCAGCCAAACGAAGGTCTTGTGATAGTATCAGTAACACAAGAAATTAGAAATAAAACACAAAGTCTACTGAATCGTATGATCTAGGGGTATGATGAGACGGTGGCTGTATGATTTATGATTACACACTAAAACTCTGACCCTTTTATCTCAAAGTATAGATTCTTCCTGCTTTGGAATCACACCATGACAAAAAACTTTTGGCACGACATTGAAACCGGGATAGATATTCCCGAGATAATCAATGTTGTAGTGGAAATACCAAAGGGCTCGCAAAACAAGTACGAATACGACAAAAAGCACAACATGATGAAGCTGGACCGAGTTCTTTTCTCGCCGTTTCACTATCCTGGAGACTATGGAATCATACCTCAGACGTTATATGACGATGGTGATCCACTAGATGCGCTAGTTCTGGTCACAAATCCGACATATCCTGGAATACTAATCGAATGCAGGCCTATAGGTCTTCTAAAAATCAAAGACCAAGGACAATCCGACGATAAAGTCATCTGCGTTTCCACAACCGATCCTAGGTATCTCAACACCAAGGACATTTCGGATATCGAAGAGCATCATCTAAAGGAGATGGCACACTTTTTCCAAGTGTACAAGGACTTGGAGGGAAAAAAAGTCGAGGTGCTGGGGTGGGAGTCTGCAGACGTTGCCAAGACCGCAATCATCGAATCAGTAAAAAACTACAAAAAAGTCCTATCCAAGTATTAGATCTTTACATTAGATCTGCACAAGAATTGACATTGCGTAATTTAGATTCAAATCAAAAATCCAATTGATGCATCTGGATGAAGATCTACGTTTGAGTATTTTAGAAAAATCCGGAGTCTTTTCTGCAAGATTATCCATACAAGAGCCAAAGGTCCTCATGACATCAAAAGAGGTACTGGAAATGCCAAAAGAAATGACTATGGGAAGAAGAACCACCGCATACAAGTACTATGGAGTATCGTACATGCAGCATAATCTCATTTTTATCAATGTCAAAAAGATCCCACATGAAAAAGCACTAGATGATACAATAGCGCATGAACTGGTCCATCAAAGGTTTCCATATTTGTCACATGGGAGGCGCTTTAACAAGCTGGTCCGCCAAGTCCTAAAAGGTAAAACTTTCGCGCCGTACAGAAAGAGAAAATCCTAGATTTATATGCCGTATTTTTAGGCAGGCAGTTATATCATGGAGATTCCATCCCAGTTTCTAATTCCTATAATTGCGTCAATTGCGTCATTTGCAGTAGCTGCATTCTATACAATGTGGGTACTAAAGCAAAACCCAGGAACAAAACAAATGACCGACATCTCGGATGCAGTCAAAGTAGGAGCCGCGGCATTTCTAAGACGCGAACTAAAAATCATCATCCCAATAGCAATCGGACTATCGTTTCTAATCGGATTCTTTTTCCACGGATCCAACGGTATAGCATTTGCAGTGGGCGCAGCACTTTCTGCAGTATCTGGTATTATTTCACTAAAAATTACAGTCAAGGCCGCAGTCCGCTCTGCAAACGCAACACATAGTGGTCTTGGCAAGACATTTGCCTTGGCATTCAGAGGTGGAGCAACTGTAGGACTGGTAGTTCCAGCAATGGCACTAATGGCATTGGCAATTCTATTCATGGTATTTCCAGACCCAATCACCATTGCGGGTGTAGGTATTGGTGCTAGTCTTATTGCGTTATTCATCAGAATCGGTGGCGGCATCTTTACAAAAGCAGCCGACATGGGTGCAGACCTTGTAGGCAAAGTAGAGGCAAATATTCCTGAAGACGATCCGAGAAACCCAGCAACCATTGCTGATAATGTGGGTGATAACGTTGGCGATGCAGCAGGCATGGGTTCTGATGTATACGAATCATACATCGTTACAGTTCTAGCATCAATTTTGATTGGTGCATTAATCGGCATGCCAAAAATTATGACTTATCCAATTTTGATTGGTGCAGCAGGAATGATTGCATCCATCATAGGCACTGCAACAATTGGCTCAAAAACCAAGGATGATGTGATGAAGCCGCTTAATCGTTCATTCTACATATCTGCGGCAATAGCCATAGGACTAAACTATGTGTTCACTACGATGTTTCTAGGCAACGACAAATTATCATACGCATTGTTTGGCTGCACAGTTGTAGGTGTAATTCTAGTGCCAGTAATTCAAAGAATCACTGATAATTACACTAACTACAAGTACAAACCAGTCAGAGACATTACTGATTCTGCCAAATGGGGCTATGCATCACTAACTTTGATGGGAATAATCAAAGGAATGCAGTCAACCGGACCATTCATGATTGCACTTGTTGTAGCTATAGTAATTTCATTCTCTGTAGGCTCTTCTGCCGCACCAGATCCGTCTCAAGCATTACTCTATGGCATCTTTGGAACCTCATTAACTGCAATGGCAATGCTAAGCCTCGCAGGTATTGTGCTGTCTATAGACGCATTTGGTCCTATTTCTGATAACGCGGGCGGAATAGTAGAGATGACTGGCATGGGTGAAGAAAATAGAAAGATCACAGACCAAATTGATGCAGTTGGAAATACAACTAAGGCAGTTACCAAAGGATTTGCAATTGCAAGCGCAGGTCTTGCAGCCCTTGCAATGATTCAGGCGTTCCAGTATGAGGCAGCCAAAGTCTTTGCACATGCATTTGACTATGGTCTATCAAACCCAGCAGTAGTCATTGGATTATTAGTTGGCGGTCTAATTCCATTTATCATAACCGGTCAGCTTATCGGTGGTGTATCCCGTGCAGCATCAAAAATGGTCGACGAGGTCAGACGTCAGTTCAAAGCAGACCCTGAAATTCTCACAGGCAAATCTAAGCCTGACTATGCAAAATGCGTAGACATTGCCACTGTTGCCTCATTACGAGAACTATGGAAATCAGCATCCATTGCAATTGCGGCACCAATTGTTCTTGGAATAATCTTGGGTCCACCAGCAGTCGCAGGATTGCTAATGGGAGCAGTAGTCACTGGAATATTCCTGGCATACCACCTGGCAAACACAGGCGGAGCATGGGACAATGCCAAAAAACTTGTAGAGATGCAGGGCAGAAAAGGTAGCGAAGAGCACAAAGTTGCAGTTGTCGGAGATATAATCGGCGACCCGTACAAAGACACAGCTGGTCCTGCACTAAATACAGTAATCAAACTACTAAACACGGTAGCGATTGTCTTTGTTGCAGCATTTATTGCAATACTGACACTCTAGTTTTTCATAGCCCACTTTACCGAAGCAGAACTGGTAGTAATCAAATTCTATCTGCAAAGAAATCATCAGAAAGCAGCTTTATTCTATTATGCGAGTCATATCGAGCTCATCTATTTGGGATTTGATTGCTTTGCTTAGCGAATTTTTGTGCTCAGGACAGAACCAAAAATAGCCATCAACTGTTTCAAAACAGCCGCAAATCCATTGTGTTTTCTTGTCTCCTTCTACTGTCAGCTTGTGGTACTTTGGTTCTGACATAATATTGTGAATAATAATTTGGGATTAAAATGTAATTAAAAATTAAAAAAAGGCTTATGGACAGCCTTCCATCTTTTGGATGAAGAATCCATTTGTTTTGATTGCATCTTCAACTGGCTTTGGTGCACCTTGTGAGTGGCAGAATTGACATTCCTCAGTTGTGACCTTGGAATTTCCTTCGCCGATGCTCTTTAGCCATTGTTTTGCATACTCGATTGCCTTACCGTGATCTTTTTCTGATGTGATAACATCAAAGTGCATGGTATGGCCATCTTGCGCCTCTACGTATGTATCGTAGACGTGTATTTCCATCATGAATTTCTTAAGAAAAAAGGGATATTTAATTCAAAGACGGCTGACGTATGTTGAAGCACAAAGTCTTTGCCAAGATTTCAAACTCTCATTCTATAACATTAGAACTGGATGATTCATTGGCTCCAAAAACAGTATCTACGTTTGTATCGAATCTGCCTTTTTCACTCAAGGCGAACATTTGGGGCAAGGAAATCTATACTGATCCTGCGCCATTTTCTGTAACACTTGAAAATGCCAAGGACTTGGTGGCGTTGTACGATGTTGCGTTTTGGCCTCCCGGAAATGCGATTTGTCTTTTTTATGGTCCAACACCGCTTGGAACCAAAGATCAGATCAAGCCGTACTCACCGGTAAACATAATTGGCAAAATCGTGCAACCTGATGCCAAAATCCTATCCAAAATCACATATGAAAAAATTACTTTTACAAAAGCCTAATTGATACTGAGGTTATCTCAGATTCTAAAACAAACGCATTCAGCTTGTCATGAATGTTAGAATAGATTATCCATACTACTGGGTTTATTGTCATAAATTTTTTATCAGTGCTGGATGGTATTGCCTCTGAATGCGGATGTGAGTGAAATATTCCAATCACTTCAAGACCATTTTTTTCCGCCTCTTGATATCCCAATAATAATTCCTCATTGGATATGACAAAATTCACGGGTGAATTCTCTATGTTTTTTGTCAGATAGACCTGATGTGTGGTGAACGTGCCAGATTCTTCCTTACCAAACAACAAAGCGCAGGACTCTGCAGGGGCGCATTTTTTTGCATGATCTACCAGAATTTGTTTTTGGGATTGGCTTAGGATTATTGTTTTTTGCAATCTAACCTACGATGACTTGGCCTTTCATCCATGGGTGCAAAGTGCACATGTAGTCAAATGTGCCTGCCTCAGAAAAGGTCTGGGAATACTCAGCGCCTGCAGTCAGCAAACTAGTGTCAAACTTGGAGTTTGTTTCTGTTGCAGTATGGGATGCATTGTCTGCGTTTTTCCATGTGATAGTTCCGCCTACTGGAATTTTGGCAACGCTTGGGTTGTAGCACTTGTCTGCGCAATTCGTGTCGGATACTGCACCTGCTGCTATCTCTACAGTTACTGCCTCTGTGCTTGCTGATTCGGTTGATTCTACTGGTGTCTCTGCTGGAGTTTCAGCTGGCACTTCAACTGGTTTTTCCTCTACTGGTGCAGGTGTTGACTCTGTTTCTTTTGATGGAACAGAGTTTGGATCGGTTGCCGTTGCACCATCTGCCAATCTTTGTCCTGAAGAATCTACAAGTTCAAATGATGCACTCATCCACGGATGGAAGCTGCATGCGTAATCATATTTGCCTAAATCTAATTTTGATGTGTCCAGTCTGAATGTCTTTCCGGCTTCAATTGTGCTGGAGTCAAATGACTTGCTGTCCGCACTAGTTACTGTGTGCATTGCAGCGTCGTTGTTTGTCCAGACAATGACATTTCCTTTTGTTATTTGGGTTGTATCTGGCTCATAGTCTGGATTGCCTTGGGTTGCAGAGTCTTTGAGAATTGAGATTGCTGTCTCTGGAGCTGCTGGTGCTGCAGGGGCTGATCCTCCATACACTATGGATGCTGTCATCCATGGGTGGAATAAACAAGTGTATTCGTATGTGCCGTCTTTGAGCTTAGATGTGTCCAAGAGGTATTTCTCTCCGGGTGCAATTGAATTAGAGTTGAATGTGTCCCCGCCATCCGCTGAGCTGGTTGCAGTGTGAGCTACAGTATCGTCGTTTGTCCACTCGATATTATTGCCCTTTGGTACTTGGGCTACGTCTGGATCATAGTCTGGGTTTCCTGCAGCTGCTCCAGAGTCTTTGAGAATTGATATTGATGTTATTGGCGCTGTTGGTACTATCTCTTTCTTTTCCTCTTCTGGCTCTGGTGGAGGAATCAGATACTGAGTTGGTCCGTATAGTCCAAATCCTACGTATGCGGCAATTGCAGCACCAGTAGCTAGTATGAATTGAAAATGTTGGCAAAGTCGAAATAGCATTACCTGCTATTGCGACAACGCCAAATGAAAATGCAATACCGAAAATCACCAAAGTCGTTGCCTTGGCTCTGTTACTGGTAGAAACTCCGCCATCCAAAATTCCTGCAGACAAAAATATCAAACCTATGATCATTGTAAGACCTGTCAGTGCATGCATGCCATCAACGAATGTGTGTGCTATTCCTGCATAAGATATGGTAACTCCTGCTAATCCAATAGAAGTAAGCCCCATTCCAGGCATCATGAGGTCCCAATTACTCATTTGTGCTTGATGCCTAAAGTGAGGTACTTATTCCTTTTGTAGTTGGAACTCGTCGAAGAAATTAAATGCCTAGCTTGGCGTTTTTTAGTGAGTTTGGCAGCAAAAGAACTACTTGAAGTATCAAAGCCAAGAATTGTGGTTTTACTAGTTATCACCGCAGTAACATCAATGTATGCCGCATCCAAACTAGTCCCAAATGTTCCAGATCTTGATCCGATCGGACTATTTCATATTATAATTGCCGGGGCACTTGTTTTGATATATGGGCTAGCAGTAAGTATTGCATCTGTTGTATATGCATATTTTACACTAAACTGGGTCTCGACGTTTTTCATAGGCCTTGGAATCTTCTTTTATGTTATCATTTATACTGTCTGGCTCAAGCGGGCAAACTCGTCCAATATTGTAATTGGAGGATTTGCTGGAAGCGCAGCTGCAATGGCTGGCTGGACTGCAGCTACTGGATTTGTGGCTCCGTTTGGAATTGACCTGCTTGGATTTCTGGTCGGGTTTTTGGTATTTGTCTGGACTCCGTCTCATTTCTGGTGCCTTGCTATGAAAATACGAGATGATTATGCGGAGGCCAAAGTCCCGATGTTACCTGTATTGATTGGGATGCAAAAAACTTCCAAGTATATTCTGGTAAACACCGCTATTCTACTTCCGTATTCGCTGATGTTGTACGCATTTGGAATGGGTATTGTATACACTGCAATTGCTGCAGCAAGCGGTGGCCTGATGCTTGCATATCACTATAAACTAACAAAAAACCCTACATCGGAATTTGCATGGAAGGCATACAAGGTAACTGCGCCGTATCTGACGATAATCTTTGTAGCAGTTGCACTAGATGCAGCGTTTCACTTTAGGTTCTAGGACTCTTCAACGCCGGGAAAAGAAGCTTCATAATCCTTTTCCATCATTTCCTTGTTCTGCTCTTCGTATTCGTCTTCTTCTTGTTCTTGGATGGAGACTTCGACGCGTCGGGTGTCTTTTGTGAGCCATGACACTTTGATCAAACCCATTATCTCCAAGTCCAGCAGAATCTTGTTGAACTTGTCATCGGACAATTCATGACCTGCCTTGGTTAGAGCCTTGGTCAGATCTACATCAGTAATTGATGTTACATCCTTGATTTTTTCATATACAATATTTTTGATTGGAAAGTCTGCCATTATCCGTAAAACGCCTTGTCTATTGATTTTGGAACTACATTAGAAATAGTTTCCCTTATTGCAAGATACCACTGGTCGACTTCCTTGGTGATTGACGGTCGTATTTTCTTAAGAGCAGCTGCAAAGTCTGCACTGTCTATTTTTTCGGCATTATTCTGCATCGCATGCACTCCTGCCTCTCTGCAAAGAGCAGACAAGTCGGCACCGGTGTAATTCTGAGTCGATACTGAAATCTCTTCGAGGTTTACTTTATCCGATAGTGGCATCTTTGCAGTTAGAATTTTGATTATCTCCAGTCTTCCCTTTTCGTCTGGCTGTTGCACGTATAGAACCGGCTCTAGTCTGCCTGGTCGAAGCAACGAGCTGTCCAAAAGGTCTGGCCTGTTTGTTATGCCAATTACTATTACTCGTGACGGGCCGCTTTCTTCCATTTCTGTTAGGAGCTGGCTAAGTATTGTCTGGCCAATTCCTGCCTCTTCGCCTGATTTCATTCTGGCAAGAGAATCCATTTCATCAAATATTATGATACATGGCGCAGATGTCTTTGCCTTTCTGAATATCTCTCGAATCGCCTTTTCGGATTCTCCAACCCATTTTGATAGAATCTCTGGGCCTCTAACCAAGATCATATTGCTTCCACTTTCAGTAGCTACTGCTCTTGCAAGCAGAGTTTTCCCACACCCAGGTGGTCCGTACAACAAAATTCCACGTGGAGGTTTGATTCCCATGTTGTAGAATTTTTGTGGTTCTTTTAGCGCAACAATTATGTTTTCTTGTAGTGATTTTTTGACTTCTTCTAGGCCTCCAACATTGGTCCAAAAGACTTTCGGTCGTTCCACATAGAATTCTCTCATTGCAGTGGGCACTACTTCATGTAATGCATCATAAAAGTCGCTCAATCCAATTTCCATTGACTGTAGTATTTCCGTAGAGATCTTTTCCGTCTCCAGATCAATTTCTGGCAAAAATCTCCTGATTGCCTTTAGTGCTGCCTCTCTACACAAAGACTTGATGTCTGCACCGGTATATCCGTGCAATTCTGCGGCAAGTCTTTTTAGCTCAACTTCGTCGGCAATTGGCATTCCTCGTGTGTGAATTTGTAAAATCTCTAATCTTCCATCTACGTTTGGAACTGATACTTCTATTTCTCTGTCAAATCTACCGGGTCTTCTTAGTGCCGGGTCGACGGAATCTGGCCTGTTTGTTGCTCCTAATACAATTACATTGCCTCTGTCTGTTAGTCCGTCCATTAGAGCAAGCAGTTGTGCAACCACTCTTTTTTCTACGTCACCATAAGCTTCCTCTCTTTTTGGAGCAATGGCGTCTATTTCATCAATGAATATGATGCTAGGGGAATTGTCTTTAGCTTCTTTGAAAATGTCTCTAAGCTTTGCTTCTGTTTCTCCGTAATACTTGTTCATTATTTCCGGACCGTTAATCGAATACATGTTTGCCTCGGATTCCGATGCCAAAACTTTGGCAATCAAAGTTTTTCCGCATCCAGGTGGTCCGTACAACAAAATACCACTATGTGGCTCTATTCCAAGTCTGTCAAAGATTTCAGGATGTCTAAGTGGCAGCTCGGCGATTTCTCGCATTATTTTGATTTCGTTCTTTAGTCCTCCTACTTCGTCGTATGTTATGCGGACCTTTTTGTCAATTGCCTTGTCGGCAGATATTACAAAGTCAGTAGTCTTGTCTATTGTTACAATTCCCCTTGGAGCGATTTTACTGATTTTGAAATCCATTGGGTTGCCTAGTATCATGACGGAGATCTCGTCTCCCTGGCAAAACGGCAGTCCTTTGAGTCGGTTCTTTACAAAATCCGTAAATTCTTTATCAACCGTTACCACATCAGATACTGGCGTTAATACAATTGATTTTGCTACCTTGGCAGATGCTTTTTTTAACTTGATTATATCGTTTAGAGCACTGCCAATGTTTTTTCTTGTCTGACCATCAACGCGGACCAAATCTGGGAATTTATCGTCTTCATCTGTTGGCCATGCAACCGCACAGCTTGTCTTTTTGCCGGTAATCTCTATAATGTCGCCTGGGTTTACTTTGAGAAAATCCATAGCATCTGGGCCGATTCGTGCTCTTTTTTTGCCGACATCTCTCTGCTTTGCCTCGCCTACTCGCATTTGCAGAGGTTCGTCTTTTTTAGCCACTCGATCACTTCACATCTACTGATTTGCGACTCATGTTGAGGACTTCTAACTCGCTTACTCCTGCAACTGATCGGATGGTGTTCTCTAATAGATCCATCTGTCCTTCCTTGTCTTCTAAATCAAACTCTGCTTTTAGAAAGAATAGGCCAAAAGCAAGAGGCTCTTTAGTGTATTTTCCCATAGTAATGCCGCCTTCAAGTTTTGCAGAGATGTTTTTTGCCAGATCGTCCAGGTTGACCTCAGTTCCCTCTGGAAGAATCTTGGTAATCAAAAGTAATCGAGCCATGTTCTATGGTCCTGAAAACTTACAAGATGGGCATGTGTATGTTCTTGCTGCTTCTCTGCAACTTTGGCATCGCCATGTCAGGATTGTACCGCATTCTGGGCACATGAACTTGACACACTTGTCGTTTGGCATGATGTGTTTGTTACAGCAACTGCAGATTGGAAGAGTCAGTGATGTTGACATGTAGCTGTCTTTTTTTGGAGTCCATTTATAGCTTACCTATAATTTTGAAGACTAGCCTAGTAACTTGCGTATTTCCCCACCAAAGATACTCTGGGCTACTTTGAGCGATCCTTTGAGGCCAAGCATTTTGACAATTGCTGTAGTATGAAAATCAAAGTCATCATTATCGGACATGTCCTTTAGCATTTCTGGAGTAATTGCGGAAAATATTGAATCAATGGTTGTGTTGTCTAGTCTTTCCAGCATTTTTCTTGCAAAGATCTGTTTTTCAAATTCCTTACCGAACTTTTGGTTCCATTGGGTTTGATACGATTCTAGGTCTTTGCGATTCTTTGATTCCAAATAATTCGATATTGCCTTTCCAGCCAAGACTCCGCCGGCCCCGCAAGAATAGATCCCGCCTGCGGTGGTTGGCTTTGCTTGGCCTGCAGCGTCTCCAACTACAACAGTATTTTCTTGCACAAAATTATCCAGCGGACCATTCACCCAGATTGGGGCAAAGACCTTGCGAATTATCGAGTGTTTTCCTTTTGATTCTAGGTATTTTTCAATTGCAGAAACTGCATTGATCCCCTTTCCTGCAACACCGACCTTCCCCATTCCGTTTCCTGCAGGTATCACCCATGCAAAGAATCCGGGATATTTTTGTACATCAAAGTCTACTTCGACTAGGCCCTTCTGAATCCAGTCTGCATAGATCTCATATTGAGCTGATTGTAAAGTGCCGGTTCTGTCTCTATTGATGATGGATGCAATTCCTCTAGCATCAACTAGGATTTTGTAGTCAATTGTTCCGGCACCGGTGTTCGCTTTGCCATCTTTGAATTCTTTGAGCGATGTCTTGACTCGGATTTCAGCTCCGTTTTTTTGTGCTTGGTGAGCTATTTGCTTGTCGAACTCTCTGCGGTTTATGACTACGACGTTTTGCTTTTTTGCATCCAAGTCTAGAATCTTTCCTCCAGGGGATGTCAATCGAGCCCTTTGGATTGGTGAGTCCAGAGTTTTAGTTGATGGTATTATTCCTAAATCCTGCAAGCCTGATGCGGAGACTAGGCCACCACAGTGCTCTGGGGTGCCTATCTCAAAGTCTTCTTCTAAAACCAGAACCGAATGGCCGGATTTTGCTATTTCTCTTGCACAAAACAGGCCTGCAACACTTGCACCTGCTATAACGACATCATATGACATTTTGATGGTTTTTGGATTGCTTGACTTTAATTCATTTCGAAATTGCAAAGTTTTTCAATGTGATGTATGAACAAATTTCATGGGTTCAATAAAACAGGTAATCATAGTTAGAACAGATCTTGGAATGGGAAAAGGCAAGATCGCCGCACAAGTGGGACACGCGTGTGTTCTTGGCGCAGAACATGTCCGCAAGTCAAATCCGGAATGGTTTTCAAAGTGGTGGGACGGTCAGGCAAAAATAGTGCTAAAGGTAAATTCCGAGTCCGAGCTTGAATCCATAAAAAGAGACGCAATTGATCTTGGTTTACCATGGGCCCAAGTAACAGATGCAGGCCACACCCAGATAGCACCGGGAACATTTACCTGTCTATCAATTGGACCTGCACCAGAAGATCTGATTGACAAAATTACAGATGATCTAAAACTACTCTAGGCCCCAGAATAGATATAATGCGGTGAGAAAAACCAATCATCTGTGAAGTCAAAGACAAAAGGACTCATCGTTGCAGCATTTTTTGGCGTCATTCTACTTACGTCAACACTTAGTGTTGCAGTAAACAACAACCCAAAACAAACTCAAAAGGATCAAATCACGACAACTGGAACGCCGGCAGATAATTTTCCAGACGACAAACGGGCGCAGTTTTGCGGTAGTGGAGATGCTAGGTCGACACCATATGTAAAAGAATTCAAAATCCCAACCGACTGTACGCAGCCTTTGGCGATTACAACTGATGATTCCGGTACTGTTTATTTTGCACAGACAAACACAGGTAAGATTGCCAAGTTTGATCCTAATACAGAATCCTTTACAGAATACAACAATCCTGACTGGCCTGCAAAAGGTCAATCGATGATCTGGGGAATGGATTATGCGAATGGCGATATCTGGTATACTGATGATGCGTTTGATTCCATATGGAAGTTTTCAACATCTGATGGAAAATACATCAGAGTGGCATATCCGACAAAAGAAAATTCGTTGCCTCAAAAAATCAAAATAATTGGCAACAGTGCAATCATAAACGACTTTAATGAAGGCAAGATTAGCTTTTACGATATCACTCAATCAGGGCAAAACAAAACATACACAAACATCCCAACCCCACTGCCTGGCTCTTTTGTGGGTGGATTTGATGTTGATAAAAACGGCAATATCTGGTATACAAACTGGCTCTTTCGACAGGGCGGCGCACTTGTCAAATTTGATTATAATAAATTTTCAGACTATGTAAAAAAAGGAACTGACCAAAGCGCAACAGTTGGAGACTTTTCTAAGGTGTATAATTTCCCAGGTTCCATTGCAGCACCAAACGGCTTGAGCATTGACAAAAACGGAAACGTATGGATTGCAGACACTGACAAGAGTTCATTTTACAAGTTTACAGAATCTGACCAGTCATTTACAAAATATACTACATCTGATGCGCCTGTATCTACATATGGAAACGTAACTGGCGTCATAAAATCACCAATAACCAAACCATACTGGTCTCAAATCCAAGGAGACAAACTGTTCATCAACGAGCAGGCAGCAAACACAATGGCAGTATTTGATATCGAAAAAGAATCAATGGTTGAATATCTAATCCCATCAAAGAACTCGATTTGGGCGGACTGTGGCGCAGAACAAGACTGTGGAATTGCTCAAGTATTTGGATTTAAAGTCGTAGGAGATACTGTTTGGTTTACAGAATGGGTTGAGAACAATATTGGCAAAATAGACCTCGCAACGCCTCTGCCTGTGACATTAGATGTATCAGAAAAACAATTCACAATCCCCCGCGGACAATCTGCATCTGTTGATGTAACAATAAACACCACGGTTCCAACACAACTTCTTGCAAGACCGACATCAGAATTTTCAGACATTATAGTCTCTGCACCGACAGGACAGATAACCGGCTCACAAACAATTCCGATAAATATTGAAACAAGCCCATCTGCACTGCCTGGAACATACAAAATAGCATTATCTGCAAGAACTACCGATGTCACCGTATCTGAATTTGTCACAGTAACAATACAGTGATCCCGAAAATAGACTCAGACATTGGAATTGGGCTATACACTACCAAGTTTACGGGATGTGGCGGCAAAATCCGCTCAACACCGCAAGACTTTGCAGTATCAGAAATTCTAAGCAAGAAAGTCACCGATTCACTTTCTCGTAAAGAAAGCTACGCGGTGTACAGACTGACAAAATCAGGAATCGACACAAACCATGCACTAGATTTGATATTCAAAAAAACTGGAGTCCATCTAAAAGCACTTGGGCTCAAAGACGCGCATGCCATCACCACTCAATATGTCTGCTCAACGGGGCAAAACAAATCACTTCCAAATTATTCAGATGAAAAAATAACCTTGGAGCAAGTTGGATTTGCAAAAAAGCCGCTCTCTGGAAAAGACATGATTGGGAATAGTTTCATAATTCGTATAGATGGCGCAGACAAGTCTATTGCAGACTTTGCAGAATCAGATAAAATTTTGAATTTTTATGGTTATCAAAGATTTGGCTCAAAAAGACCTGTTACGCACCTGATTGGAAAAGCAATAATACAAAAGAGATTTGCAGATGCAGTAAGCCTGATTCTGTCGTTTACATCGGAATACGACACCAAAGAAAACACCAAACTCCGCAAAGAGATGATGGACCCATCAAACTATTCCAAGGCTTTGCAGATTATCCCTCCGCAGATGGATCTGGAAAGAACAATTCTGGCCGAAATGACTGCACACGGAGATCCACAAAAGGCACTGCACAAGCTCCCTATAGGAATACGACGCCTGTATGTCGAGGCATATCAGTCGTTTTTGTTCAACATTACGATATCCAATGCATTCCAATATGGAGAAGAATTGTTTGCGCCGCAACAAGGCGATGTCTGTTTTGACAAAAATGCCAAGCTAGGCAAATACGAAATGGATCCTCTGCAAAGCCTTGCAATTCCTCTTGTTGGATTTTCATATTTCAAAAAGACCAGATTTGACTATCATATCTCAAAAATACTGGAACAAGAACAGATCAAGCCATCGGATTTCTACCTAAAAGAAATGCAAGAATCATCAAATGAAGGCGGATTTCGAAGTGCAAGCATAATCTGCACAGACTTTTCAATCCAGTCCGACACGGTGAAATTTTCATTACAGCGCGGATCGTTTGCGACAATGGTTTTGCGAGAAATAATCAAGCCCGCATGCCCGCTTGAGGCTGGCTTTTAAACAATTTAGCTTGTGCGTGAACGGATTTTAATAATCATTTAATACTCAATATCTGAGGCAAAATCAATTATGAAATACCAAGAGATCTCAAGCGGGAGCGCTCAAGTCTCAATTATCATTCCTACGTATAATGAATCACAAAACATACTCAAAATTCTAAAATCAATTCAAGACTATTTGCCGAAAAATACCAAGGCGCAAACAATAGTGGTTGATGACAACTCTCCTGACGGAACAGGTAAGCTAGTCGAAGAATATATGCAAACCGTCAAAAAAATCACCAACAATACAATAGAAGTAATCCACAGAAAAACAAAGGATGGGCTATCTTCCGCAATTCTCAAAGGAATCCAGTTTGCAACAGGCAACACCATAGTAGTAATGGATAGTGACCTGTCTCATCCTGCGAGCCTTTTACCAAAAATGATTGATGCGTTAAAACATCCAAAATGCGATATTGTCGTCGCATCAAGATATGTTAACGGCGGAGATATTATTGGCTGGACAAGAAAGAGAAAGTTTCTCTCAAGATTAGCTACTGTAATTGCCAAGAAAGGACTTGGTGTACGAGTCAAAGATCCAATGTCAGGATTTTTTGCATTCAAAAAGCCCATCATTCAGGGCTTGAGCTTTGACGCTATCGGCTACAAGATGCTTCTTGAAATTCTAGTCAAAGCAAAAAACGCCAACGTGACTGAAATTCCTTACACCTTTACAAACCGTGAATTTGGTAAAAGCAAGCTTGATTCCAAGATAGCGCTTGGCTATCTCAAAGCAGTCTGGAAGCTATATCGTTTTGGCAAGCAGGCAGCAAAGGAAGAAAAGAGAAAATCAGTCAGTTTTCTGTCCAAAGCGGGCAGATTCTATTCTATTGGTGCGGTAGGTCTTGCAATAAACTATGCAGTTTCGTCATTGTTTACAGATGTAGTATCTAATCTGTGGTATCTCCACGCCACCATAATAGGAATAGCAGTATCGATGTCAAGTAACTTTGTCCTGAACAAAGTTTGGACATTTGAAGACCGCAACTTTGAGCCAAAGCACGCCGGAATCCAGTATGCCAAGTTCATGGGTCTAAGCTCTCTTGGGGCACTAGCGCAACTTGGAATGGTGTATGTTTTGGTGGACCACTATAAAGTGGATTATCCTATCGCATTGGTGTTGGCAGTAGCGGCAAGTGCACTATCGAACTTTTTGCTAAACAAAAAATTAACATTCAAAGAAAAAGTCTGGTCATAGGATCTCAACCTTTTCAGAAAGCTAAAATACCTAACCAAATTACGGCAAGTCGATGATGGATCCAATCTTCATCATAGCTATAGTATTTTTGGTAGTAGGCGGTGCCTTTGGAGGATATGTGGTATATCACAAAGAAACCGTCATCAGACCACAGACCACTGGAAATAGCTGAGCATGACGCAGTATCGAAAATGTCTTGTGATGATCTCAAAGTAAAACACGAAAAGGGGCAATACTGGTCTTTTAAAAACTGGAAGGCCGCAAACGCAAAACTCTGCTCTTGCCCTGGTGTTGAATGCTCCGGCGGACACTAGAACAAACAAATGTTTGGACTAAACAAGGCACCAGAATTTCCTCAAAACTTTGACTGGCTAAATACCGACTCCGCACTATCCTTATCAAAGCTAAGGGGGCATGTGGTGGTTCTGGACTTTTGGACATATTGTTGCATAAACTGCATGCACACATTGCCAACGCTTGCACGACTTGAAAAGGCGTATTCTGGAAAACCTGTTGTGTTTGTAGGAGTGCATTCTGGCAAATTTTTCTCAGAGCAGGAGACAAAAAATGTCCAGTCTGCGGTTTTGCGCTATGAGATAGAGCATCCTGTTGTAGTGGACAGGCAAATGCAGATCTGGCAGGGATTTGGGGTGCAGGCATGGCCTACCATCATAATACTGACTGGATCCAAATGGGAATGTTGTTTATCACCAATCCGGTGAGGGACAATACGATGCTATTGCAGATACCATTGATGTTCTTTTGGAAAAATATGGACAAAAAGATGCACTCGCAAAAGAACCACTATCGATACACTCAACATCTCTGCCAAAAAAGCAGGCTCTGTCGTTTCCAGGCAAGATATCGATATCCAAATCTGGCAAAATAGCAGTTAGCGATTCAAACCATAATAGAATTCTGGTAACTGATACATCTGGAAATGTCTTGCATATTGTCGGAAGCGGTAAAACCGGTCTTGTCGATGGTAACTTTACCATCGCACAATTTTTCAGACCACAGGGTGTTGTGTGGAATGACGACGTATTGATTGTTGCAGACAC
>RHCX01000024.1 GCA_010028495.1 Nitrososphaeria archaeon | reverse complement strand
AGCTTGAACATTTCCCATTTTGTCGCGCCTAGCATGTAGGCGGCCTCTTTTTGCATATGTGGAACGGCGCCCATTATCTCTCGTGAGACGGCAGAAATAGTTGGTATGATCATTATTGCCAAAATTATGCTAGCACTAAAGATGTCAAGACCAAACGGAGCGGATGAAAAAATCCACACATTTTCTCCTAAAGCATCATGTAGGGGGTATTCTATGTTGTATAACAAAAAATCCCGAAATACTATTAGGCCCCAGAATCCGTAAATTATGCTCGGAACTGCGGCCAAAAGATCAATTACTATTGCAAGTGGACTTGCAATGAATTTTGGTGCCTGTGAAATAAACATCGCAATTCCTATACTCACTGGAACTCCCATTACCATGGCAAGACCAGCAGTTACCAAAGTTCCCATGATGTATGGGGAGGCTCCGTATGCTTCTCTACCCTTTACTGCATTCCAGTCCGAGCCTGTTATGAAATTCAATCCCTCCTTTTCCCAGATCAAATGTGATTCTGAGTATAGCTGGCCTACAACTAGGACAATTATGAGCAATATGTAGACGCCTGCAGCCGTTGCTGCCACCTTGAATATCTTGTCTGCTGGAATTTTGGATCTTGATTTTTTACTTGCTAGCACTAGTTACGAGTTGATTTATTGTTGTTTTATTAGAGATCCACATACTCTACTGAGTCTCTATAGTTCTATATTGTCCAATATATTATAATGACCAAACTAGTATCTACTTTGCAACTTTTCAACAAGCATGCATGATACCAAGCAAACACGTCGTATACAGATCAGCGGAGGATCTACTTACACGATATCACTTCCAAAAAAATGGGTTGATGAACTTGGAATCAAAAACGGTGACAATATGACAATTATAAAAAATTCAAATCGTTCCATGACTGTATTTTTAGGACTAGACAGTGAAAAACAGGCAAAAAAAGCAATCTTTACAATTAGCCAAAAAGATTCTACAGAATCCATCAGGAGAAAAATAATCGCGTTATACCTTGCTGGATACAAGACAATCCAGATCACATCAAAGGGAGTCAAGATTCTGCCAGAACATTCCAGGCTGATAAAAGACTTGGTGAGAAAATCCATGATTGGAACGGAAATAGTGGAATCCGACTCGGAATCAATAACAATTCAAATCTTGACAAGACTGCCGGAGTTGACATTTGAAGTGGCCTTGAAGAGAATGTATCTGATGACTGCAAACATGCACCGAGAAGCAATGGAGGCACTAAGAAAATTCGATGTTGAATATGGAGAGGAAGTAGTAAGAATGGATGATGAAGTGGACCGATTCAGCCTGTACATGATGAGAACGCTTGTCATGGCAATACAAAATTCTAGCATGCTTTATGATGTCGGACTTGAGCAGCCATCTGATTGCCTGAATTATCGCACCGTCATATCCAGAATAGAAAGAATTGCGGATCATGCTGCATTGATTGCAAAGAGAATAAAATTTCTAAAAGAACCATTAGAGCCAAAGCTTCTCAAGGAATTAGGTGCTTTGAGCGAAGATGCGATTTCCTGTTTTGAGAACTCTATATCTGCGCTGACAAGAAAAGACCACGTTTTGGCAGAAAAAGTAGCCTCAAACATCGCCCAGGTAATTGAAAAGGAGAAGGAACTCATGTATGGAATGAGGGAATCAAAACATTCTACAATAGTAAAGTTCACGCTAGAGGACATACGAAGAACTGCCGAGTACTCTAGCGACATAATAGAAACCGTGATAAACGAAACCGTTCGTGATATGATTAGCGAAAAATAACATATTTTGAGCCTAAAAATCAATTGGATTAGGAAAAATATCAATAAAAATTAAAAAAAGAAAAACTTTGTTTTTCTATTGGTATGGTTTTGCTTCGTGTTGACTTGTAATCATTGCGTCATATGTCGGGGATTTTAAAGCCAATCCGTTACATCCAAAACTGTATGTTTCTACTACCGCAAATCCTGTCTTACCGCCAGTGACGTATCCTTCTTCATTGTCTGTTCTTGTGTTTATTTTGTAGTTTGAAATCGTGCAGTCTTTGTATTCCAGTGTTTTCATTGGTTCGCCTGCTTGTACTAGATTCACAGTAACATCAAACACTTTGTATTGATAATCCTGAATGGATTTACCCCCATTCTCATATGTCTGATCTACTGCCTTGTGCAAATATGGTGTATCACCAACTATTCTGGCAAGAGTAAACTCTGGAACACCTCTTGTAGTTGTAAAACCACTAGCAGTTGTACCAAAGAGATTCGTAGTCATATCAAACAACTGAAAATCATATGTTACAGCTGTATCTCTGAAAGTAAATGTTGCTTGCGGATTGACTCCTTCTCCAAACACATAGACATTGTTGCCCTTTGGTGGATCAACTGCTTGAACGTTTGCTGTCTGAGACAGATTAACTATCAAGGCAATGGATGCTATTGCAATTGCAACAATGATCGAAGTCGCCTTTAATTTTTGTGTGTTCATTGTTTTTGGTTGGTGATGCTATTAATAAAAAAGAATCTTTATTGATTTGGTATGGTATGGTTATGACTATAATCTATATAGTTTGAAGCCAGAAATTTGCAATTCTGCAATATCGTTCATTTATTGATTAATCGACACTATATAGAAAACTGATCCCAACGTAAAAAATGTAATCTATGCCGATTATTTGTATATAACAAGAAAATCTCTTTTTGATCAATGAAGCAAACACTAGCTATAACACTAAGTCTGATCCTTATGACGGGAGTCTTTACTCCTTTGGCAAGTGCATCTGTACCAGAACCGCCAAAGTCTGACAAGCAATTTCAGATAAACGGCGCAGGAGCCACATTTCCATATCCGCTAATTGATACATGGAGAGTAGAATACAACAAACTATACTCTAATGTGAATTTGAATTATCAATCTATTGGTAGTGGTGGAGGAGTTTCAGCGCATACTGCAAAAACTGTGAACTTTGGTGCATCTGATGCACCACTTCAGCCAGAAGAAAGCAATCTAGCTCCGGGAACACTACACATTCCAGAAGCGATAGGCTCTGTTGTGTTAGCATATTATCTACCTGAGGTTCCAAAAAGCGGACTAAAACTTACAGGTGAGAATGTGGCCGACATTTATCTTGGAAAAATCAAAAAATGGAACGATCCAAAAATCCAAGAGAACAATCCTGACCTAAATCTTCCTGACAGGCCAATCCTTGTAACTAGACGATCCGATGGATCTGGAACAACCTATGTCTTTACGGACTATCTTTCTAAAGTGAGTCAGGAGTGGAATCAAAAAGTAGGTAAAGGCAAATCTGTTCCATGGCCAACTGGAATTGGAGCTGCAGGAAACGAAGGTGTTGCATGGGCTACAAGAAACACAAAATACGCAATTGGCTATGTAGAGCTTGCATATGCAAAATCAAATGAAATGACTATTGCATATCTGCAAAACGGCGACAAGACCGCCTTTGTAGAGCCTACGTTTGACACCGTCTTTGAAGGTGCAAAAGCATATCCTGTAGACAAGATACCAAAGCCAGAACAAGACTGGAGCCAAGTAAGCATGGTTTTAGCACCAGGACAGAATTCGTATCCTATAGTCAGTTTCACATATCTTTTGATATACGAGGACATCAACCAAGCCATTTCTGATAAAGACATGGCAAAGGCGTTTGTCCATATGGTATATTGGATGGTGACTGACGGACAGAAATTCTCAAAGCCACTTGGATATGTGCCATTGCCACCCGCAATTCAGGAACTAGACAAACAGGGAATCTCTAGAATAAAGTTCGAAGGAGAACAACTATGGAATCCTGGAACATCTAGCTTTCCTAAATCGGATGCAAAGAAGGACATAAAATCTGACACAAAGACCAATGCGACAAAGACTGACGTCAAAAAGACTGATGTCAAAAAACCAGAGTCAAAAAAGACAGACAAAAAAGATACCAAAGTAGTTAAAAAAGTAGTCAAAAAACCAGTCAAGAAAACAACCAGTAAGACTGGCAGCAAGTGATATTCACTAGCTGACACAACTATATTTTTCTCAATAAAGTAAATCTTGATTTTTTTGGATCAATCTCTTCATGCATGTCTACATTACTGATTATCTTGACCTTGTAGTTCATCCAATATTGCTTCATGTTTCTGCCATATGTGATTGGATTGTCACCTAGCTTTTGCTCATTTTCGGAAAATAACTCTATGTTGAAAATGTATTTTTTTGATACGCGAAACATTTCATCTATCTATTGCGGTTTTGGAAATATCGATTCCTCTCACATCGAGATTTTGTGGGAATAATTTTAGGTCATTTCCTGCACTACATCCTATTTCCAGAACACTTTGCACTCGTAATGATACTGCCAAATCTCGAATGAATTTTGCCATCTCTTCGTTATAGTGCTTGGAATGGTCTTGGGCATAGCTGTCCCAATATGGAGAATCTAGTGCTGACATTGGCAAGGAACCATCTTGGTGTCAAAGGTGCAATCATGTGGACCGTCTGACATGGCGTCAGTTGGAATCTCTTTCATGCATTCGGAATGTCTGCCTTTTTTGCAAAACCAGCAAATCTTGTCTCCAGTTCCACCAACAGAGCATGCATCCATAATATCAATCCGTGTTATGTCTACAAAAACCTTAGATGTATTGGAGCCAGTGCGAGAATCGCTCGTCTTTGCCCATGGCTACATCCATGAATGATTTTTGCAGATTCTTTGTGATTTGGCCCATTTTGCCATCGGATATGGTGACATCATCTACTTGAGCTACTGATTTCACCTCGGCTGCAGTGCCGGTCATGAATATCTCGTCTGCCGAGTATAGATCGTCACGTTCTAGCTGGCGCTCTGTTACGTCCATGCCATCTGATTTTATCAGCTGAATCACGGAATCTCGCGTAATCCCTGCAAGGCATCCTGATGTTAATGGCGGAGTGTAAATCTGGCCGTCCCTTACTATGAAAATGTTTTCGGCACTTCCTTCAGCTATCTTTCCGTGGTGATTCAGCATGATTGCCTCATCGTATCCGTTTTTGAGTGCCTCGACTCTAGCTAGGGCAGCATTTGCATAGTTTGATGCTGCCTTTGCCTGCATTGGCTGTGATCTAGAATCGATTCTTAGCCAGCTTGAAATCTTGCATCTGGCACCAGTTTGCTTTCCTGCCTTGGACTCGCCCATCTTCCATTCCCAACATGCAATGGATACGTCAACCTTGTTTGGAGTTGGTGTCAGGCCCATTGCTCCATATCCATAATATGCTAAAGGTCTAATGTAGCATTCCTTCAGAGTGCTTGCCTTTACTGTTTTGATTATAGCATCTGTAATCTGGTCCTTACTATATTCCATTTTCATTGAATATAGCTTGGCGGATCTGAACAATCTGTCTACGTGTTCTGGGAGTCGAAATATTGCAGAACCTTTTGGAGTGTTGTAGCATCGTATGCCCTCAAAAACTGCTGTGGAATAATGTAATGCATGGGTCAAAACATGGACTTTGGCATCCTTGAATGGCACTAGTTTTCCATTCATCCAGATTTTACCTATTTCTTTCATAGGATGTCGGAAATGAGTAGCCAATTAAAAAATTAATCGAAAATATCACGCACAACTAAATACTATGCATTGTACTATAGTGCAATGGAAATTATGTCGTCTATTGTGGCGATGGCGCTAGTGGCAGGTGGATTGATAGGGCAAGGCTTTGAGCTAAAGAAAATCCGGGCTTCTATTAGAACAGATGAGAATCTTAACCCAAAGAATCTTTTTGCAGACAAGCGCAACTTCAAGTGGTATGCAATGATTGTCGCTGGACTGCTTGTCAGCTTTGCAAGATTTTGAGCCTAGCTTGAAAGATTCTATCAGATCTATATAGATCAGGTCTAAATATCCAGTTTGCGTAGTATTATCAGAGCGTGTTTTGGGTAACGCCGGGCTAATTCTAGACTATGGCCCATGAACAAACCCAGCATGGCACTCTTGGACAACCAAGGGCGCCATATGCAATTTGTATTATTCAAGAAAAAGTAATCTTTGATCTTTCTGAATGAACAGCACGAATCGCTGTCTCTATGTTATTTGCAGAGTCGTCAACTACTATTATGACTCGTGATGTTTCTTCCTGTGCATCCATGTTCAGGATGTTGAGGCCAGCTTCGCCTATTCTGGAGCTCGCCTTGGATACAATCTGGTGGACTCGCCACATCTGATCACCGATTAGGGTAATTACACCTCTGTCGTACTGGATGGTAGCCAGTGGATCAAATCCTAGGACATATCTTTCGTTTCGCTTGACATAGTCTGCGTCTAGGAACAAAATCCTGGTAAATTCGATATCGTCTTTGATAAACGGTGATAATATCACAAATTCAGAATAGCGTTTTTGTTTTTCCAATGATTCTAAAAGAGATTCTGCAGCCTTAGTATTGTGGTTGTTTTGTTTGGATTTTTCATGTTTGTGATAATAATTGGCATGTCGACTCCATTTTCCAGAATTTCTTTGATTGCGATTGGATCCAGTATCTTCATGCCAAACATACCTGCGATCCTTGCTTCGTTGTATGATAGCTGTGTGATATCTTCCAGCTCTTCTGATACTATTCGTGGGTCTGCTGAGACTACGGCACTGTCTTTTTCAAAGTCTATTCTGGTGTCGTACTTTTTGTGAAACAATATTCCGAGATCGGCTGCAGTTCTATCTGATCCTCCACGCTCGTATGTGGTTTCTATGCCGTCAACTGTCTTTCCAATAAATCCGCCAATGGATACGACTTCATTGGCTCTGACTAGGTCTTCTAGTGGGCCAAGCCTTGCGGCGGACTCGGAGGCGACAAAATTGGTTGATTCGATATTATTGTCTGTGATAATAGGCCAGAAATCATAGCTTGCAACACCTGATTTCAGTCCAGCGCTTTTGAGAATATAGCTCATCACATAAGACATGAGTATCTCACCTGAGAATGCCAGTGCACGTGAACGAGTCTCATTTGCAAACGACTTGGATTCTTGAGCATCTGTGAATGCTTGGGTTGCCTTTGCCAAAAATTCGTCAACTATACTTTGACATTCAGATTTGTATTGGTTTGATACGGAGCTGAGGATTTTTTGGTATGATTGTTTTATTGGAGTGATGTCTGGAGTGGTTCCTTCTTCTGCCTTTCTGCCAATGTATAGTGCTAAATCTGTTAGAGATTTTCTTTTTCCATCATGCATTGTTAATGGCGCGGAAAAAACCGCAATTACTTTGGAGTCTTGCTTTAGCTGTTTTATTCTATCTACAATATCAGAAACAAATTCACCATCAATTCCACTTGCGCTTCCGCCAAACTTTGCTACAACTAGCTTTTCCAAGTAAGATTATCTGAAATTAAAACTACTTTTAAGGATCACGCTATGACATGTGCTGTAAAATAATCTCGGCTGCCTTTTTTGCACCATCTGTTTTTACTTGTGTCCGTTTTGATTCCAGTTTTTGTGGTATTAGTGATTCTAAGTTGAAGACATCATCAAATGAATAGCCTTCTGATTTTGCATTATCTTCTTGTTCAAAGTGGCCCTTGATTGGAATGAAAATTCCTGGCGTTCCATATGCCTTTGATTCATCAATTGTAGATTTTCCTGCAAGTGATATTACAAGATCAGACGCGTAGATTATTTCATGCAGATTATTCACAAATCCAAGATTGCGTATGTTCTTGTTTTCTATTTCTAGTGATGGACCAGACACTATTACAAGATCTAAATCTTGATTCAATCTGGAAACCGACTGAATTGTTTTTTCAATTAAGAACTTACCTGCGTCAGTGCCACCTATGCTTGCCACTATGGTTCTTCTCTCAAATGAGAATTTTTTTCGTAGCTCTTCTCTGGTCTGAGAAATTGGCCTGACTATTGGCCCAACTCGTTTGATGTTTCCTTGATCAGGTCCCTCTTCTGGCATTATTACGACATCGCACTTTTGTATTATCTCCTTCATGGATTTGTTCATCTTTTTTTCAATGATCGAGCCTATTCCTTTGGTAAAACTGGTCTCCAAAATGTCTGTAATCAATATGGATGGAATTTCCTTTTCCTGAGCAATTGTTAGTGATGCAAAATCCTCATCACTCACTATTAGATCTGGTTTTTGCGTTTCTATGAATTTGTGTGAGATTTGCTTGCAGTCTTTGTAGTATTGGTAATATCTCCACAACCACTTCAGAGAAGACTGGAGCGCGCCATTTTTTACATCAAAGTTCGGCGGACTATATTCGTCATTTACTGCAAATCCATATTCTGAAATTAGCTTGGTAGCGCCTTTTCCAGTGACGAATCTGGTAGTAGATTTTTCTAAATGTTCTGCAATGGCGATATCACGTGTTGCGTGTCCTAGGCCTATCGGGCTACAGAAAAATCCTGTCTTGATCTGGCTCAATGATTTTTGTGTTAAGTCTCTCAAAGTTTAAATGGTTTCTAAAAAGGAATTTCGCTGGGCTCATAGTCCAGTTGGTTATGACGTCGCCCTTACACGGCGAAGACCCTGGGTTCGAATCCCAGTGGGCCCATACTTTTAGCAGTTAAATTGAATCCATATATGACAAATCATCGTTTTATCATTTCTTAGCCTCGTTCTGGTTGATCTCATGCATAGATCTGAGGCAGCAATATTAAGGTCAACAACAATCACACGTTGTGATATGTAGTAGAATCACTGCAGTTGTTATTGATGATGACAGAGCCACAGCCAAGGTTTTTGCTGAATATCTGGAGTTACTTGGAATCAGAATTGTTTCTATTGGGTATGACGGAAAAGTAGCAGTTGAGCTATATCAAAAATGCAAACCAGACATCATATTTTTAGATCTTGTCATGCCTCAATACGATGGCATTTATGCATTGACAGAAATCCGTAAACTAGATCAAAATGCTAAAGTCATAGTAACTACTGCTGATCTTCAGACAGTAAATTCTACGATGTTAGCATCGCTCAAAACAAACGATATTCTAGTCAAACCGTTTGACATAGACAAGATAAAGGATACTATTGAAAAAACACTACGAAGTCAACCTGAGGTTGACATGGCCAAAAAAGCACTGGTTGTTTTTACTATAACTCAATCTCTTCTTAAGATCAGTCAATCTGCGGCAGATGAGGTCGGAAGTAGACTTTATGCAAAATATGGATGTTATTTTTCCGACTGTCTTGAGCATCCAGAATATCTAAACAATGTTCTTACTGAAATCTTTGGTAACTCTGCCGCAATCATAGTTAATAAAATCAGGCAAAACCTTGCAGAAGTTGAGGATCAACAACCAATTTCTAATTTTATTAAATCCCTTTCAAAATAAAATCCGCGAATCCAATCTAGAATGTGCAGTTATTCATTCTGGGTTTGACAAAAATTCTCTAGTCATTTAGAAAATAACACATGTTAATACGTTAACTATGAGTATCCATGTTCTGTTAATATGTGACCTTGTTCTGACACAAATAATGAATCTGAAAGTAAAGATTCTCATCTGCTTGACGATTCTTGTCTTCTCAGTTTCTGCTTATTTGGGATTTGTGAATGAAATGAAAAAAATTCCTCTTGATTATGTTGCTCTTTCAGAACACGAGGGCCAAGATCAAGTATTAGCCTCAATAAATGGAGCTATATCTGAGCCATTTTGGATTAGGGAGACATTAAAAGACATTGTAGTAAATAAGAATAACAATATCTTAGAGATTAATTCGCATGTTGAGGGAGTAGACTCTGCCACAAATAAAATTGTCTTTGAAAATACTCAGACATTTTTTGTTGACAGAACCACAAGAAAACATCAAAACAGTGATGACTACTTTATGTTTCCTCCAAATGTAGAAAAAAAAAATTATCAGTTTTTCTTTCCAATGATGTTTACAAAGACAATATTTGTCTTTGATAATGAAAGAACAATAAATGATTTGCAAGTTTATGATTTCACCTGTAGTTACAAGGGTGTTGACGTATCATCATCATTTCCTCAATTTTCAGGACAAATAATTCACTCAGATGGCAGCTGTACGATAACCGTGGAACCAGTAACGGGAAAAATAGTCTATTTTTCTAAAAACTGGGATGATTACATGTTCAATAACGGTGTAAGAGGAGCTCAAGTAGAACTTGGCGGCAAGCACACTACTGAATATTCACAATCTATTCTTGTAGAACAAGCTAAATCTACAAAATTTCTCTATTATTTTCTTGACGTAATATTGCCGAGCCTAATGATAGTAATTGGAGTCATCACGGTATTGGTAGTCGTTTTATTTGAAAAAATAAAACACCAGACAAAATTAATTCTTGACTCTCAAACTGAAATGTTAAAAAAAGAAAGACTCTCTGCAATAGGCGAAATTACTGCAAAAATTTCACATGATCTTAGAAATCCACTGAGTTTGATCAAATTGACTATTGATGGAATACAGATGCGATTTGAGAAAAATCTTGATCCGAAACTTGACGAATATCTTCCACTGATTAACGATGCAATATCAAAACTAACATACCAAATTAATCAAGTTCTAGGCTATGTCAAAACAATGCCGCTCGACGTTCGACTTGTGTCACTTTCAAGCATATTGAATGATGCAATAAACTATACAAATATTCCAAATCACATATCGGTTAAACTACCCAAAAATGACTTTTCATTAATGGCTGATAAAATACAACTTTCAATCGCATTTGGCAACATCTTGTCAAACGCTAAGGATGCAATTGGAGAAAAAACAGGAACTATTCACATCAGAATTATGCAGGAGAAAGAAAATTTGATAATAGAATTTGAAGACTCTGGAGATGGTATATCTAATGAAAATATTGGCAAGATCTTCACGCCATTATTTACTACAAAATCAAATGGCACTGGCCTTGGACTGAGCAGTGTTAAGGATATAGTGAAAGCTCATGGTGGAAGTATATCTGTAAGATCGCCACCAACAATTTTTACAGTGATTTTACCGCAGAACCAAAAAATCAAAAATTAATTGATTTAATCTAAGGAATAAAATTTCAGGACACGAGCAAGGAAATTCAACAGCTTGCCTGTCTATTTTCTAACCTTGTTGCGTTTTTTCTCTTTAATCCTCTGGTTCATGCGTTTTATGCCTTGGGCAAACCTTTGCTTTTCTTCTTTTGTCTTGAGTACAAGCTTTGGAACCGGCGTCGGCCTACCGTCTTCATCTAGTGCAACTGACGTTACCAGTGCAGTTCCGGTAAGAGTTCTTGTTCCAGCAATCAAGTCTTCTGCCTCTACTTTGACTTCAATTTCCATTGAAGATTTTCTTATGGCATTTAGTCTCGCGTTGAGAATCAAAGCATTTCCGACATAAACTGGCTTGAGAAAGTCGACTCGGTCGATGCTTGCAGTTACTGCATTGCTTCTGCAATGTCTGTGAGCTACGATTCCTGCAACAATGTCTATCTGTTTTAGAATCTCGCCACCAAAGACATTTCCTGCAGGATTTGCATTTTTGTTTTGCCAAGTATCTTTTAAGGAAAATTTTGGACGTGGCGATCAGAAAAAACACCGATGATATACAAAAATATTTTTACCTCAAACAGTGATTAAATATGATTTGACGGAATATTCATCCAATGACAAACTGATCATAGTGCAGCATGCCATTGAAAAATACGAAAATGAAGCGACACTGCTTGAAAAGTTAAAGACTGTTTTGTCTGACAAAGACGCACAAAGAAGCATTGATACTCTGATTGGTACGCAACGTGTGCGCAGAATAGGCCCGGAAATACTGCAAAACAACATTTCTCACACAGAGCTACCAGATCTGCCGGAAAATCTAAAACCAATAATTGATAGCTTGTAAATATCTACGATGTTTGTAATATCTAATAATTTGTTTGGCCTTTAGAAACCGCGAAGGCCTACTGGTCTGATAACTTCCGGATGCTGTTTCATCCAGCTAATCTTTTCCTGCATCATCTGTTTGTCTTGCGGGAATGTCCCTTTGATGGTATATGCATTAGAGCCATGATTTGCGCGAAATATTACATTATTCTTGACATCTATTTGGGAAATCAGGTCTTCTAATTCATCCAAAGCATCATGATCAGATACTGGAATGAACGGCTCTCCAAACTTTGTCATAAACTCGTCCTTGATTCCATTTTCCAGATATAGTGTTAGCGCACCCACATAATGTGGTGCTGTTGCATTGATGACTTCGGCGGTTCCTCGAATGTGCTCTTTTGAGTGAGTTTTCCCACCAAGGCCTAAAATGATCATACAAGACATGATGTATCCTGCATCCATTGCTTTTTTGATAGCTCGAATCATTGTAACTGAGGTTGCCCCTTTTGTTACTTTTTTCAGTATTAAATCAGAGCCAGTTTCAATTCCAAGATAAAACATGTCAAGGCCTGATTCTCTTAGCAGTTTTAGCTCTTCTGGAGTTTTTTTAAGAACATTCATCGGCATTGCATAGCAGGAGATTCTTTCCAGATTCTGGAATTTTTCTCTCAAGTATTTTACTATCTTCTGCATGTATTCAACTGACAAATTTAGAGCGTCACCATCTGCCAGGAAAATCCTCTTTGTGTCTGGCAACATCTTTGCCATCATGTCGATTTCCGCCTTTACTTCGTCCCATGATCGTTCCGAGTATTGCTTTGAGCGATACATGTCGCAAAAGGAACACTCGTTAAAGGAGCAACCCAAGGTTACCTGAAATATCAGCGAATCAGCTTCCGATGGAGGCCTATACAGGGGATAATCGTAGTTTAGCATCATCAATACTAATAATCCAGAATTGGTAATATTATTTTGCATGTGCACAAATACGTTTTTCTAGTTTTTGAGAACCATCTGAGACATTGACAAACGATCCTTATGCAAAGCGCCTGCTTTGGTTTGTGTTTGTGGGTTCGCGTGGAGGCCCAAACAGGCTCAAGCTGGTCCAGGCAATACGAGATACACCGCTTAATGCAAACCAGCTAGCAAAGGAGCTTGGACTTGATTACAAGGCTATTATTCATCATGTGGGGGTTTTGGAGAAAAACAACATTATCACAAGAATTGGGGAAAAGTACAATGTCACATTTTTCATTTCGCCGTTTTTGGAGGCAAACATGGACTCGTTTTTGGAAATAGCGCAAAAACTGGAAAAAAGTAAATAAGCACATCAAGGGTGATTTTTTCTACATGGAGCAAACATCAGCAATCTTGTCCGGCGTATCTATTGCCAACATGATAGTGCTTGGCGTACTGATGTTCATCTTTGGCAGAATGTATGTGAGGACCAAGGCTCAGCTACCGTTGGGCATGATAGTATTTTCGGTAATGCTGTTCTTGCATAACACTATTGGCGCATACGCATATTTTTCAATGGCGGAGCTGTTTGCACCAGAGATATTCCCGTATTTGCTTGGAGTCCACATTGCAGAGCTTGCGGGAATTTTGATATTTCTTAAAATCACCATGGACTAATTTACAGTCTTAACATAATATCTAACATCAAGACAACACTTCCTGCTGCGACGGTTATTATCATAAATGGAAAGCCAATTTTGAAGAACTGATTAAAGGTAATCCTGTGGCCATGTTTTTCTGCCAATCCAATGGCGATCACTCCTGCACTTGATCCAATCAGTGTGCCGTTTCCTCCAAGACCTACTCCCAAAGACAGTGCCCACCACAAGGGACTAATTGCATGATCAAACTCCGCTGCAATTGTGGGACTTTGATTTAGAATATCGATTAGCGGTATCATGGTCGCAGCAAATGGAATGTTATCAACAAAGGCACTCGCAACTGCTGATAGCCATGTTATGGTGAAGAAAGTTGCCCACGGATTTCCCTCCGTAATGCGAAGGGCGGTCTTGGCCAAGACATCGATCATTCCGGATTCTTTTCCTATGCTGATTGTGATGAAGAGACAGGCAAAAAATATGAGCGTGCTCCAGTCTACCTCATGTAGTATCTTTTCTGGTTTTATTCGTGAAATGAGAAGCAAGACCCCTGCACTGCCAAGTGCAATAATTGATGGCTCTATGTGCAATGCTCCATGAATGACAAAAAGCGCTATGGTACCAAACAATACCAATAATGATTTTATCAAAAGCGGCCTGTCTTTGATAAACGACCTCTCATCTTGGCTCATTATCTCTTCGAGGTTTTGCGGTTTTGTCTTGAGTTCGTTTCTAAAAAATATTTTAAATAGAATCAGAGATGCCGCTAGCGAGACCCCTATGGTAGGCCCCATGTGAATCAAAAATGCATTAAAGTCAATGCCTGCAGCTGAGCCTATCATTATGTTTGGCGGATCCCCAATCAGAGTGGCGGTTCCCCCTATGTTTGATGCCAACACTTGTGCAAGTATGAATGGGATGGGTGATCTGCGAAAAGTCTTGAATATGGAAAAAGTAACAGGAATCATGAGTAGAATTGTTGTAACATTGTCTATGAACATGGATGTCACTGCGGTAAAGACACTCATCATTACGAGCAGCTTCCACATGCTTCCTTTGGATGCTTTACTCATCTTGACTCCGATATATTGGAAGATGCCGGTTTCAGCTAAAACACTCACAATTATCATCATTCCAAGCAAGAGGCCGATCGTGTTAAAGTCAATAGAGTTACTGGCAAATTCAAAACTCTTTTCGGCTTCAAAGAGTCCTGTGGTAATGCCGATTATGATTGCAACAGCGGCAGTCACCAGAACAATTACTGTTCTGTGAACAATCTCAAATGCAAGCACGATATAGATAGAAAGCAAAACTATAGCTAAAAGACGCAAAGAAATACTTGCATCAAATCCGATCACATCTGGCACAATCCAGATTGTAGCAGAAAGAATGCCTAAAAGAAAAAGCCCTATGATTGTTTTTTTGTTCACAAATGGCCCGTGTTCAACAAGCGATGTCATCACATTTACTCAAAAGGCTCGCTGAAAAATCTTTTGTAATTCCTCATAAAACTGGTAATTTACCGATCATGGCCGTTTTTTGTATGTGCTCCTGTTTAGTAAAAATAAGATTTTTGTATTGGCTATGGGAGCCGAATTGATATGGTCAAGCTAAGTGAACTACGAGCATGCAGACAATGCCACATGGTGTATTTCAAAACTGCATCAGAAAAATGTGCACACTGTAATGCATCAGCACACCAAGAAGAAGTCAAATTTGATTAGAATTTAGTGCTGAATCCACTCTAATTTGACATGTTACTATGTGCGTAGTTTACCGGATTTTAGGTAAATAATTCTGTAAAAATATTTAGAAATTAAATCAGAAGTTACTATGGTTAGATCTTCTGTGATGATTCTTTTTTTAGATCCATGATCTTTGTTTAACAAAATTTTTTACTGAAATTAATAACATTAGATATATTATCTAGTATAATTTGATCATGGGAATGGACTATCATAATTTTCATGGAAAAGACATTCCTCACATAGAGATCAATCCTGACATGAAAATTGATGATCTTGTAGAAATTTACGCAAACTCTGGTTACAATGCGAGGCAGCTTGGCGAAGCAGCAAAACTTTTCCGCAAAATGATTGAAGATGATGCAACAATCTGCCTTACTGTTGCGGGTGCAATGACGCCAGTTGGGTTTGGAGGATTATTCAAAGCCCTAATTGAGAAAGGATTTGTTGACTGGATAATATCTACTGGCTCTAATTTGTACCACGAAGATCACTTTGCATGGAATCTACCAGTAAAACAGGGACATTTTGAGGTAGATGACATGGTCTTGTATGAAAAAGACATTGTTCGAATAAGAGACGTTTACATCAAAGGCGAGGAAACGCTGAAAAAACAAGATGAGATTGTGCAAAAAATGTTTGAAAATAATCCTCCTCAAAAACCATTCACCACTGCGGAATTTGCAAACTGGATGGGAAAATACTCTAAAGAGCACTCAAAGCATCCGGAGAAAAGTTTTGTCGTTTCGGCATATGACTATGACGTACCACTTTACATTTCAACACTGAAAGATTCCTCACTTGCACTTGATCTGGCCCCTCTTAGACTTGATAACAAGCTATTTGCACTTGACTTTGTGCGGGAGATAATCGAGCAGGCTGCAATTCTGTATAATTCAAAAAAGGCCGGAATTGTAGAGATAGGAGGTGGTGTCCCAAAGAACACTGCGCAACAGACCGGTCCACTCTTGGATCAAATCCTGGGTCTTGGACACGGCGGACAAAATTACATTATACAAATCACTGATGCTAGGCCAGACACCGGCGGTCTGTCTGGCGCCACACTCCAAGAAGGAAAGAGCTGGGGCAAGGTAAAGGACTCTCACGAGGATGTAATTGTGGTGTATGCAGATGCCACCATAGCGTTTCCAGTTCTTTGTCTTTATGCACTAAGCATGGAAAGCCCACGAAAGCCAAAGCGACTATACAAGAAGCTAGACCAATACTATGAGGATCTGTCTAAAACTTATTTTAGCAAAAAGAAATAATTTCCAAGAAACATCGCCGACTAGCAGACATATAAAATCCTTCTAGAGTAAAAACGAAATTTCAAGAAATTTATACTACAGCTCAAACTACAATAGAGTGGAAAACGCCAGAATAGTAAAAGACATTTCAATTCAAGCAGGAGATCCAATTCAAAACATCTTTGATCAGCTATCTACATCTGGAGGCTTTGAATCAAGAAATCTTGCAGAGGGACTAGAAATTCTCTCATCTATGATAAATGACAAAGAATGTGTCAAGTTCCTTTCGTTTGTTGCAGCAATTACGTCTACTGGGCTTAGGGGAATCATTACTGACATGCTTAGAAAAAAAATGTTTGATGTTGTAATTACTACATGTGGCGCTTTAGACCATGACATTGCAAGATATTTCTCGCATTATCTAGAAGGCTCATTTACACTAAATGACGCAGATCTATTGGAAAAGAACATCCATAGATTGGGCAACGTGCTTGTTCCAATGGAAAGCTACGGCCCAATAATTGAAGAAAAGATGCAAATGTTCCTAGAAGCTGCGTACAAGTCCGGCAAAAGAGAAATGTCTACTGCCGATATTACAAAAATGATTGGCGAAAACCTTGGCGAGGGCTCTTTTTTGTATTGGGCAGCTAAGAACAACATTCCAGTAATAGTACCTGGAATAGTTGATGGTGGAGTAGGCAGCCAGATCTGGATGTTTACACAAAAACACCCTGACTTCAAACTAAATGTTGTAGCTGACAGCGAATTCTTATCATCCATTATTTTCAAGGCAAAAAAATCCGGCTCTCTTATGCTTGGCGGTGGAATATCAAAACACCATACCTTGTGGTGGAATCAATACCGAGACGGCCTTGATTATGCAGTATACATCACTACGGCGCAAGAATTTGATGGAAGCTTAAGTGGTGCACTAGTCAGAGAGGCAATCTCGTGGGGCAAGGTAACTCAAAACGCAAAACAAACTACGATACATGCAGAAATAACTACGATCCTGCCGTTTCTATATCAGGCGCTTTTATCTAAAATTAAATAATTTATCAAATCGTGCAGCTAAATCAATAAAGTATTTTGTTATTTTACAAGCAGAATGTCTTTTTTTGAGCTTGACACGACACCATGTGAAACGCTGCCGAGGAATTTGGATCCCCAATCAGCTCTGCCTAGCACAATGAGATCAAATTCTTTTTCATGTTCTAGTAGTGTTTCTCTTGGTTGTCCCTTTGCAACAATTTGCTCAAATGCAATGCCTTCTTTTTCGCATCTTTCCTTTGCAATCTCTAAATATTTTTGAGCGTTTTCTTTTTCGTGTTTTCTCCAACTTTGTTCTAAAGCAACATACAAGTTTCTTGGACTAGGGGCAAGAACGTAGATTCCTGTGATAGAGGCACCAATGCCTTTGGCTATTGGAAGTGCCACATTCAAACATCTGTTTAAGCTAGATTCATTTCCGACTGCAACAAGAATTTTTTTCATTGTTTTCATGCGATAAAGAAAGTCAACTTTATGTAAATATCTTTCCTACATCCGAATTTCAAAATCGTCCGTAATGTACGGATTTCATTCACAAAACATCATGCGTATTGTACGGCTAATTCTAAAATCTGATTTTAGTAATAATGGTGCATCTGGCGCTGCTCTAATCCTTCTTGCTCAAAGTGATTGTGGGCCTTTCCGCCGTCATGGTGTGCATGAACAACTCCGTCAATGTGACAATGGGTGTTATCGATCTCATCTTTCATGAATATGTCGTTAACGTTGAGTATCATGTTGGTCACCTCGACTCCTGTTCTGATGAATTGTTGTTTTACTACCAATGTTTCAATGATATCATTTGGGGGCATTTCTGCAACCCTTCTCTTCTGAGAGTCAATTCCGTACCATTTGAGGGCTCCCTTTGGAGCGTTTGCGTATTTTGATCTCAACTGGGTCAACGTGTCTATTGGATCCATGCCTACATTTCTTGCCAATGTTAGAGGAATCTCCTCAATCGCATCTGCAAATCTCTCAATTACTATTTGCTCTCGCCCCTCAACAGTTGTGCTCCGCTCTCTGATTCTGTTTGCAATGATTGCCTCTGTGGAGCCGCCGCCGCGAACAATGAATGGATTCTCAATAAAGTTTCTTAGAACATAAATTGCATTGAGCGTGTCCCTGTGGAATTCATCTAGGTAACGCTTGGAGTTGCACCTTAGCAGTATTGTGACTGACTTTGCATCATTGCATCCGTCAATGAACACGACCTTGTCGCCGCCAATATTTTTCTCATAAACTCTTTTTGCAAATCCCAGCTCATCAGCAGAAATGTCTTCCAAGCTTTTGCATATTTTGGCTCCAGTGGATCTCTCTAGCCACAAGAGATCATTTGTTTTGACCCTGCGCATCGAAATTATCCCCGCTTTAGCTAAATATTCCTGTGCAATTGCGTTGATGCCCTTTCTGGATACTACTACGTTGGCCCCGGAGCTGATGATTTTTTTTACTTTGGCGCGAATGTCTATTTTTTCTTGGTCTAGAAATAGTGACATTTGTTCGGGAGTGTTTATCTGAATTTGCTCATCTGTCTTTGTGCGCATCATTTCCAGTGGCTCATTTAGGAGAAGAATTTTGGCATTCTCGATTTTTCGTGGCATGGCGGAATTGTCAATAGTTTTGTCAATCACAGTTCCCTTTATCAGCTGGATCATGTTTGCATTGCCTGCCTTTTCTTCAATCTTTATGTCATCCACATCTATTTTCTGGAAATTAATGACACTACACACTGCATCCACAATTAGATCTGCAATCGGTGTATCCTCCGGAACCAGGTTAGTTATTGCCTTTCCGGCCAAACATGAAACAACAAGCTGATGCATGATTTTTTTGTCGTCTGCATTTTCTTTTCTCTTGATCTTATCTAGCTCGTCTAGGGCAAATTCTAAGGCCATCTCGTAGCCACGAATAATTGTCGTGGGGGCTATGCCGAGTTTCAATAACTCTTGGGATTTCTTTAGCAACACTCCAATTAATATTCCTGCAGAAAGGGTTCCGTCGCCTACGTGAGTATCAACCGCATTGACTCCTTCTGTGATTGCCTTGGCAGCAGGAAGTTTCAGATCAACTTTTCTTAATAATGCTCCACCATGTCTTGTACATGTGTCATCACCAAGAACATCGATGTAGACCTTATCCATACCTCGTGGACCAAAGCAAGTTTTGATTACATCTAGAACTATTCCTCCTACAACCAAGTTTAGTTTTCTGGACTCTTCAACCCGAGCCATGTCGTGATCGAGCAGCTCCGGATACTTCATCCTCAAAGGATCTTCACTAAATTATTAAATCTTGTCCGAAAAAAGAAACAGCATTTAACATTAAGAAGTGTTTTATTTAATGGATCAAGAAATATTTTTTTTAAAATTTTGATTTCCAAAAACATCACAAATTTTTTTGCAAGACAAACATCAAATTGTTTGATTCTGTATGATCATTGCAATTCTGGCTAGTTCTGATCATCTCGTAAATCAGGACAAATTATGTCTGTAATCTTTTTTCTCTGATTGTACAGAATGTTGATTTTTGGTAGAACGTATAGTACGTATCTTTTTAGAGATTTTCATTTTTTTACTCAAAAATATGAATTTATTACATGTTTTTTGTGTTTTAAAACGTACTATACTTGGTTTTTTTAATATTTATATAATTTTTTTTTGGTACCTTTGTAATGGTTGAGATAAATGGCTATGGGATCGCTGTAATTGCTTTTCTTGCTGCGTCACTAGTCATTGGCAGTCTGACCTACAAGCTTGTACAAAAAAGCGGCAGAAGACTGATCGTTGCCGGAAAAAGCCTGCCTTTGTTTATGGTAGGAACAATGCTTGTGGCGCAATCCGTTGATGGAAACTCGACATTAGGTGCAATTGCACTAATTTACCAGTTTGGCTTTTGGGGTGGCGCAGTAATACCAATTGGACTGGGCATTTGTCTGTTGTTAACAGGTACATTCTATGGAAAAAAGCTCAACAAAATGTCCATGTTTACCTTGCCGGATTATTACTTTAGAAGATACGGAAATGCATCCGAAGGAATGTCTGGCGTTTTGATGATAATTAGTTTCGTGGTTCTAGTTGCTGGAAACTTTGCCGCAAGTGGATTTATTTTGGAAACTGCGATAGGAATACCGTTTTTGTGGGGAATAATTATTGCTGCCTTGGTGGTTTTGACATATACTATAGCGGGAGGACTGTTTGCTTCCGCATATACCGATATCTTTCAGATATATCTTGCAATTGGTTCATTCTGGGCCGCATTCATCTTCTTTGCGGGTGGATTCTCCGGAGTTCCATTTGATGTAATACTTGCTAGTGCTCCGCCTGCATATCTTGATCTGTCAGGACTCTTTGATGTCGCAAATGGCGCTCTGATCAACTGGGCAGGAATTCTTGCATTGGGATTGGGAGATATCGTCGCACTGGACTTTATGGAACGAGTCTTTGCAGCAAGAGATCCAAAGACTGTTCGCAGAGGAGC
>RHCX01000023.1 GCA_010028495.1 Nitrososphaeria archaeon | reverse complement strand
TGTTACTCAATATTGGAATGTATTTTGTCGTACCTGCAATAGTAATAGTCAAAATAAAAAAGAGATTTTGTAGCTAGTGCAAAAATCTTGGAATCTTTTTTGCCATGTGAGCAATAGAGACTCTTCCTGGGCCCATTGTTATTATGGCAAGATTTGCAGCAAGCAGTATCAACTCAAACTCGTAGGCGCCTTGCCCTCCTGTCAGCGTTTGTGCTTTTTTGACATGAAGAATAGCACCAATCATTATGATTGATAGCAACGATGATGCGATTCTGCTCAAAACGCCGATGATTAGCAAAATTCCCGGAACTATCTCTGCAAGAGCAATCAATGGCGCCATCTCTGCAGGCAAGCCAAGACTGGACAAAAAGCCTCCAAAGCCTGGATTTGCAGTCTTGCCTATTCCGTGCACCAAAAAGATTACACCAACTGTTAATCTGATGCCTAGGTGAGTGATGTCATTGAGTTTTGTTTCTCTGATGTTAGCTTCCATTGATTCTTTTTCGTTGACGATATAATAAAAGGTACTACCAAATTACTATGGGCTTGTCCAACACATCCATAGAATACAAAAAAAGAATAATCAAAACTTGGAATGAAGTTGCACCCCGTTATCATAAAAGATGGGCTGGAAAAACAATCGGACCATTCCAAAGCACGCAAAAGCTAGTTTCTATGGCGAGAATTAAATCTGGCAATCTTGTTCTTGATCTGGCATGCGGTACAGGCGCAGTGACGAGACAGGCCTTGAAAAAAACTGGGAAAAATGGACATGTAATTGGAATTGATAGCTCTTCTACAGCATTAAAAATAGCCAAAAAATCAACGCCGTACAAAAATGTGGATTTTGCTATATTTGATGCAGAAAACTTTGCATTTAATCAGAAATTTGATGTCATAACATGTCAGTATGCATTGTTCTTTTTCCCAAACGCTTCCAAGGCACTTGCAAACATCAAAAGAGCTCTAAAGAAAAATGGAACGCTTGCGCTTGCAGTACATGGTGCAGGAGATACAGTACCGTATTTTTCAGCAATCTTTGATTCCGTAGAAAAATTCATCCCTGATTATCTTCCATCCGGAGCACCGGATCTAGATAGATTTGGCACAAAAAACAACCTGTACAAGACAATCAAAAAAGCAGGCTTTACTCGTATTATAGTACACGAATACACATTTTGGTATTCGCCAGGCTCATTTTCTGCATACTGGAACAATTATCTCAAATATCTAGCAAAACCATTGCGAGAAAAACTTGACAAGCTAAGCTCAAAACAAAAAACAGAACTGAAAAACATGGTCAAACAAAAAACCATACCATATACAAAAAACGGCACAATCAAGTTTCCATGGAAGGTTTTGATTCTGTCTGCAAAATCGTAAAAACTGTTGGGAGCTTGTCAATTTTTTTATTGGAAGTACACACCCAACAAATAACTTCACGTTGTTTTGGTATTATTCTGGTATTAGTTAGGCAAATACTTGTCTAAATCGAACAGTTCAGGCACAAATCAGAGAATAATCAAGTCTTTTGTGAACTTGTGCATGTTGATTGGTTTTTGTTGCACAATAACTGAATCTTCTATTCTTACACCAAACTTGTTTGGGATGTAAATTCCTGGCTCTACTGTTATTGCCATGTTTTTTTGCAAAATTGTTTCGCTCCTTTGCGATATTGTTGGAAACTCATGGACCTCAAGGCCTATCCCATGGCCTGTGGAATGGATGAAATACTTTCCATATCCTGTCTTGTTGATGTAATCTCTGCAAGCATCATCAACGCTTTTGCATGAAACGTTTGGCTTGACAGCTGCAAGGCCAAGCTTTTGTGATTCTTTAACAATTTCGTATACTTGCTTTGCTTGCTCGGAAATCTTGCCAAGGCCAAAAGTCCTTGTCGCATCACTCACATATCCCTTGTATCGCAATGTAAGGTCAACCACTATCAGATCCCCGCTTGCAAATTTTCTGTTTGTTACTTGTGCGTGTGGTAGTGCGCCATTTGGGCCGCCTGCAATTATTAGTGGATTCAAAGTAGAACGATAACCTGTACTGAACATGTCTTGTTCCATTGCAAATGCCATCAGTTTTGATTGGAGCTCAGATTCACGTACTCCTTTGGCAATCTGTTTTGTGCATAATTCATACATGTCGTCTAGGTTCTTTGATGCTTTTCTGAGAATCTTGATCTCAGAGTCATCCTTTACTTCTCGTGCTCTGTAGAAAGGATCCGTAGAATGTTTTATTGTAGGTATGGATTTTTTGAGTGCCTCCATTGTACCATAACTCTGACAGTCAGTGCAGACCTTTTTGCCCTTTAACATCTTGACTAGACTAGATAACAATCCGACTCCGCGCTCTGATGTTATCACAGTACAATCAGTGGCATCATCTTTTGCGCGCCCCACTTCTAGTTCTGGTGCAATGATTGTGGTGTTGCCGTTTTTTTCTAAAACACCTATTGCCTCACCCCAGAACCCAGTTAGATAAAACAGATTTTCCGGCTCAAAGCAAACAAGTGTGTCGCAGCCGATCTTCTGTGCATAATGTAATAGCGCTTTTCGGCGTACTTTCATGCGTGTTTTAGCGTAGAATGGTGAATTAATCTTTGTTGGAACCTTTGTATACTGGAAAACGAGATTTTGTCTAGTTGGAAGAAAAGAAAAAAGTTGTTGCATTGCTTTCCGGAGGACTGGATTCTCAGCTAGCTGTAAAGATGATGCAAAAGCAAGGCTTTGAGGTCTCTGCAGTAGCTATCAAGACTCCGTTTTGTGATTTTGATTGCGGCCGTGGCTGCGGATTTGAGATTCGTGAGCGTGCAGACGCACTAAATGTGAAACTAAAGACCGTTTATCTTGGCGATGATTACATTGAGATGCTAAAAAATCCAAAGTATGGATTTGGCGCAGGAATGAATCCATGTATCGATTGCCGATCAATGATGTTCAAGGCAGCAAAAAAACACATGGAAGAGATCGGAGCAGAGTTTATCATTTCTGGCGAAGTTTTGGGCCAAAGACCAATGAGTCAGCACGGACCAGCACTAAAAACAATAGAAAAAGAATCTGGCCTTGAAGGACTGATTGTCAGACCATTATCTGCAGGATTGCTTGGAAAAACAATTCCAGAAGAAAAAGGACTCATCAAACGTGAAGACATGGGAAAGATTCGCGGCAGAACCAGAAGAAACCAGCTAGACATGGCAAAAGAATTTGGAATTGAAAATCCACCAAACGCAGGTGGCGGATGCTTACTAACTGATCCGGCATTTGGTTTGAGAGCTAAAGACCTGTTTTCGCATGTAGAGACTCCAACAGTAAATGACATTGACCTGCTAAAAATTGGAAGACATTTTAGATTAGATGAGAAAACAAAACTAATTGTCGGAAGAAACAAAGATGAAAACGATGTGATCAAGGCTTTGGCATTGCCAAACGATGTATTGTTTACAGCACGTGATCACATGGGACCAGTCTCTATACTTCGTGGAGAAAACTTGGAAAACCACAAATCAATTTGTGCATCGGTCACTCTGAGATATTCAGATGCCCCAAGAGAAGCTGATCAAACTGTTACCATACAACATGGTGATAACACATCAGAAATAACTGCAAAAGCTGCTGCAGAGTCTGATTATATCCACTTTAGAGTCTAGGAACAAAACCACACATTTGTGCGTAATTTTTTGCGAAAAGCTTTTTGAGGGATTGTCTAGCAGTATTGTTGTACAATGCAAAAGACAGAAAGCCCAACTTATCTAAAGGCAATTACAATTCGTGATCAGAGTGACATCCATTCCATAAAAGACGACATGAAGAAAAACATGATTCTGATTCTACGAGTGACGCCGTTGGCGCAAAAAGATGTTGAACAATTGCGCAAGTTGGTAGAAGAATTGTATGCCCAAGCAAAAAACTTCAATGCAGACATTGCAAGACTTGGCGAAGAAAGAATTATTGTTACACCTCCTGGCGTAAAAATCTGGAAGCCAGAATATGATCTGAAATAATATTAAAATTTCACGTACAAATTCTACGACCCATTAATAATGCATCAATAGCAAGTTTTCAAATTGTACAAATTATTGCTAGCAAGCTTGCTAATTCTAGCAGTATCAACACCGCTAGCATTTGCATCATCGGATCAGGAAAAAACTCTCAAACAATGCGAAGGACTGTATCCTGAATTTGAAACACTTGGTAAGCTCAAGTTTTTGGAAAGATACATGCATCAACCAAACATCCGAAGCTGTTTGACTTTGTACAACGATATTGCTTGGTTCTCAGAAGACTCTGATCGCGCAGATCGGCTGATCGCTTTACTGGCAGAACCGATCACACCAAAACAAGTTCGCGATCGATTTGATCGCACAGATTCCATTCCACAATGGATCAAAAACGATGCACTCAGATGGTATCAAGGAAAAGAACTCGACAACACATACTCGTATGGAATACGATTTCTCATTAACTCTAAGATGATCGACATATCTGGAGGTACATCCGATCAGACTTTATGTGATCCAGATCGGATCTGCGTTGTAAAAGACAACTATATCCGATATTCAATCAAGTACAGTCAAAGTAATGACATTACAAATCTGACTCATACATTTGGAGATCCAGGCGACATAATTGCAATATCATCAGCAGAGACTACAAAAAAGGAAAAAATACGAGATAATTTCCATATTGATTCGGATGGAATCATAGGTGGCACAAAACAATACTATAGATTCGTTCACAAGATTCCGTCTGAGCTAGGCGTCAAAATCAACTCTGCATACGAGATCAAGACCGCAAACGAGGTCGTTTTCCCGTTCAAAAACCAACAAAGAGATGCAGTTGTAGCATGGGACAAAACCAAACAGTACCAAGAAGTAATCGACAAGCAAACAGGCATAGTTTTGTTTGCAAAATACACGGACAGAATCAAAAAAACACAATGGAGCGCAGATCTGACAGATACCAATGCATTCTCCAAGGAGACAAAAATTCAGTACAAGAAAATGAGTATTCCATCTTGGATCAAGGGCACGGTAAAGTGGTGGGTAGGTGGGGAAATCTCTGATGAAGAATATCTAAGGACCATTGGTTATCTACTCAAAAATGATGTTATGAGAATTTAACACGAATAATGCTCGTGTTAAACTGGAATTGTATAATAAAAAACTGCCTAGTTCTGCATAGTTTTTCAAAAACGTTAGTTTATCCTAGCCGTCTATCAAAAATTCATCTTATTTTCCATTTTAGAATATAAATGAAAATTGGCGATTACAATGATCTAGAATAGTCTAATTGCTTCTTGGACTTGGGGATAGTGAGCCGGAACTCGGAACTGTCTGCGAATGTTCATTGCTAGGCTTTCGCATTTTCTTCGCTCTCCGTGGTTTACTAGTACACGTCTAAGCTTTGGTCTTAGCTTGTGCACAAATGACATTAACTGATTAAAATCACTGTGACCCGAAAATCCATCTAGCTTTATCATGGAGCAGTTTACGTTGACCACTTCAACCTTACCGTCTTTGCCAAGCAATGAGACTTGTTTGGATCCATCAAGTACGCGTCTACCCAATGTTCCGTTTACTTGGTATGAAACAAAGATGATCTTGTTTTTGTTGGATGGCGCAATGTTTCTGAAGTATTCCAAGACAGGACCGCCCTCTAACATTCCAGAAGTTGCCAAAATGATACATGGTGTGTTGTCGCGGAGTGGTTCTTCTCTTGCATCAGAATGCTCAATGTTTGTGAAATATTCGGAATCAAATGGATTGTCGTCTGTTTCTAGAATCTTTTGTCGCAGCTCACGAGCCAGATATTCCGGATATGCCTCATGGATTGCAGTGGCTTCTGAAATCATTCCTTCTGTGAACACTGGTGCCTCTACCATTTGGCCAGCCTTCATGTAGTGATCAATTACCATCAGAATTTCCTGTGCACGACCAACTGCTGGAATTGGAATGAGAACCTTTCCACCATCAACTAGAGTATTATTCACTGCATTGATGAATGCGGACTCTACTTCTTGTCTTGTCGGCTGGATGTCTTCTCGTGCTCCATAGGTGCTTTCTATGAGTAAAGTTTCAACTCTAGGATAATTCCATGATGCGCTATCAAAGAGAATGCTCTTGCCAAATTTGATATCGCCAGTGTATACGAAATTATGATCACCATTCCCAATGTGGAAGTGACACGTAGCAGAGCCCAAAATATGGCCTGCATTTGAAAATACCAATTTGATATCAGGAGATATGTCAGTTACCGTTCCATATGGTATTGTGATGGTTTGTTTCATGATTTGTTTTACATCGCGTTCTGCGTATAATGGAGCGCGTCCTTGTGCAGACGCGACTCGAATTGCATCAAGCTGAATGAGATTCATCATTGGCAGTGTGGGCTCTGTACAGTAGATTGGTCCTTTGTAACCATATTTGCACAAGACTGGTAAAAATCCAGTGTGATCCAAGTGCGCGTGGCCAATTACAATTGCATCTAAATCATCTAGTGTGATGTTTGCCCAATCAAGTCTTGGGTATGCCTCTGATGGACTACGAGCTCCCGGGTTCACACCGCAGTCAATTAGAATCTTGCTCTCAGGAGTTGTCAGAATCATACTGGATCTGCCAACTTGGCCAAATCCGCCCAATGTCATCAAAGAAACCTCTGATCTCTGCGCTAGTCTTGGTCTGAAAATACTCTCACCAATTTGCTTGAGCTGCTTTGAGCGCTCAGATGATGTCAATTTTAGATTGTAATTGATTTGTTGTATGGTGCTGGATTGAATTGTGGTCGCCTTTCTGACTCGGATTCTCCAGCCCATCTGCTCTGCGAGCTTGGCCATGTTAAAGTCTGGATTGTTCTGAAGAAGCCAGGGTCGCTTTACCTCGACAGAAACCTCACCTGTCGCTGTATCAAAGAAGGTTCCTCCAAGTTCTGCTTCTTTTGGTAGTGCTTCTGTTATTACTTTACGGGCATCCTCTTCGTTTTTGCGAATAGATTCCTCGGTTCTAACTACGATTCTTTTTTTGATCACATTTACCAAATCGGATACAATTTGGTTGTTTTCCATCAAGAATGCTGGTGATTTTGTGTATAGTGCTATTCTTGGGCCCTCATAGTCGATTTTGCTGACCTGGGCCTCTTTTGGAATACTTTGCAGTATGGTCGCCATTACACTTTGGGCTGTTGATGAATCCTTTTCCTGTTGTCTTTTTTGCATTAAATCACTACAAAGCTATGATGGCTTTCTTTTGCTCTTTGGTCAAAAGACGATATCCATCTTTATCGATAATTGCAACATTGATTCCGTCGCCGGTTCCAATGTTTCTGACTATTGCTGCCTTTACCGCACGCAATGCGAGTACCTTTGCCTCTTCTACTGTGAGATTGTCTCGGTATTCGTCTTCTAGGGTACCATATGCTACTGGCGAGCCGCTTCCTGTCGTTACGTATTTTTTCTCTTCAACAGAGCCAAACACGTCAACATTGACTAGTTGTGGTCCTTGCTTGTCGTATCCGCCAATGAGAATGTCTGCAATGAACGGATAGCCTCTGTTCTGGTGGAACATCAAAGAGCAGAGTCTTGCCAGTGATTTGATTGGAATGTTTTCATTTTTTTGAACCAAGTGGATGTTTGAATGATATCTCAAAACATCGGTGATGTTCTGCGCATCTGCAACTCCTCCGGCCATTGTCATTCCTGCATGTCTTGCTAATTGTTGCACCTTCATGGTATTGTTGTTTGCAATGAAATAGCCCGCACTTGCACGCATGTCTGCGCACAAGACAACGCCGTCGCTTGCCTTGATACCTACTGTGGTTGTTCCGTGTAGAATTTTGTCTTCTACTGTATTAGTTGACATAGAAAATACTCCTAGATGTTCTGAAATGGCTTGGACCCGTTTAAATAACTTTGGGGGGTCAGCTTGATAAGTAGTAGGCTCAAGCAAAGACGTAATGCGCAATTCTCCATCTCATACAATGGAGCTTCCACGCCTAATTGTAGTAGGAGAAAAAAACATTGGAAACTTCGGCAATTTTTTGCTGGATTTAGGCCCAACAAAGAAGGTCTCTATCATTGCAGGCAGTAATGTTCAAAAAATTGTAAAAACAAAGATCTCAAAATCTCTAGCTGATTCAAAAATCAAATCAATCTGGCACATGCCTAGCACAAACGATGAAAAATCAATTAAAACAGTAGAGGGCAAAGTCAGAAAGGACAGATCTGATTTGATCGTCGGAATCGGTGGCGGCAGATCAATTGATGTCGCAAAAATGATCTCGTTTAATTTGGCCAAACCATTTGTTAGTGTTCCAACCACTGCATCGCATGACGGAATAGCAAGCCCGTTTGTCTCCATCAAGGGAGAAAAACCACATTCGTTAGTAGCAACTGCACCTCTTGGAGTCTTTGTCGATATTGATATCATCAAAAAAGCGCCAAAGAAGCTTTTGGCTGCTGGTTGCGGTGACTTGGTAGCAAAAATCACAGCAGTAAAGGACTGGCAGCTAGGGCGCGACAATACTGGAGAGTATTACGGCCGTTATTCATCAAATCTGGCATCAATGAGTGCCAAAATTCTGCTAGAGGCAACTGAAAAGAAAAAGCGGCCAGACATTAGAGAGATAGTCGAAGCCTTGATCAGTGCAGGGGTAGCTTCATGTATTGCAGGAAGTAGCAGGCCTTGCTCTGGCTCTGAACATCTGTTCTCACATGCGCTGGACAAGCTAGCGCCAGGAATTGGATTGCATGGGGAAAAATGTGGCCTTGGCGCAATATTGATGGCAAAACTCCAAGGCCAGGACTGGAAAAAAATTGCAAATACACTCAAAAATGTTGGCGCACCGACAACTGCAAAACAAGTAGGACTAGACAAAGAAACAATTGCACAAGCATTGGTAATAGCGCAGTCATTGCGGCCTGAACGATATACTATACTAAAGCAGGTTAAAATGACACAAAAGAAAGCACTAGATCTTGCAAAAAACACTAACGTGATCTAGTAGAAATCATCCATACAAATTCTACGCGCGCGTTAAATACAAAATTCTCATTTTCCATATCATGACAACAACTGCATGGAAATGTTACCGATGCGATCTGACATTCAAAGAGGAGTCATTAGCAGATCTGCACCAGAACATTTGCAATCATGAATCCCGACAAATTCGTATTGCTGTAGCATAGAATAGTAAAACGAATTAGTGAGAAACCCAGACCATACAACATGAATTGCAAAAACCTCCTTGCAGGCTGTTTTCATGATTCTAAACTACACGATGACAAAGGCAAATGCCTAGTCAAGGGATGTCGATGTACTTCTCTAACATAACACCCCATTACTAATTGGAAACTTGGTATATCATATGCACAAAGCTAAAGATGAGCTAATTGTTGACCAATACCCTAGTACAAATTATTAGTAAGGGTTTAAGACTGAATTTACAAAGGTAATTCGGTGAAAAAATGAGTCAAACATTAACAAATCTGTACAGCGCAATGCTCAAGACACTAGTAGATAGACGCGCAGAGTTAGTTGCAGAAATCGAAGAAATCAACAATCAGATTATAGAAATAAAACAAGAAGCCAAAGAAAACGGAATTAATGTAGCAAACTAGATCCATAACCATGGATCTAGTGTTTTCTGATATTCATGCAGACATTGATGGATTAGAAACAATACTGGATTTAACTAATTCATCCGAATTCCAAAGTCGGTATGGCAAGTTTTCAAGAATAATCAACCTTGGGGATCTCTTGGAACGAGGAACAAGTCCAAAGCAAGTCTTGCACAAAATGAATGAGATGTCAAAATCATACCCAATGATCTCCGTGATGGGAAACCACGACGAAGGATTTTTGTACAAAAAATTCCTCTCTGGCAGCTCCTATGCCAGCATCAAAGAACATGAACTGTTATCAGAAAAAGACACCGAATTCTTCAAGCAAAACAAGGACGAAACGTTTGGTGATCAATATTCCATAGATAGAAAAGCCAATCTTTTCTGTGTTCATGGCGGACCTCTTGACCCAAATAAAATAACAAAAAACGGAGACGATCCATGGTTATACCAGAGAACTTGGCAAAGATTATCTGAAGAGGATTTTGAGTTTTACAGTTATTCTGGATATCACTACAAGGCAGAATCCGCATTTGACGAAGCAAAAACTGAGCTTGACGACTTCATTATTCTGTGCGGTCATCAGCACATGGAAGCAGCAATACGACAATCCAAATCCGAGATAACAAACATCTTGCCTTTCAAATACGAAACAGAAAAGATTGGCAAATACGTTTTAAGAAAACGACAGATCCCAATTGAGAAAAACTGCAATTATTTGGTCCGCGTAGGTCTTGGCGGACCGCAAGGATACTATGGAGGCGGTTTTGCAAGACCGCACTTTGGAATATTACAAGATGATCCAAAAACAATAGTGCTCTTTGAGCTGGAATAGCACTAGATTAAAATCAATTATGATTATATCATGATACAATGAAAGCAATTGTTCTTGGCGGATCCAAGGGAATAGGAAAGGCAATTGCAGATTCATTATCGTCAATTGGATGCAATGTTGTAGCTACATCTAGAAAAGAAATAGACACTGCAAATCTGTCCAGCGTAAAAAAATTCATCCAAAAACAAAAGCAGACAGACATTCTAGTTCTAAACACAGGCGGCCCACCACCAAAAGAGTTCTCCAAGGTAACAGAAAAAGAGTGGCAAAAATATCACAACCAATTATTCCTAGGATTTTGTATTTTATTGCAAAAGATGCGAGTAAATGACGGTGGCTATATCTTTGTAATAACATCCGGAGTAATCAGAGAACCAAACGCAAGACTTGTCATATCTAGTGCGTACAGACTTGCATTTACCGCAGTCTTCAAGCTTGCAAGCAAGGAGCTTGCAGCAAGAAAAATCAGCTGTGTCAATATCGCTCCGGGGCTAATCAACACAGACAGAGTAAAGGATCTTGGCAACGCAGAAGAAATGGCAAAAAACCATCCAATGAAAAGACTTGGCGAACCAAGGGAAATAGGAGATTTTGTCAAAGGAATTGTAGAAAACAAAATCAAGTATCTGTCAGGCGTAACTATAGTATTTGATGGCGCAAACTCGAGTTTTGTAGTGTGATAAAATGAGCGCAACAGAATCACTGCGACAAGATCATCTCAAGATAAAGAGACTGGAAAAAATAATTGTCCAGTGTTACAAGAAATTATACGCAGGAAAAAACATTCCATTATCAGACATTGAAAAAATCAACTTTGTCATTGCAGAATTTTTAGATTCTGTCCATTATTCCAAAGAGGAAGACTCGTATTTTGCATGCGTGGCAAGCTATGATTCCCTAAAGGACGAGATAAGAAAATTCATGATAGAGCACGAATTTTCCAGACGGGTTGCAAAAAACATCAACAAACATCTCCAAGAATGGAAGGAAGGCAAGGACTCGCGCGAGCCAGTAGCAAGATTCCTCAAGGCTTATTCCATATACCTGGAGGATCATCTAAAAAACGAGGACAAGTTCTTCAACAAGGCAGAAGCTGAAATTCTCTCAAAAGAAGAAGAGCAGGCAATGTACGAGCAGTTCCAGTCTACAATGGCAGTTCCCACCAAAATGACCACAATACTGGAGCAGCTTGATTACTTGGAGAACCAGTACTGGTTCCTGTCGTAAAGTCTTTAAGAGCTATACCAAGGAATCAAAACTGAAAATGGTATTTGTTGTATGGATGACAGGCCTTCCTTGTTCTGGCAAGACTACAATTGTTCGAGCAATGCAAAAAATCGTACCAAACCTTGCCATTTTAGATGGAGACGAGCTAAGAGAATGGCTATCACCAAAAGACTTTTCCAAGGAAGGCCGAGTCGAGCACAACAAAAAGGTCGCACATCTGGCAAAACTATTACTAAAACACAACGTTCCAGTTGGAGTTTCACTAGTCAGTCCGTTCTTTGAAAACAGAGCAGATGCAAGAAAAATTGTTGGAGATGATTCCAAGTTCTTTGAAGTCTATGTCAAGTGCGCATTAGAAGAATGCGAAACAAGAGATGTAAAGGGAATGTACAAAAAAGCGCGAGCAAATGAAATCAAGCAATTCACTGGAATCTCAGATCCATACGATATTCCAACAAATCCAGACTTTGTAGTAGAAACTGACAAAGAAACACTGGATGAATCAGTGCAAAAACTGCTTGCCTTCCTAAAATCAAAAAACACTGTCTAGGAACTATATCTTCGAATAATCTCTTCATGAACCAGCCCGTTTGTCACAATTAAGCCGTTTTCATGATTTAGCTTTTCTGTATTGTACAAGACATCATTCCCTGACATGTCTGTGATTTTTCCACCAGACTCAGTTATCAGGCAATGAGACGCGCATGTGTCCCATTGTTTTATCTTGTCTGACGTGGTCAGGTACAAATCCGCTATACCTTGGCAAATCTCTGCCACCTTGAGTGAGCTGCCTCTGCTCTCAAAACTTGCAACTCCGAGTTTTTTGAAAAACTCCTTTTCCTGATCTGTCAGATGAAACCTGCTTCCAACTGCCTTACATTGTGTGATGTCTCTGGTCTGACTCACTTGAAGTTTTGACCATTTATCATTTTCAAGCTTGAACGCACCAGATCCTTTTTGGGCCAAAAACATTGTGTTTGTAGTAGGCCTGCTTATCACACCAAGAATGGGAATTTTATCTTGTACGAGAGCAATCATTATGGTAAACTCACCAGTTTTGTTTACAAAATCGCTTGTCCCATCAAGCGGATCGATAATCCAGATTCTTTTCTGGCCAAGTCTTGTTTTATCGTCAACATCTTCTTCTGATAAAACATGATGGCCTGTGGACAAAAGTATCTGCTTGATGATATCGTTGCTTTGCAGGTCAGCCTTTGTTATTGGAGAATCATCATCTTTGAGATGCGATGTAAAGTCTTCTCCATATACAGTCATTACTGCCTGGCTTGCCTTTTTTGCGGCCTCTAATGCAATAGAGGCTTCGCTGAGTGGATTTGAAAATGGTAAATTACTAGTCATGTTACTGGGCCAGTTCTGGCTTGAGAGTCCAGGCAACTCCAAGGGCGACAAATGGAATCGAGATCAGGCCCATTATCTGAACGAGTGTGTAGAATTGCTTTGTTGCCTCCTGTGGGACATTGAACAAAAACGGCAACGGAATAGACACTGCAAACCATATTGCGGAAAGCAAAATGAGTGTTTTTGCGCGTCTTTTCTTAAGAGAATCCAATGTTTTTGGCTGGGCCGTTGTGTATTAAATTGATTTACTTTATGGACTCGCCGCCATCCAGAGGCAAAACGGCGCCCGTCACCCAAGGCGAGTCCTCGTCTGATGCGAAATACAAAGCCGCCTTTGCCACATCATTTACGGTGCCGAATCTGCCTATTGGATATGCATAGTTCATCATGTCTCTCATCGCAGGGCTGGAAAGAAATTCCGATGTCATGTCTGTTTCTACAACACCCGGACAGATACAGTTGACGCGAATTTTGTTTTTTGCATATTCCAAAGCCCAACATTTGGTGAGCAAAACAAGGGCTGCCTTTGATGCGGAATATGCATCTGCATTGAAATTCTCATATGCCTTCAGACCAGCAGACGATGCGATATTGATTATTGCACCTCCGTTTATTTGCAAATGAGGAATTGAATATTTTGTAGCATAAAACGGTCCAGTCAAATTCACATCCAAAACATCACGCCACTCCGAACTAGAAATCTCGTGCAGTAACTTGATCTTGGGAAAAATCCCCGCATTATTCACCAAAATATCGAGCTTGCCAAATTTTTCTACAGTTTTATTGATCAGGTTCTGAACTTCGGCCTCTCTTCTCATATCTGCAAGTATGGCAAATGCACCAAGCTCCTTTGCAGTCTCGTCAAGCTTTGTCTTATTTGTACCAGAAATTACTATGGTTGCACCATTTTGGGCAAATTCCTTTGCGATTGCCTTGCCGATTCCGCGACTTGCGCCAGTTATCAGCGCTACCTTTCCTGCAAGCTTCATTTTCTATTCTAGAATTGTTCTACTAATATGGCTGTTTGAAAAATAAGGGCAAAAATTATTTCATTATACGCTGATCTTAGATGTAAAAATTTACACTAATTCTTAAATAAGATAAATTCCTATATGAAATAATGCGAAAGGACATAAATCCTATCGACTAAGGGGCGCGTGACCCAGTAGAACTGATTTGTGTCCCAAAATGGCGCATTGGCGTCTGGATAAGAGAGGTGTTCTCTCATGGTTCTACGCTTGGGGTCACGCCAGTCCTATTTTACCAAATAAACTGAGACAGGACCCATCACGTTTCCGTTTGGATTGATTGTTATCTGTAATTGTTGGTCTTCTAAAATCTCTATTTTGTCCTGGCCCAAATATTTCCAAGTATAGTACTTTCCAATCTCTCCATGTTCGGTTCCTTCTAGCACAAAATTTTCTGCAAATGAAAAAGAAGGTCCCTTTAATGCAATGGAGAGTTTTTGAGGACTGTCTCCATTTGGAACAAAGCGAAACTCGTAAACCCCTTTTTTGATCAAAAACGTGTCAGAAAAAACTCCATCGCTGTATTGTTTAGGATCTGCCAATCTTGCATGATAGATTTGTTCGCGTCCAGTGTTTTCAGACGGCGCAGTCAAGATTAATCCAAACACAACAGATACTGCAATCCCGACTAATATCACACCAATGAGATTTTTCTTTCTCACAAAATTGGCAGAGTATAATTCCTATTAAAATTTGCAAAAAACAACAAAAAGAGAGGTTTTAGAGCTTTAGTGCTTCTTTGAGACCCTTGTACCTGTTTCGGATGGTAACTTCTGTTACGCCTGCTGCCTGAGCGATATCCTTTTGGGTTTTGTTTTCGCCAAGCATCACACATGCCAAATACAAAGCTGCTGCTGCAAGACCCATTGGATCCTTTCCAGCAGAGACTTCAATTCGGCTTGCCTCCTTAAGGAATTCAAGTGCCTTTCTCTTTGTCTTTTCAGACAAGTCAGCAATGCTTGCAATTCTTGCGACTCCCTTGATTGGATCAACTACTGGCATTTTTAGGTCCAGTTCTCGAAGGAGCAATCTGTAGCATCTAGCGACGTCTTTTCGCTTGATGTTGATGCCGTTTGCCACATCGGTCAGGGTTCTTGGGGTTTCGGTATTTCTGCATGCCGCATATAGAGCAGCTGCAACCAGTCCTGGAATTGAACGTCCTCGAACAAGCCCTTTATCAAGTGCCTTTCTGTAGATGTATGCAGTCTTTTCGATTACTGCATCAGAAAGTGCCAGCTTGTCCTTGAGTCTGTCCAGCTCCGAAAACGCCTGTCTAAAGTTCCTATCCACTGGTTCGTGGACTTGGCTTCGCGAGTCCCAAGTTCTGAGTCTCTCGATGGTGCTCTTCATGGAAGATGTCAGTGGTTTTCCAGATGCGTCTTTGTCGGCTTGGCCGATAATTGTTGCAAGACCCATGTCATGCATTGCAAGTGAAGTTGGTGTACCTGTTCGAGTTCGGTTTTCCCCCTCTTCTTTGGAAAAGGAGCGCCACTCTGGTCCTTCTTCTTCAACTCGTTCTGTTGCAACAAAACCGCATGTATTACAAAACATCTCGCCAGTGCTACCATCTGTTAGCATTGCGCCTTTTGCGCAACGAGGGCAACGGTCGCTGTTTCGTGCTGTTTGTGTCATAAGGTGCAATCCATTTCTAAATTCTCTATATAAATATTACACAAGATTTATCTATGAACAGCAGTTCGAAAATCGATTTTACGACCAAATTATACATGGAGTAGAAACAATGGTTCAAAATGATCCTTTTTGGACGTACTATGGAATCAATATCGTACCTTTTGATCAGCGCACTAGTTTGGAAAGCTAGCACACAAATCTTGCAGAGAAAATCAAAACCAGATCATCCAAGATGATTTTTTTTAACATGGAATTTTTTCTTGTTCATTTTTTGTTTTACAGAAGAACATTTTTCCTGAGATCAAAATTCTGATCTTGGATTTTCTAGCTCTATTGATCCAAAAAACGTAAACCTTATATACTATATATAGAACGGACTACTATAAAAATGGAAACATGTCCATTGTGTGGCGAGTCCACAGCAACGCACGGAGTGCATTCTCACATCAAGAAGATGCACCCACAAAGCTTTCTAGCCCAATAAACTAGGCGAATTGTTTTTTATTTTATCCCAAGCCTCCCAGCCTTGGCTGTAGGCTCAAAAGTTATCCATTAGATCTTTTAGTAAAATAGATTTCACACCTTTCAATTTCAATAAATTACAAAAAATCAGCCATGACAAACTTCCAGAACTCTTGGTCCAAACCAACAACACCGGGTATTTCTGAAAAATTGGGTGACATAATGAAGCCAAAAGGCGCATTAAAGCCAAGAATTGAGCAGGCAACAAGAAGCCTTCAAAACCAAATCTCAAAACTTGACGGAATGCTGACCAAACTAAAGCAAAGAGAGGAAAAACTATTCCAAAGAATAGTCCAAGCTACCCAAAAACACGATACTCAGACTAGCAAAGTTTTAGCCAATGAACTAGCCGAGGTCCGAAAGGTCTCAAAAATGCTAGGAAACTGCAGAATGGCGCTAGAACAAATCGAACTAAGACTAACCACATTCCACGACCTAGGAGACACAGTAGTCACAATAGCACCAACAATCGGCCTAATGAGAAGCCTCAAGTCTTCGCTTGGCAAGTTCATGCCAGAGGCAGACCACGAACTAGGCATGATGACCGAGATGCTAAACGGACTAATGGCAGAATCCTTCTCAGGCGAGGGTGCGTTTGGCATGGATCAAACAACCAACGAGGAATCCGACAGGATCCTAGAGGAAGCCGCAGCAGTAGCAGAGGCATCAGTGGGCAGCAAATTCCCATCTACGCCAGTAAGCTCTCAAACTGCAACCTCAACAAGATACCTCTAAAGTATCTCTTTTCTTCTTTTATTATTCCAAAAACTGTCTAGTCCTGCATAGTTTTTTTCCCTCAAAAATATCCTGTTATTATTCCAAAATGCCTGTTCCATAAGGCGTTCCGCTGTGAAATGGCTAAATTTTCTGCCTGGAATCCTTTATGGATTTGACCTTGGTTTCCTCACCGTCGACTACACTGTCTATGCTGGCTAGCTTGCTTCGTAGGTTGCCTATTAAGGCACCAACCTCGTCTGCCTGCTTTTCAACCTGTGCGCGCTTATTGGATAATTCCCGTATTCCCCGACCCTCTTCCTCGATATAGTCGCTGACTTTGGTCAGTTTTTCCTTTAAATTCTGAATATCAACGGATTCGTCCTCTATTTCCTTGACCAGACGGGTTCGCTTGTCCTTGAGGTTCTTTATCATCAATCCGACATAGTCAATGGCTTCTTCCAGCTTGGCGCGCTTGTTCATCAGGTCTGCAATACCGATTTCAGAGCCGGATCCTGCCTGTTCCGCTATGCGTTCCGCTTCAACTTTGGGTTTTTCCTGCTCTAACATGCCAGTACCCTGTTCAAATTCCTCCGTCTTCTTAAATTTTTCAAACATTTTGTCTCAGTTATGATGAATATGCCGTTTTATGCCTAATAAAGATAAAGTGAGACAAAATCCCACAAATGACAAAAATTTCTGACCCTGGTTTTTGCACCATTTTTTCTCCCCCGCACATCAAAATCACTGTTCCAGACCCCTGAAACACTCGTTCCGCTATGCGTTCCGCTGTAAGGTTTCAAAATGTCCCTAATCTATAGTGCTCACTATACTATAGCATGTCAAAACAACAATACAGGTCCGAAATGGGCATAATGGGGGATATCCTCGACGTCACCATGGAAGGTGGCAGACAAGGAACCATTGTCTCTGCAATTTCTAGAAGAGCAAACCTTTCACACTATGCAGTAATTGACAAGTGTGAAAAACTATCTTCTGCAGGCTTGGTTCAAACAGTCAAAACAGAGAAAAACAGACTCTATACCATAACCGAAAAAGGCATAGAATTTGTCCAAGAATTCCGTAAGTTCCAGTCTATTCTGGATACATTGAATCTGAGGTACTAACTATGGATAATCAAGAGGTAGTACTGTGTATTCCAGAGGCGGTTGTTCCTAATCTAGAAGGAATGCTTTTTGTAAGGATTAGGGATATCGCCATTAGAATGGTCAAAGCACCGTTATTAGCTATAGGGCTTCTTCTGACAGTAATACTGCCTGTGCAGTCTTTTGGTTCACTTCGCACTGTTGACTTTACAATTTATCCAGATGGCACTACTCATATTTCTCAGCAATCTTCCGCAGACCCAACCGAGCCGGAGCTAAAGGTGCCTCTTTTTGGCAAATCCATCGATAACTTGGTAGTTCAGGACGAGAATGGATTATTGTTATCGTTTGATATAGACAGCAAGGGAGCTACAATCCAAACTTTTGGTGCATCATCCGTTTCAATTGAATATGACAGTTATGACCTGATATCAAAAAAGGGCAAAATCTGGACTTTTTCTATAGACTCGCCAGTTGATTACACCATTACAATGCCGGAAGAATCTACCGTAGTCGACATTGCAAATCCGGACAACATTGACACCATTGATGATAAACGAATTTCACTGCTAAAGGGCAAAAACCAGATCGAATATTTCTTTAGTACATCGGGCCCTGCACTTTCTGCACAAAACGCAATCAACGATGCCAAAGCCTTGATTGCAGAAGCGGCCGAAGAAAAGATAGACACCAAAGCGGCACAAGACAAGCTAGACTTGGCAGTCTTTGCATATGACAATAAAAAATACACAGATGCCCAAGACTTGGCAGTAGATGCAAAATCTCTAGTCCAACAACAAATCGACAAAGCCAAAACCCAAAACCCACAGCCAGACGCAGTAAACTGGTTCAAGGACAATGTGGTTGGAATCGCAACCTCTATTGTGGCACTTGGTGGTGCAATATCTGCAATTACACTTTTACTCAAAAAGACCAAGAGTGCAGTCAAAAAGACAATGGCTCCACTGCTCAACAAGGAAGAAGAGTCAGATTCTGAACCAGAAGTAGATACCGATGAGTTAGTCACACAAGAAATGAGAGAAGACGACAAGCAATTAGTATCATACTTGGAGAAAAATGGCGGACAAGCCTTTGAGCGTGACCTCAGAAAGAAATTCCTTTTGCCAAGAACCACAATGTGGCGCGCAGTAAAACGACTTGAACGACAAGGTGTTATAGAGATAGAGAAAAAAGACTTTCAGAACTTGGTGCGCCTAAAGAAAAAGGAGGAAACACAATGAAAACTGCACTGACGTTTGCACTATTTGCGCTAGTTGCTAGCATGATTATAGCTCCAGCATTTGCTGATTCCAAGCTAGACTCTTTTGTTAATTTAGCAAGCCAGGCAAGAACCCAGGTAAAGATTCAGCTAGACAAGATGCCTTCTGCTCCAGATGATGTAAAATCGCAATATGCTCAAGGTGATTCAGAGACAGAACAGCTAATAGCATCTGTGAAAAAAGGCGACGCCGCAGAAGCCAAAAAGCACTTTTTGTTGGCAATGAAGGCATTCAGACAGGTGACTCAGTATTTCTCTGATGCACCAACTACAGTATCAGCATTACCAATAAACCCGCCAGCAGCATCAAAAATTGCACCTCCAACAGACCAAGCGCCAGACTTTGATTATGGCAATGCTTTGAAGAGATTTGAAGCAAACATTGCAATACTAAAGGCAGTTGCAGCCAAGAACAACCTTCAAGTTGACTTTGGCAAAATAGATAGTCTTCTCCAGACTGCCAAGGCAAATCTTGCAAGCGGAGACATGGTTACACTAGAAAAGACATTTGCAGACCTCAAGGCAGCAGGAACTGATCTTCAAACATCAATCAAAGACATGGTGAGGACAAGATCTGATACAAGAGCAGTATCGTTTGCAAACAAGTATACCTCCAAAATTGACGCAGTCTTGGCACAAGCAAAAGATCTGAACCTATCAGAAGATCAAATTACAAAGCTCCAAAAGGCAAAAGAAGAACTCTCATCAAGCGGCGGAGACCCGTCACAACTAGTCATCAAAATAAAACGGGTTTATCAAATTAACCTGGATCTGCTGGATGCAAAGAACCAAAAGATCATCTCAGAGATATCCAAACAGGAAAGCAGACTGGCATTACTGGAGCCAAAGATCGACTCTACAATCCAACCCAAATTTGATGCAGCAAAGGCAATCTTGGCGTCGCTCAAGGACCCAACATCCACAGATGATCCGATAAAACTGCTCAGATCATTGGACTCTACACTCAGAGAAATCGAGTCTTATTTCATGTCACAGCAACAAACAGACCAAAAAACTGCAGATGTGCCCAAGCTAGACCAATCTCAGCCAGCCGATACAAAATCCCAAGTTGATACGCTAAAAGCAGATGGAAAACAAGACAGACAAAAAGGCAAAGATGGGAAAGGCCAAAGACTAAACTCTGAGATCTCCAAGCTAGAGGCAAAACTTGCAGAGCTTGAACCGCAAATAGATGACACCATCAAGCCAAAGTTTGACTCTGCAAAATCCATGCTTGCCAAGCTAAAGGACACAGGTGCTGACTCGAAAAAGACACTAAAGGCAATCAATTCACTAGTTGATGAAATCTCTCAGTATGTAGATTCGAATTCTGAAGACAACTAATCCTAACAAAACTTCATATAGATTTTGAAGACCAGCAATCTTGCATGGCATCAAGGCAGATCTCCTTTGGAGTTGGCATACCAATGATAGTGGTAGGCGCATTGATGGCCTTTTTGTGGGCACCAACAAACACAGAATGGATTGAGACAATAGGATTTGTTGGAAGCCTAATCGGAATCTTGGGCGTTATCTTTTTTGTAGCAGGCCTCATGTACACAAAGCAACCTGTCATATCCTAGTCTGAATTAAATAATGATTCCAGTTAGATCGGCTACTTGAAAGTCAGGCTCTTTGAGATATTTACATCACTTGAAGGGGAAGGAGTCCTATATGGAACAAAAACTCTCTTTGTAAGGCTAGCAGGATGCCCCTTTACCTGTTTTTACTGTGA
>RHCX01000022.1 GCA_010028495.1 Nitrososphaeria archaeon | reverse complement strand
TACCAGTTAAAAAATTCTATTTTGGACTTGTTTTGCCTGTAAAAGTCATATGCAGTCTTGATGAATTCCTGCTGGCTTTTCTCAGAGCCGCCAATTGCGCTTGATGTGCTCCATCCTATTTCAAAGAACGCGACTTTGTTGTTTGGTACCATATCCAATGCCTTTTGCAGGTCTTGCTTTGCCTGCTCTGGTGTCTTGTCTATTTCGTTAATTCTGTTTACTGGAAGATATGTAAATGCAACAAAATCCCCAGTGTCTGCAAATTCCGTTACGTAGTTCGTAAGATTTTTGTTAAGAACATTATTTAGTGAAAATGCATTTCCTATTTTCAGATTAGGATGCTTTTGCTTTAGGACGTGGTAGATGTTTTGGAATGAATCTTTATACAGATTGATGCTTCCGTCTGCATCATCAAAGTAAGAGTCCAGCTCTGCACCTATAATGACGCTGTCTATTTCTCCCTGATATCTTGATACGATGGCATCTATTGTTGTGCTTGCCTTGGTCTCAAGTGAGGTTCCAAATCCAGGTGTTCCCATCCAGGCAGGATATGGTCCTATGGTTCTGCCGTTCACTATGGAAAAGTACATCGTAGTCTTCATGCCGTTGTTCTTGTTTAGGCTCATTATGATGTCGCTTTCTTTGAAATTGTATTTTCCTTGTTCTGGCTCAATATTATTCCAAAAGATATAGTGATTTGTCCTTCCTGCGCCAGATTGGTCAGCCTCGGAGTAGATTTTTTTTATTTTATCAACTGTAATCTGAGATGTTGGAGTGTTTACAATAAGACCGAGCTTGTCGTTTTTTTGCACGACAGGCAACGAGATCTCTTTGGCGCTGCCATACAGAGCAAAAACAGCTATTGCTATTACAACTACAGCTCCGATTACGGCAAGTACCTTTTTGTTCACAAATAAAGTGAAAAAAGTGATAATAAAAGAATTAGGCTGGATTTATCCAGATGTGCATCCGGAGAATCCACATTCTATGCAGATGCTGCATCCCTCTACGAACACAAGTGCGTTCTTGCAGGAAGGACATAGCATCTCTTCAGATACTTCTTCTTTTACTGCTGATTCCAGCATTGGCTCCTCTGGTATTTTGAGCTGGAGCGCATTATTCACTTGGGTTCGAATGTAGTTGTTTTTGATGCTCTTTGCAATAAACTCGTTGAGGAACGGGCTTGCTACTACATCAAATGTCTTTTCTGCATTTTCGCTAGTCATGTGGAGTACTTGAGTGTGTCTGGAGCCGTCTCTATACACAGTGATTCCCTTCAAACCAAGCTCGTGTGCTAGCAGATATGCAGCCTTGACATCGTCTGCAGAAACATCGTTTGGCATGTTGATTGTCTTTGCTATAGCATTTCCAATCCATTCTTGCCATACTGCCTGAGCCATCAGATGATCAGACCAGTGGATGTCCATTGCTGTGACGAACAGGTTTTGAATCCATTCTGGTACTTCTTTTAGTCCTCGAACGGAACCATAGTTGTCTGCAATTTTTGCAAGCAATTCTTCTGAATACAAGCCATTTTCTCGCAGTACTTGCTCGAAAATCTTATTCGTGTAGAAAAAGCGTCCTACGGTTACGCGCTTTTCAAACACTAGAGCAAATGTTGGCTCCATTCCGTTTGTACAGTCTGCAATCATAGATAATGTTCCTGTTGGAGCCACTGTTGTAGTCAGTACATTTCTGATTCCGTGCTTTTGGATTTTAGCAATCAGTGCATCCCAGTCATAGTAATGCTCACTCTTTGGCTTTTCATAGTATCCAGAAACTGGAATCTTGCCTTCTGGGTATTCAGTCTTGGAGCACAGATCGAATTCTCCTCTAGATCTTGCCAGTGCTACACTTTCTTCCATGGAATAGTAAGTTAGTGCTTCTGCAAGCTTGTACTGGAATTCGTATCCTTCTTTGGAATTGTATGGAATTCTGAGCTTGTAAAGTAGATCTGCTACGCCCATTACACCAAGGCCGATTCTTCGAGATTCCTTTGATGCAGTATCAATTTCTTGTACCGGGTAGTGGTTCATGTCGATGACATTGTCCAAGAATCTGGTTGTCTTGCGAATTGTCTCTTCATATCTTTGCCAGTCAAATTCGTATTGGCCGTCTGCCTTTCTTTTTACCAAGTTTGCCAGGTTGATTGAACCTAGGTTACAAGACTCGTACGGGTATAGTGATTGCTCACCGCATGGGTTTGTAGCACGTAGTGGTCCACCTCTTGCCTTTGCAAAGACGTTGTACTTGTTGATATTATCAAAGAATATCAAGCCAGGCTCTGCGCTCTTCCATGCAGATAATGCAATCAGGTCGATGAGCTGGTGTGCGTTGATTTCTTTAACTGGGGTTCTGTCTCTTGGGCTTCGCAGTGTATATTTGCCGTCTGCGCTGTCTACTAGTGCAGACCAAAAGTCCTCCCAAATTCCAACTGAGACATTAAAGTTCTCCAGGATTCCTGCTTGAGTTTTGTTTGTGATGAATTTCTCAATGTCTGGGTGCCAAGCTTCTAGAATGCCCATGTTTGCACCTCTTCTCTTGCCCCCTTGCTTGACTACTTCAGTAACTGTATTGATGATATTCATGAAGGATACTGGTCCTGATGCAACACCGGATGTTGATGCAACAATATCTCCTTCGTGTCTTAGGTCGGAATAGTTGATTCCAACGCCTCCACCAGACTTGAAGATTAGTGCCGCGTCAGATGTGGATTTCATGATATCTCCCATGTCATCAGGCATGCCTAGCACAAAGCAGGCAGACAGTTGTCCTAGTCTTGCGCCTGCATTCATCATTGTTGGGGAGTTTGGCAAAAAGTCCTGCTCTGTCATCAGGGTGAAATATTCTGTTATTCTGTCTGCATATTGCTCAAATTTCTTTGCTGCAAGCAGTGTCAATACTTCTTTGAAGCTCTTTTTCATTTGTCCGCGCTTTGCCAGATATGTGTACTGGTTGATCAGTCCGCGGAAATGATATTTGTTCAGATAGTATTGTCCTATCTTGAATTTGTAATCAAAGTCGTCTAGTTTTGATAGATATTTTGCTGCCTCTTCGCTGTCCTGGCGGGCCCCTCCCTCCTTGACATATAATTCGGAATCATACAAAATATCTCCAACACCAACCAATATTGCAACTCGCTCAAACATTTGGCTTGGAGATTCTATGATCTCGTTTTTGCTGTTTCTTAGTAGATATCTTGATGCTAAAACTCTCAAACAGTTCAGATCAAATGACTTTGCAACTGAATCCAAGTTTTTAGTATTGAGAACCTTCATCTTGTCTTCTCGTACCTTGCGACGCTCGTGTCTGTACAAAATGTAGGCTTTGGCAATTTCGCTCAAGCCCTTTTCTATTAGTGTTGACTCGACCATATCCTGTACATCTTCTACAGATGGTGGGTTTGAAGCTGCAAATCCTTGTTGGATAAGCTTGTCCAAAACCCCGCTGGTCAAGTCATCAGCAATTTTGCGGTCTGGCTGGCCGTTCGCCACCAGAGCCTTGTAGATCGCACTTGTGATCTTTTCTTTATTAAATGCAGTCATTCTGCCGTCGCGCTTTCTTACGTCGACGATTGAACTCTCAATTTGAGAAAAATCTGTTGTCATATTGTCTCCCCTCACTAGGTATAATCGGTTTGGATATAACCGTGACGCCAAAAATTTGCAGATACTAGCTCAACAATGTTTACACCATTCCAAGAATTTTCGTTTTGGTCATTCGTGGATCTAAAAACGATTTGCGTTGTTTTTGAAAATGATCCATCGCTCAAGAAGAGATAGGTTTTATTGCGGAGAAATGAAGTTTGCGCTTTTCGGATACCTAGCTGATAATATATGGTGACTTGCACGAAGGACATTTCTCAAAGAGTTTTTCGTCCTTGAAGCCGCAGTTGCCGCAGATAGGAACGTCCTTGCTTGGTCTGAAAGAGACGACTAGATCGCCTGCCTTTTCAATGGATTTTTTGATATCCTCTACCTTGGAGTCACGCTCAAATTTTACCTGGACTAGCAGTCCGCCGTTTAGTATTCTGGCAGTCTTGTTTGCGTCAGAGATCTTTTCCGACTTTGCATTCATCGAGTCCAATTCCGTGCCTGAGACCACTACTCCCTGGGAATAACCTGCGCCTTCGAGGGATTTGAGAACCGACATTTTGCCGTATTTATCACCATCTAATGTGCCAAATCTTGCCGTGCCGTCGGATTCAGTCATTGTAACTATGACAGAGTCGCCCATTTCCTTGCCCTTTTTCTCTGCCACATCTACTGCCGTTTGCAGTACTTTGTGGAGGATTTCGTGGCCTTCTTTATCATCAGAGTATCCTAAAATGTTAAAGACTGCCTCTTTGAGCCCGACCAGATTCACTACTAGACCAACTGAACTTCTCTGCATGTACTGCGTGTTTGCTGCAAGAACTGGGTTTAGTCCGCGGCGTGTAAGATCAGATATGTCTTTTTTGCGCAAGGACATTGCGGCCAATGCCGGCTTCATTAATAATGCCAGTCGTGCTCTAAAGTAAGTTTCATCCTTGTTGGACTCGAATGCGAGTCTTGGCAAGTTTATTGTTAATGATTGCAAGTTAATCGATGATGTACTATTCTTTGCTTTGATTCTAGAAATTCCACTGTAAGAGACTTCATCTTTGGCAAACAAAACCTTGCCGCCAAGCGAGATAATTTCAGAAACTGTTTGCGATATGTCGGCAATTTTGCCTGTAGAATAATCTAGGATCAGTCCTACTTGCGGCACTGGGGTTATCTTGACGTAATTCTTGTATGCGTTTAGTATTGCGTTGACCAGTTTTGGTTCTGAACCAATTTCGATTCTAAATGATACCAATGTAGGTTCTTTGGTGTACTTGGATGCAGTAGAGGAGGTGACCAGTGCTCCCATTAGCTTTTCTTCCAGTTCTGTTGTGTTCTTTGCATGTTTTGCGCAAAGCTGAACCAGTCCGTCCAGAACAATCTCCTTTGATGCTTCCTTTGATGCCAACGATATGATCATTGACAAAGAAGACATTAGGTTGTCAAGTGTCTTGATTGTGGTGATTCTGCTTACGCCAAGGAATTTTCCTTTGAGATCGATTCCGTCTTCGATGAGCTCTTTAATGTTGAAGAATATTGTATCTGGTAGCAAAGACCAGATTCCTGGATTTGAAATGTGAATGTCACCAGACAAATGCGAGTCTGCAACATCTTTTGGTAACGTGTTGAGCAAGAGATTTTCTGCAAAGATTGTCTGGCCGGACTTGAAGAAGAGTCCTTGTGCGCCATTGTCGATATTATCCACATTGGTCAGTGTCTCCTGGACATCAAAGACAGGCATGCCCAAGCGTGCCAGTTTGTTTCGGTATTCTTCGTGTCCGTGCTCTAATAACACAGAGTTGACCATTTCACGGATTAGCGAACCTGTGAGATAGGTGGTCTGATATTTGTAAATGCGGTTTTCCACCTCTTCGGTGATTTTTTGTGCTAGCTCTAATGGAAGGCTCCCTTCACGGACTAGAGACTGGATGATTTTGTGAGAGTTGAATTCTTCGATTGATTCGTGTGAAGTTCTGACATACATTTTGCCAGATTCAATAATTGAACGCTCCTCGATTTGTCTAGCTAGGCTCAGTACAAGTTTTCCGAGATTTGTAATGGTGTATCTTCTCTCGGATTTGTTTAGTGCTACTAGCGATTGTCTTAGTAATTTTCTTAGGTGATATGCAAATTTTCCGCTTTCCTTTTTGGATTTAAAGCCAGCAAGTGACTTTAATTCAGAATATGTCAGTGGGCCTTTGGAGTTTAAAATTCTCAGAATATCGATTCTGTTTGGACTTGCCATTACAGAGAAGATCATCCTTACACGTTTTGATGTGGATTGTAAAATTCCGCCGGACTTTTTAGGATCCACTACCCCAGTAGCCTCAATGCTCATTGTATTGACTTCTGATCAGTACTAAATAAGACTTGTGAGGTAATTGAAAACAGCTTTTTCGGATCAGTTTTTGCTTACATCGATCGAAAATTCCGATGTCGACAGGGTCTGACCGCAGGACGGGCACTTGGAGTTATAGTGTTTCATGACATCTTTGACGGATTTTAGCATCTTCATGTTGGATATTTTTGATCCGCATTTGCCGCAGGTCACATCAACTGACATGTAGATCGGAATTTTCTAAAACTATTAAGAATCTTTTTTGAATTTTGTTGATTAATTTAGTAAAAAACGATTTACTGTTTTTCTAGTAAAATGCCGCGTTCGTCGTATCCGACAATTTTGATCCTCTCTCCGACTGGAAGCTGTGATGGCGATCCAATTCCGCCCAAAAAGCCAGAAATTCTGATCTCGTATCCATCGATTTTCATCACAACCCAGGCATATGGAGTGTATTTTTCAAAGCCTGCTGGAGGAACCGTGATTATTGTATAAGTTGCGACCGTGCCTTTGCCGTCTAGAATCTGGTTCTCAAAGCCCTTTGCGCCGCAATTCTGGCAAAAGTACACCGTTGCCAAGTGCAAATGACCGCATTTTGCACATTTTTTGGTCAGAACCTTGCCTGACTTGACAGCATCAATGAACTCTTGCTTCATCGTCAAGGCTGATTACACGCTTTGGAAAATGTGGACTGCGCAGCTTGCACCAGTTGCGCCAAAGTTGTGGGTCAAGCCGATTTTTGCGTCATTTACAGTACGCTCACCTGCTTTTCCTGTTAATTGCTCAAATACTTCAACTACTTGTCCCACGCCGGTTGCACCTATTGGGTGTCCCTTTGACTTTAGTCCGCCTGATGGGTTGATTGCAATATCACCTTTCATTGCAGTTCTTCCTTCTCTTACTGCCTGAACGCCTTGTCCTTTTTCAAAGAACCCTAGATCTTCAGTATCAACAATTTCCGCTATGGTAAAGCAGTCGTGTACTTCGGCAAAGTCAATGTCTTTTGGTGTAATTCCTGCCATTTTGTATGCTGCCTGTGCAGCGAGTTTTGTACTTGGAATGGTAGTCATATGGTCTCTGCCCTGTAGGGTTGCAGGTGACCCACCTCTTCCTGATCCTATAACATTAACATAATTCTTGGAATGTTCTTTAGCAAATTTCTCACTACATAGTATAACTGCGCTTGCGCCATCAGAGAACGGACAGCAGTCATATAGCTTTAGCGGGCTTGCCACCACTGCTGAATTTAACACATCATCAATTGTGATCTTCTTTCTGAGGTGTGCCTTTGGGTTTAGGAAACCGTTTTCATGATTTTTTACTGCTACTCGCGCTAGATCTTCTTCTGTTGCCTTGAATTCTGTTAGATATGCGCGCGCCATTGATGCAAATAATCCTGGGAAAGATGCACCTGCACCGCCCTCATAAAAGAAATCAGAACAATATGAAAAGTAAGTTGTGGTCCATTCTGTGCCGGTGTGGGTTACTTTTTCCGTGCCAGCAACTAGAACTGCATCATAAAATCCCGCTGCGACATTTGCAAATGCCTCTCTAAATGATACAGAACCAGATCCGCATGCAGACTCAATTGATAATGACGGTTTTTCTGGAATTCCTAGGTTGCTCATTACAACTGGGCCCAAATGGACTTGTTTGTCTGCGACGCCAAAAACATTGGAGATATAGCCTGCCTGAATCTCTTTAGGATCGATTCCTGCGCTTTCTATTGCTCCAATTGATGCCTGAATTGTGATATCAGTAATGCTGTCTTCTAATTTTCCATATTTGGTGCTACCAGCGCCAAGAACGCAGACCTTTTCCACGACAGTTTTCGACCAAGTCCATATAAAAATTCTTCACGGAATATCATATTGTTGCTAAAACAAAAGCTGGTCCAAGCTTTCAGACCCAAAAAGCTTGGCAAGATCCGAGTCACTAAAAACAAGATAACAAAGTTGCAAACCGAGATGCGCCAGTATTATGATGCAAATTCCTTCCTGTCTTGGTCTGCAAGCAAGAAAAAGTATGTAATCTTGGGATCAAATGAGCCAAAAAATGGACTAGTGCCATGCCCAAGCTGCAAAATAGGCAAACTCATGGTAATCCGATCAAGAAAAACTAAGAAACGATTCATGGGTTGCTCTAACTACTATAACGGTTGTAAGGCATCCTCCCCAATGCTCCAAAAGGCAATGATCTATGCTACAAAATCAGCATGTCCGCAATGCCAGTGGCCCATGATACTATACCGATATTCTAGAAAGCAGAAATGGCTCAGACAGTGCGCCAATTATCACTGCCCGACAAAAAAGCCTAAAGACTAAGATCAGAGTAAATGTCGGTTCTTCTGTTTTTGAGCAGTGGTAAAGACAGTCTGGTCTTTTTGACTAGATCCAGTGAGATGTCTGCATAACCAATTCCTGATTTGTGTTTCATGTCCAAAATAATTTTTCCGTAGGGGTCCACCACCAAGCTTCTACCGCAGTAGATATTTCCCAGATGACCAGGTGCAATAACATAGCATCCGTTTTCTATTGCGCGAGTTTTGTTTAGCACTAACCAGTGTTCTTCCTTGTTTGGTCCCTGCACCCATGCAGATGGTACCACTAGAATTTCAGATCCTGATGAGGCCAGAATTCTCGACATTTCTGGAAATCGCAAATCATAGCAGATCAGCATTCCAAGTTTTCCAAGTGTTGTCTTTGCTGGACGTGCAATTTTGTGTCCAGATTCCAGCTTTGTAGATTCTTTGAAACCAAGTGCATCATAAAGATGAATTTTTCTATATGTTGATACAATTTTGCCAGACTTTGATATGATAAACGCAGTATCATAGACGCGATCTTTTTTCTTGCTTTTTTCATATATTGTGCCTACGACTTGGATTTTGTTTTTCTTTGCCGTCTTTGCTATTTGCTTTACAAAATTTCCATTGATTGTTTCTGCTTGTTCTGCTAGCTGTCTTGCACTTTGATCCGAATTTGTGTAAAACATCATAAATTCCGGAAACGCACATAATTCTGCTCCTTTTTTTGCGGCAGTTTCGATACAGTCTAAAATTTTTTGTAGATTTTTTTTCTTCTCAATATGTGCTTTGAGCTGGACTATCGCTACCTTCATAATTTTTGTATTGTATTATAAGATAAAAAGACTAGGGAGACTTACAGGGGGCTGCCTGCAAGGTACCAGTTTTCTTTTGGATTGTCCTCAAAAACCACAATAACATGAGATTCTTTTGTCTTGAGAATTTCAACTGCAGTTTTTGTTATTGCCTTTGCAAATTCCTCTTTTTGTTGCGTGGTTCTGCCAGGATACATAGAGACTGTGATTATTGGCATGAAGAAATTTTTTCCAATCTTGAATTTATACTAGACGCCGCCTTTCCAGCCATATCTGGAGCTGTTCCTTGTTCCATACATGAACTCGCCACCGCGCATTTTTCTATATGCATAGCCGGTTGCAAGACCTATTGCAAATCCTCCAATATGGGCCAAATATGCAACTCCGCCTGAACCAAAACCAAATCCCCCTACAAACAGCGGTAGCAAATTTTGGAACACCAACCAGAATGGTAAAAAGAATTTTGCAGAGACATATGTCATTCTGGAGAAAAATCCCATCATCATAAACGTCATAATTCTTGCGCGTGGAAACATAACCAAATATGCACCAAGCACCCCAGATATCGCACCAGATGCACCAACTGCTGGAACTGGACTGCTCAGATCGCCCAGCACATGTACCAATCCCGCGACTATTCCCCATATCAGATAAATTCCAAGGAACTTGAGTCGGCCAAATTTTAATTCAATGTTATCACCAAATATCCACAAAAATAGCATGTTTCCTCCAAGGTGTAGCGCGCCTCCATGGAGAAATGTAGATGTTAACAATGTAATCATGGAATCTGGAGGACAAGAGATCTGCACATCCTGAAATGACAGGGTTTTGTGGCCTGCAATACATGCAGGTACTGTTCCCCAATCAAAGAACAACGATTCGGCGCGTCCGTTGTTGAATTCAAAAAACTGTCCAGTTACTGCTACTTCAAAAAAGAAAACAATTGCATTTACCGCAATAAGGGCAATAGTCATCTTTGGCTTGTATCCTGGCGGCTTGGGGTTTTCGTCCCTTATTGGAAGCATGATTAGGCCAGCTCAGTATCGGATAAAAATCTAGATTATACTTTGATTATTCCGGATTTAATCAGGTATTGGATTCCATTTACAAAGTCAGCATCTGTTGTTTTTCCGTCTGCCCAGAATCCTGCCGCATTTTTGACCCAGGAGGGGATTGTTGTGGAGGCGGTGTTGTCTTTCTGCGTGGCTGGAACCTTGATTATTTTCTGCTTTATCAAATATTGAATTCCACCAACAAAGTCCTTGTCTGTTATTTTATTATCAGACCAGAATTTAGCACTTGACTTTATCCATGAAGGAATTGTGTATGTGGTTGACGGAGGATTGTTAGGTTGTGTGGTTTGGCCGCCTTTGCCCCCCATCGTTATAGCGGTGCTGCTCGGACTAGGAGTAGAGTACGTGGTTTGCTCGTCTAGTCCATGGCTAATTATTCCAAGATGAATGACATAGTTGCCCTCTTTTGGGAATTTGAACTCTTGAACATCGATTCCCTCTGTTGTGAATATTCCAAGTTTTTGCGAGTCAGGGCCGAGATTGGTAACTAGGTTCTTTCCAGTGCTGTCGTCTATTGCATAGATATAACGAACGTACTTGAGGATTTTTCCGTCCTTACCAAAGAACGTAAAATGCAACGGTATGGTATCAGATACGCCCAGATTGGAGTCGTATGTTATGGTTGCAGTTGCACCTGAGCTGAATTTAACATCATACTTTGTTTTTGGTATTGCAGTTGCAGGAGATACAACAAAGTCCATTGTTTTTGCTCCAGTTGGGATTTTTTTTGCCATGTTCAATATGTCTTCTTTGTTTATCAAAAAGTGCAAAATTGATGTTCCTTCTATCGAATACGGATCAAGTATGAGCATTCTTCCCACTGTTGGCATTCCACTTACCATACCCTGATATGCAGTTGTGTCGGTAAATTCCTTGAACGTCTTTGGAATGCGAACCTCTTGGTGTACAAAGATGTTTTGGCCTTCGATTCTTTTTGTATCCCAGTTGAACGGCATCGAGAATGAGATTGCCTTTTTGTTGGAATCAAACTTGAAGTTTTCTATTGTATCATAATATGATATGATTGATGCGTCATAGCTTTTGCCGCCGTATTCGATTTTCTCATTAGAGACATCACCAACGCTTAGCCAAGAATCAAATGACTTGATGTCTTTTTCCGCAAAAATATTTTGGTCATAATCTATTCCGACTACAGAGATTTTGAAATGGTATAATCCTGATTCTAACAATACTGGCGCCTTTACGTCTATTTTGTCACCAAATGCAGTCCATGTGTTTGGCAGTTGTTCCAGCTGGTCACCGTACACTATAACCTGGTTCACATCTAGTTTGGTTGGCTTGATCTTTAGTGTCAGATCGCCAGAATGCGTGTGAAAGCTGCTTCGCAAAAGCAATTTCTCATCCTTCCAAGCTTCTATTGCAAATGAGGTATGTTGGATTGGTTTTTCTGTCTTTGAGTCAAACAATCGTACCTGAAGGAATGTATCTCCTACTGTATCCTTTGTGAGAATCGGCGGGCTGATTTTGATGTATAATGCAGCTTGCCTATTCCCAAAGCTAGCAGGCGGTAGCTTTTCTTCAGTTAATCCATCTCCGTGAGCTGCCGGTGCAAATGTAGAAACTTGAGATAAAAGCAAAACAGCAAAAACAGGAACAAAAAACTTAGAAATCATCCGATCTTGAGGCCTGATGGAACATATTTAACTTTTAAGAAGATTTTACACCGAGAATTTACTTGCTAATCATGGGCTTGACAACATGCAATGATACTGCATGATCATCAAGAAGTGAACCCACTCCAATTGAGATATTTTTGATTCTCAATACAATTTTGTCCAAGTCCTTGTTGGATAAATCATATTTTTTGGCCAGGGCAGCTTTGACTTTGCCTTCAGTGTCTGTTATTTGATTTAGTGTTGATGGCATTGTGACATCTAGCAATTTGCGGAATGATTCTTTTGGAATCTTTCCTGTTCCGTCTTGTATAATGTAAAATGATATTTTGTCTTCTGCTATTTCGTGCGGTAACGTATCCAAAGCATTTGCAGAGTAAAACAAGTGCACTTCTAGAATGTTTGCCGCATCAGAAGTCACCTCTGGAATTACTTGTTCGTTATCAAATCCCTTTAGCGATGACACTGGGACCTTGATTACCACAAATCCCTCAAGTAGATCATTGTTGTCTATTCCCAAAATGTCCTTGATGTCCTGGCAGCTCATGCCTGTAGAGGTTTCAGAGTCGAGGTTTTTGAAAATTGAATTCGATGTAGGCCCGTCATTGACTACTGCAGACCAGACAAACCCCACACGATATCCCTTGATGTTCAATATGTTGATTGAGGTATCATAATGGCCTGGTCGTAAAGGCCCAAAATTATCAGATATGGAACCGCAGACAAATTTTGCAGTATACACAATATCTTGTACTGGCTTTGTGCTTTGCGCACTTGCAAAACCAATAGATCCAATCAATAGCATAAACGCAATTCCAAAAATGATTTGTTTTCCCAATCAAGATGACACAGACAAATCTGCATTATAATGTTAGGGTACAATGAATTTGCTAGTAAATTATAATACATTCAGGCAAGAATTAATCCTAATGAGATTTGTTCTTTTGTCACTAGTGTTGTTGGTTGCAATAGTTCCAGCATTTGCAGAACTTTACGAATTACCTACAGACAAGGGAACTTTGCTTGTACGAATATCAACAGAGCCAGAAAAGCCAATAGCAGGAGAGCAAACCAAAGTCAAAATAAGTTTCGTGAATCCGCAGACCAAGGAGATCCAGCAACATATCGATTACAAGGTTCTAGTGACAAACGGCGACGTCACTGTATTTAGCTCAAAGGATCTAGAACACACGGGAAATGGTGAAGTCACTATACCGATGGAGCTCAAATCTGGCCAGAACAAAATATCAATTGACATTTTGGGAATTTTCTTTAGAGAAATTCCAATTGAAAATGTAGGTTTTGCAGTTACTGCAGAGACCTCAGCTCCTACTAAAACCAAGCCAGGATGTCTGATTGCAACTGCAACGTATGGAACGGAGCTTGCTCCCCAAGTACAAACCCTAAGAGAGATCAGAGACAATGTTCTGTTCGATACAAACTCAGGCAAGACTTTCATGGCTGGGTTTAACGAATTCTACTATGCATTCAGTCCTGCAGTTGCTGATCTAGAAAGGGAAAATCCAGTATTTCGTGAAGCTGTAAAATATACAATAACTCCAATGTTGTCTTCTCTGTCTATTTTGCAACTAGCTGATATTCATTCAGAATCACAAATGTTAGGTTACGGAATTGGCGTCATACTGTTGAATGTAGGAATGTACTTTGTTGTACCAGCAATAGTAATTGCAAAATTATTCAAGAGGAAATCAGAATAAGGCTTTTTATTCATCAGACGTCATAGAACACCAATGAAAACAATAATGCTGGGATCTATTCTGGCGTTGTTTGCTGTTATAGCGACTTCTCCCGCATTTGCAGATCATGCAAATGCAGACGTAAGCATTGCATCGGGATCATCCTCTCCAGGATGCGAAAAAACCGACGAATGCTATACTCCATCAGAGGTGACGGTTGATGTAGGAAGCGAGGTAACATGGACAAATGACGACAGTGCTTCACATACAGTGACCAGTGGAGATCCAAAGAAAGGCCTAGACGGCGACGGCTTGTTTGACAGCGGATTGTTCTTTGCAGGAAAATCGTTCTCGCATAAATTTGATGAAGAAGGAGAATACACTTACTTTTGCCAAGTTCACACATGGATGAAAGGCAAAGTGATTGTTCAGGCAGCTCACGGAGATGACCATGCAGTACCAGATGCAATGGTAATGACTCAAGACGGTTCCATGATGGCACATATTAGTACCGAGCCACCAGCAAAGGGCAAAGAAGCAATTGTGTCCGTAGAGTTTACCGATCCTAACGAAGAACCAGTAGAGCATGTGAACTTTGAAGTCACTGCAACTCAGGACGGCAAGCAAGTACTATCAGCTATGGGACAGCACGCACATAGCGGAATAACAGAGCTGACTACATCTGCCCTTGATTCCGATCATCCATTGGATATACAGGTGAAGATTCTTGGAATAGGATTGCCTACTGACGATCCTGCAACATGGACAGGTCCAAAGGGAGAGACGGTCTCTGCTAGTGTAGTTCCAGAGTTCGGCCCAGTCGCAATGATTATTCTGGCATCCGCCATAATGGGAATAATTGTAATAACTGCACGATCTAGAGTAATTCCAAAACTTTAGATTTTCTTATTTTCTTTTTACTAGACTAATCACTGCAAGTATTACTCCTGCAGCTCCAATGCCCAACGCAAGTACTGCATAATCGGATTTGCCACTATTTGCAGAGCCAACCTGACTTATCTGGGAAACGTCTTGCTGTAGCTGCCCTAGTGAGTTCTTTATTTTTGCAATATCAGACGAACCACTTGCATCTGTTGGTGGAAACGCAATAACATTGATGTTGTCTACGTCTTCGACTTCTGTCTGCTCGTTTACTTGTATTCCATTTAGTGTTCCCTGTAGAGATATTGTTAGAGGGCCTGTTTGAGTGGGAATTATCTTTGCATAATAGCTACCTGGTTTTTCATCAGATAGCACATCAAGCTGCTTTGATACGCTGCCAGAGTTTATTGTGGCTGTGAGATCCTTGAATGCATTTGTCACTGCAGAGCTAACCCCGTTTCCCTCATCGGTTGAAAATTCAAACGTGATGGCATTTTGCTGGCCAACCAACGGAGGCTCATCCTTCCATCCAACTTCAATGTTATACTGATCAACTGTTATGGTTTTGTGCGCAAATACAGGAGTTATTCCCGTGGCAAAAATCATCAGAGCTAAAAGCAAAATCGCTTTCATAGTATTATAGACTCAAAGTCAAGTTATTTACTTTGTGAAACTGGTAGAATCATCAAACAGGTAAATTGTTTAAATTAGCAAAATGACCATTGAATGTCAGTTGAAAAAAATTCTAGCTATTGCGGTGTTGTTTTTTATATCAGTGATTCCGTTTGCACATGCGCATCCTTTGATTGAAGATGCAAATCCAAGAGCATCAACCAATGTAGGTCCAGGAATTACACAAATAACAATTCATTATTCAGAGCCAGTAGATCTGAAATTTAGCGACATCAAGGTTTTAGACAGCACTGGTACACAGGTGGACAACAAGGACACTAGTTACTTGCAGGGAGATGAAAAAGCCCTCATTGTCACCACACCTCCATTACAAAACGGCATTTACACTGTGACTAGTGCTGTACTATCAAAGATAGACGGCCACAGACCGCAGTATGCATTTGTTTTTGGAGTGGGTGATGTGGAGCTGCCACCTCCGCCAAGGACTACAATAGATCAAGAGATTTACTTTCCAGAGTCCGCAGCTAGATTCCCAGGTCTAGTAGGGCAGGTAATAGTCCTTGGTTCGGCAGTTTCTGTGTTATTGGTATGGCGGGGAATCAAAAACAGACCGTGGCTAAAGGAAAATGCGGACTTTCAAAAATTCTTCCATTCCAAGTTTTCCACCATTACCGGAATAGGCCTCTTTGCAGTATTTGCCTCAAACATTTTGATGCTAGTAATACAGACAATACGCCTCAAGGCATCCGCATCAGACGTTCTAGATACGGACTTTGGAATGATTTGGGAGATACGAATGGGCATAACCGTTGTATTGCTTGCAATATGGTTTTTGCTTGAAAACAAGACGGCTGCATCTGCAAAAAAACAGATACTAGTGTTAGGCCTCTCGCTAGCACTGATTGCAACCACTACTGCCATAGGCCACGGAGCCGCAAGCGAGCAAGTAGCTGCAATGACAATCGATTATGCGCACAACTTGATTGCATCAGTATGGATTGGCGGTGTTGTCTTTTTTGGCTTTATACTAATTCCGGCATTTGCAAAACTAGACAAATCCAAAAAGGATCTTGCAAGTCTTTTGATGATTCCAAGATTCTCATCGGTGATCATCATATCTTTGGGAATAGTCATAATCACAGGACCAACACTATTGTGGTTTCTATCGGACGACATCCCTACACTCAGCCAATCATATTATGGCTGGCTGATACTTGGCAAAATTGCAGTCGGTAGTGCAATGATTGCACTTGGAGGCTATAACCAATTCAAAATTCAAAGGCCTGCAGAAAAGTCCCTTGACTCTACACCAGTACATCAAAAGCTCAAAAGGTCGCTCAGAACAGAAGCAATACTTGGAATTGTATTGCTTGGAATAGTTGCATTGCTCACAAACACCTCGCTTCCAAGCCAAGCAGAGCAGACATCACAAGTGCCAGACGGCTTTAACACGATGGTATTTTCAGAAGATCTCAAATTTGCAGCAGACATTTATCCTCTAAAAAGTGGTCCAAACAAGATTTCCGTTTCTGTGCATGATTCCAGCGGAATTCCAGTGCAAGATATAACAGATCTAAAAATCAAGATTTCAAATCCACAAAAAAATATCTCGCCAATTGAAATTCCGCTTGCAAAGACAGGCGATACTTACCAAGGAGACGTCACGTTTGGTTTTGCAGGAAACTGGAATGTGGAGCTTGATGCGCATAGAAAAGACAGTCCAAATCAAAGCACTAGCTTTTCCGTATTGATAAAGCCTAGATTGGCAGAACTTAGAACGGATATCACAGAATATACTATACCAGAAAAGGCCGCTCCGCTATACCCAGTATACGACGGAAAGGATACGATATGGCTCAGCGATACATCTCAGGCAAGAATGTGGAAGTTCTCCATATCGCAAAAACAATTCACCCCATACCAGTTTGATGGAAAAATGTCGTTGGTTCTTAACATACATGACGACAAAATATGGTTCACAGATCCCTTGGATATGAAGATCGGTTATCTGGATACCAAGACGGAAAAATTCCAGACAATACCATTGCCAATCAAAGCAATCCCAGCTTCACTAGAATTTGACAATAACGGAGATCTTTGGGTTGGACTATCAGATCAGGATATTTTGCTCAGATACGATCTGGTTTCAGGCCAGTTCCAACAGCACAAGCTTCCAACCAGTCCTGCAGGTCCTGCATTTTTGACTCGTGATCAAAATGGAATGATCTGGTTTGTAGAATCTCAGGCGGGAAAAATTGGAGTAATTGATCCAAGTACAGCAGAGATACGCGAGTTTGCTCCAAAGAATCCACTGAAGGATCCAACATATCTGCTCTTTGACAAGGATGGAACCATTTTGATATCGGATCATATAGCACTGAACATAGTCAGATTCAACCCATACTTGGAGACATTCAGTCCAATAGTAACAGTAGCTGATCCAAATGCATTACCATTTGCACTAGCTAAGGACAAATTTGACAATCTTTGGATTGCCCAACATACATCAGACAAGCTAGGTATCTATGATTCACAAAAAAGAGAGTTTCAGGAATTGGCAATACCAACACAGGGAACGTTTGTGCAGTTTTTGACTGCCGACAATAACGGCGACATTTGGTTTGTAGAACAGCGAACAAACAAGCTTGGCCATGTCTCCATAACGGAAGGAGTCCAGACATCTGCAATACCAAAGACTCAGCCAAACATAGGATACTTTGAGCTGGCAACGCCGCTAATCACTGCAGGAATAATTGCAACATCATTATTCTTTGTCAAAGGTATCCAAGACAAAAGAAGACTGGATTCGCTATCAGACTAGGCAGTCTTTTGTATTGGTATTGCTTTTCCTATTACACCAAAATATTTTGCAACTATGGTACCAACCAGTATTGCAACGGTAATCATCACTATTGCTCCAGATGGTGCTAGATCAAAATAATACGACAGAATTATTCCAGATACAACTGAAAACACGGAGATTCCCATTGATATCAGCACAGTATGCTTGAACCCCCTACCATACATCATGCTGGTTATGTTTGGCAATACAATCAATGCTGATATCAACAAGATTCCAACCAATCTCATTGATGTGATTACTGTCACTCCGGCAATCACAACAAAGACATAGTTGAGCTTGTCTACATTTAACCCGCTGACTCGTGCCTGCTCCTCATCAAATGTAAAATGAAGTAATTGCTTTCGCAATACCACGATTGATCCTATGACACCAAAACTGACTGCGAGGATCAGAATCATGTCGTTGTTGTTTAACAGCAATATGCTTCCAAACAAAAAGCTGAACAAGTCCACCGAGAATCCCCCGGTTGCGGAAATCAACAACACTCCAATTCCAAATCCCGATACCAGTAACACCGCAATTGCCGCATCACCTGAAATCTTGGTGCTTTTTCGAAGTTTGGTCATACCTAATGCACCAAGAATAGACACTGCATATGCAGTCCACAGAGGATAGATTCCTGAAAATAACCCAACGGATATTCCACCAAATGCCATGTGCGATAACGCATCTCCAAACAAGGAATATCTTCGCAATACAAGAAATGTGCCCATCAAAGAGCAGATTATTGCGATTGCCGAGCCTGCAATTAGTCCCTTTTGCATGAACGCATAGCTGAATATCTCAAGTGCCATATCAGTGGTGATGCATGTGCATCTGCATTGCAGATTCTGTGTAGGTTTTGAGTAGGTCCTCGTTTGAGAAAAATTCTTCTTTTTGTCCGTGGAAGAAAAGCTCTCGGTTCATGCATGCAACTCTGTTTGCAAGTTTTGCAATTGCCTCCAGATCATGCGATGACCAGACTATGGTTATTTTGTTTTCTTCATTTATTTTTTTTATAACGTTATAGAACTTGTTTTGCGTTTCCACATCGACGCCGGTCACCGGCTCATCAAGTATCAGCAGAACAGGATCCTTGACTAGTGCCTTTGCAATGAATACCCGTTGCAATTGCCCGCCAGATATCTCACCGATTCTTTTGTCATGGTATGACTCCAGATTTACTGTCTTTAGCGCCTCAATTACCTTGGAGTGATCTTTGTCCAGCTTTTTGTAGACTTGGTTCCATGTGTATCCAGCATCCTGCAAAAGCTTTGAGCCTTTTTTGAGCTCTTTTTCTGGCAATAATCCCATTGCCACCACTTCGGATACCGTTGCAGGAAAGTTTGGCTCAAAGTTTACCTTTTGTGATACATATCCAATGAGAGGAAGTAGAGGATGGTATTTTTTGTCTTCATAACCAAACATCTTGATTACGCCAGAATAGTTTTGCAGGCCTAAAATTGCGCGAAACAGAGTGGTCTTTCCAGCTCCATTTGGACCAACTATTCCCAAAAGATCTCCCGAGTCCACATCAAAGCTAACCTTGTCTATGGCAGTTGTGCCGTTGTACGATATTGTGACATTAGATACTTGTAGTGGTTTCATGTGCACTCCAAGGCTACTTTGATGTTGTTTAGGTTGTCATGCATTTTATTCAAATATGATTTTCCAGATGACATTTCGTCTTTTGACAATCCTTCCAGTGGGCTTAGCGTCATGATTTGTACGCCGGCCTCGTCTGCAAGTGCTTGCGCTAGTTTCGGATCAACCAGTTCTTCTGCAAATATTACTTTGACTTGGTTTTGCTTGACAAAGTCTATTAGGTTTTTGAGATCGGCAGCAGTTGGCTCGGATTCAGGAATTATTCCAGATAATGCATGAATTTTAATTCCGTATCTAGAGCCAAAATAAGAAAACGCGTCATGGAATGGTACAATGGTGTCTTTTTTGCAGTTAGTAAGCTCTGCACGTATTGTATTATCAAGTTCATCTAGCTGCTCAGAATATGCATTTGCATTGTCTTCATAGTATTGAGCGTTGTTTGGATCAACTTTGATCAGAGAATCTTTGATCATCATAACTTGGTCTTTTGCCAAAACTGGATCAAGCCAGATGTGTGGATCAGAGTTGGCCCCAAGATTAATTCCCTGTGAAGCCTCAACAAATAGCACACTTGGATATTGATTAATGATTTTTCCAACATACGACTCCATTCCATTATACACAAAGACATCAGAATTTTCCAGTGCAACCAAGTCTTGTGTGCTTGGTTCCCAGTCGTGTGGCTCTACACCGACTGGAGTAAATACAGAAACGTCTGCCTTGTCCCTAGCAATATTTTTGGTAAATTCGTATAACGGATAAAACGATGCAATAACTTTGATTTTGGAAGTCTGCGGTTGCGGAACCATGGTTTCCTGTCTAGTGTATTCTTTTGTAGTAACATTTGCCTGTTGCCCAAATACAGCAATAACTGCAATCACTACAACGCTAATTGCAACCGTCAAGAGCTTTTTCATGCTCGCCGTAGCCGTGAGATTATTAATAAATCTATAAAAAATTAATAATTTTTATGACTATACTTATAAGAAATTTAATAATCATACAGTCATGCCGATTGTCTCAATCTCGGTATCCGACGAACTGCTAACGGAGCTTGACAGGCTGCAAAAATCAATGGGTTTTGCCGGAAGATCTGAGACAATTCGAGCCGGAATTCGAAACTTTGTCTCCGAAGAAAAGCAAAAAGATGAGATCGCTGGTGACTTGCACGCAATACTGCTTGTAGTGCACAATGACGAGTTTGACGACATGATTGCAGGAATAAAGCACAACTTTGAGGATCTAATAATAACGCATCTGCACAGCAAAATTCACGGAAACAAGTGCGTCGAATTGTTCATGCTGGATGGAGAAGCCCAGAGAATCAGCGCAATTACGCGAAATTTCAAGATAAACAAGAAAATGGATAATGTAAAACTGGTAACACTATGAAAAAACTTGCAATTTTGCTGCTTGTAGTACTTGTACCTATTGGTTTAGTATATGGCCAAGGCCTCGGACTGGAAACAATAAAGCTCAACATAGGTGATAAAAAAATTGCAGTCACCACGCAGATCATACCAACAGAATTCTCAGAGTCTGCTCAAAAACAAATAGTCATGACGGTAACCGATTCCATAACTACAAAAAACATTGATGCGGTTTTGCTTGTTTCTATGAATCATGATGGAAAAGAGATTTTCAAGGAATATTTTGCCACTACAAACGGAGTTTTACGAATGGATGTGAGTCCAACCAGTGATTCTCGAATAAAAATAACAGGATTGCAGGAAAAAACATACAATGCTTGGCATTCAGGATCAAAACCACTAGAGATATCAGGCCCAATTCTGGATTCAGGCGGCCTGTACAGATTTGATGTGGAAATAAAAAGCTTGGATTCGCAGCCAGTAACAAAACAA